>NZFC01000008.1 GCA_002689195.1 Rhodobiaceae bacterium | reverse complement strand
AATCGCCGCCGTCAACGTCGTCTTGCCATGGTCAACATGACCAATCGTTCCAATGTTGCAATGCGGCTTGTTACGCTCAAATTTCTCTTTCGACATTTTACAATCCTTATCTTTTTACAGATCTTGTCTTCAATTTCGGGCCGGAGCCCAGTTTGCACTCAATCTCTTGACTCACGACCTTTTGACACTTGGCCTTTTGACACTTGGTCTTTCGGCACTCGGCCATTTTCTATTGGCGTCTCAAACGGCACGACACCCAAAGAAAACCGAGGGCTGGAGCGGGTGAAGGGAATCGAACCCTCATCTTCAGCTTGGAAGGCTGTTGCTCTACCATTGAGCTACACCCGCCGATTGCCATTTGGCCCAATCACCCAACCCGAGCCGGGCGGTTTCGGATGGTGGAGGGAGTTGGATTCGAACCAACGTAGGCATAGCCAACGGGTTTACAGCCCGTCCCCTTTAGCCACTCGGGCATCCCTCCGTCCGAAAACCGAGCCAACGATGCCCCACGCAAAACAGGGCCAAAACGCCGGCTCCATCGAAAAAATCATCTCCTAAGCCCAAACTTTGGGCACTTGCAAAAAAGCAAAATCACCCGCTCGCGCCCTTCAAAATCTCAAAATTAGAAGACCGCGACCGAATGTTTGCACAACAATATCGCTAGCCTTATAAGGGTTTGCATGACCAAGCGCAAGCCTAAGAATCAGCGAAAAAACACCAAATCCAACAATCCGGACGCGCCTATCCGGTTGTACGGCACTCATGCTGTTTGCGCCGCCGTGCAAAACCCGCAGCGGCAGGTGATAAAGCTCTGGGCAACGGCTAATGGTGCCAAGACCATTTCAGAGCTGAAAACCGACGCTAATCTGATGCCGGAACAGCTTTCTCCACAGGAATTAGCGCGGCTTTTGCCGCCTGACGCCGTGCATCAGGGGCTGGTGGCGGATGTGAGCCCCCTGCCCGACACGAGCCTTGAAACCATTATGGCGCGGGCGCGACCCATCATCGTGCTCGACCAAATAGTCGACCCGCGCAATGTCGGGGCTATTTTGCGCGCCGCCGCCGTGTTTGACGCAGCCGGCATTATTGTAACGCGCCATCATTCGCCACGCGCCGAGGGTGCCTTGGCAAAAACCGCCTCCGGCGCGCTGGAAATCGTGCCGCTGGTGGCCGTTGCTAATCTCGCGCGCACGCTTACTATGCTGGCCGATGCGGGTTATCAGGTGTTGGGGCTTGACGAGCATGGCGCGCGAACGATTGACCAAATTGACACGAACCAGCCGCTAGCTTGCGTGATGGGCGCAGAAGGCAAGGGTTTGCGCCGCTTGACGCGCGAAACCTGTACCGAATTGGTGCGCCTGCCCACAGGCGATACGGGCGCAAGCCCGCAGAACGAATTTGCCACGTTAAATGTGGCGACCGCCGCCGCCGTCACGCTCTACGCACTCACGCGCTGAATTAGAGCTTGTTGTGCGCGCCGTCACACTCTAAATTTTGTTGTGTGCGCCGTCGCACTTTAAAGTTTGTTGTGCGCGCCATCGCACATGGGTTGCTTGGCGGTGGCTTTGCATCCGCAAAAATAAACCTCGCCGTCTTTTTCAGCCGTGAATTTCACAGGTTCAAAACCAGTGTCCTGATGCGACCCGTCGCAAAATGGCTGGCGGGCTGATTTCCCGCAACTGCACCAGAAATATGTTTTCCCCTGCTGCACGGTTTCCTTGAACGGTGCTTTTTGTGGAATGTCTGCTTCACTCATAATGCTCTCCCCCATGGCGAAAGGCCGGATTATCGGCTTGATATATCGCTCTTTAGATGCACGATCATATGCGCGATCGACAGTTTTCATCAAGGAGGGAATGAAATGACGACCCGACCGTTCCAACACTCGAAAAAGTTATGACCATGGCTGCCACCATCGACCCGCCCCAGCAGGTGGGTGACGATCTCAGCATTTACAATGTGCCGGGGGGAACGATTTTGGGTGACGGCTTCACCGCATCAATTATTGCCCCCTCGGCTGACTGGGCCCGGCCGGTGAGTTCCAATGTGATAGGTTTGGATGTGCGGCTGAGCGCACAAACCGAATCCGGACACTATTTGTATTTGACCTATACCGGTCGCGTGGTCATCAATGACAAGGTCGCACCCAAAATGGCGAGCGGCGAGGAAATTCACGGCTCGGAAATGTATTTCACCACCAATCCGGTTGTAAAAACCAATGATCCGCAGCTGGCCTGGATGAACGACACGATTTTTGTCGGCAAAATGCAGCGCAACACAATGGCCGGAGCAAATGGGCAAGGGCATCTGGTTTATGATATCTATAAGGTCGCCTAGAAAAACCAACTAGCCGAAAAAAAACCCCGCCCAAAGGCGGGGGTTTAATTTCTGTTGGGGGCAGATTATTGAAGGTTTTCAATAATCGTGACATTTGCCATGCCACCGCCCTCGCACATGGTTTGCAGGCCGTATTTACCGCCCTTGCGCTTGAGCGCATGCACCAGCGTTGTCATCAGCTTGGTGCCTGACCCGCCCAGCGGATGGCCCAGCGCAATCGCGCCACCGTGAATGTTCAGCCGCTCTTCGTCGACGCCCAGTTCCTTGGCAAATGCCACCGGCACTGAACCGAAGGCTTCGTTGACTTCGTAAATGTCGATATCGTCGACCGACATGCCGGTTTTTTCCAGCGCCTTTTTGACCGCCGGAATTGGGGCTTCCAGCATGATGACCGGATCGTGACCCAGCACCGACAGATGGATGATTTTGGCAAGCGGTTTGACACCCAGCCTTTTCAGACCGTCTTCATTAACAATCATGACACCGGATGCGCCATCGCAAATCTGGCTGGACGAGGCCGCCGTAATCACGCCGCCTTCGGCCAACAGCTTGACGCCTTGAATACCTTCAAGGCTGGCATCGAAGCGGATACCTTCATCCACTTTATGCATTTCTTTTTCGCCGTCTTCATTGGTCACTTCGACGGCAAGAATTTCTTCTTCAAACGCGCCGGCTTGCGTGGCGGCAATCGCGCGCTCGTGACTGCGATAGGCGTAAGAATCAATATCGTCTTTGCTCAGCTCGTATTTTTTGGCGACCATTTCCGCGCCGGCAAACTGGCTGAACTGAACGTTTGGATATTTCTTCTTCATCTCTTCACTGACGTAAAAGCCGTGGCCTTCTTTGAACGGCAGCGAAATCGGCAGGCCCATCGGCACGCGGCTCATGCTCTCGACACCGGCAGCGATAACGCAATCCATCGTGCCCGACATAACGGCCTGCGCGGCAAAGTGAATGCTCTGCTGGCTCGACCCGCATTGGCGGTCAACGGATGTGGCCGGCACGCTTTCCGGCAGGCGCGATGACAAAACCGCGTTGCGCCCGATATTGGCCGCCTGTTCGCCGGCCTGACCGACACAGCCCATAATGACATCTTCGACCAGTTCCGGATCTGCGCCGGAACGATCCAGCAATTCATTAATGACCTGACCGGCCAAATCTGCCGGATGCCAATCTTTGAGTTTGCCGTCGCGACGCCCACCGGCGGTGCGAACAGCGGCAACAATATATGCTTCAGCCATGTTAATCTCCCATATGTAGCTTTCATTTCGTTTACCAAACTGAAACAGGGGGCGACAAGTCATAATTCCGTTTCGCCCGCAAATACCACGCGCCAAATGCTGGCAAACTCTCGCTAGCCCGCGCAGACCCGCGAAAAATAAAGAGGGTTTTCTTTCACCGCCTTTGCGCTTACCTTACGCTCATCTTAAATTTGGTTCTTTCACGGGAGAGAGAGATGAAAACGCGTATTACAGAACTTTTCGGCATTGAGCACCCCGTCATTCAGGGCGGCATGCACTATGTCGGTTTCGCTGAAATGGCGGCGGCCGTTTCCAATGCTGGCGGGCTTGGCATCATCACCGGCTTGACCCAGCGCGCACCGAAAGACCTTGCCAATGAAATCGCGCGTTGCAAGGACATGACGGACAAGCCGATCGGCGTTAATCTGACATTCCTGCCCGGTTTTGCCGACCCCGATTATCCGGGCTACATCGAGGCGATTGTCGCGCAAGATGTTAAAATTGTCGAAACCGCAGGGCGCAGTCCAGAACAATATATGCCGTCGCTCAAAGAAGCTGGCATCAAAGTTATTCACAAATGCACCTCCGTGCGCCATTCGCTCAAAGCTGAAAAAATCGGCTGCGACGCCGTGAGCGTCGACGGTTTCGAATGCGGCGGGCATCCGGGCGAAGACGATATTCCGAACATGATATTACTGCCGCGCGCGGCCGAAGAACTGAGCATTCCCTTTGTCGGCTCCGGCGGCATGGGCAATGCCAAGCAATTGGTGGCCGCGCTTGCGCTGGGTGCCGACGGCATCAATATGGGCACGCGCTTCATCGCCACCAAGGAAGCTCCGGTTCACCAGAATGTGAAAGACGCGCTGGTCGCGGCATCGGAACTGGACACGACGCTGATTATGCGTCCGTTGCGAAACACAGAGCGTGTGCTGAAAAACGAGTCCGTTGACCGAATTCTTGAAAAAGAGAAATCGCTCGGCGACGACATCAAAATCAATGACATTATGGACGAGGTTGCAGGCGTGTATCCGAAGATCATGACTGATGGCGACATGGATGCCGGCGCATGGAGCTGCGGCATGGTTGCTGGACTTATCCATGATGTGCCGAGCTGCAAAGAGCTCATTGACGCGATGATGAAAGAGGCCGACGAAATCATCAATTCGCGCCTGTCGCAATTTGCCGCTTAAACAGAAGCAAAATCAATAATCAAACGGGGGCCATTGAGCCCCCGTTTTTTGTTCGCGCCCGCGCCGATTTTACGGCGTTACGATATTGAACCACGGATCAAATTCCTGCAAACGCCCGAACACGCGCGTCAGCGCCAGCGGGTTGCCGGAAAACTTTACATTACCCAGCACAATTTCCTTCGGGAAACTGGTTTCACCCAGCGCCACCCGATTGAACAGCGCGCGCGTGAGTTTCAGGCTCGCATTGGCTTCAGGGTCTTGCTTGCCGGGAATATTATTGAGCACGCTATTTTCCAGCGACAGCACAAATTGTTCATCCGTATCGGTGAAATCGAGATTGATTTTGACCTTCAGATCATCGGCGTCTTCGGGGTCAAACCGCACGCCCATAAAGTCCAAAAACATCGAGGTCGGCACGCTGGCAATCAAATCGGGGCTGACGGTTCGCACGCGCTCCGGCTTTAAAATGCCGCGGCGCAACTCCTGCGCGCCGGTCAGATAGAAATTACGCCACGGCCCGCTTTCTGCCTGATAGCCCATTTGTTCATAGGCGTCGGCCAGCAGGTTTCTGGCCTCTTCATTATCGGGGGCAGCGAACACCAGATGGTTGAGCAGTTCTGCGGTCCAGCGATATTCGCCCGCCTCAAAAGCTGTTTGCGCCTTTGCCATGACACCGTCTGCGCCACCGGCCAGCGCGACATATTTTTCCGCGCGCGCGACCGGTGCCAGCGGATTGAGGTTGGCGGGCACGGCATCGAAATAGCCCAGATAGAAATTATACACCGCGCGCACATTATGGCTCACCGTGCCGTAATAATTGCGGTTGTAAAACTCCCGCCGCAGGCTTGGCGGCAGGTCGAGCATGTTGGAAATTTCCGTCGAGGTATAACCGCTATTCATCAGCCGCACGGTCTGGTCGTGCATGAAGCGGTACATGTCGCGCTGCTTGGAAATATACTCAAATGCTTCCTCGCGCCCCCAGCGCGGCCAGTGATGGCTGCCAAACGCCAGATCCATGCGGTCGCCGAACAGTTCTAGCGTATCCGTCAAATGCCGCGACCAAATCAGCGCATCGCGGGTTTTGGCCCCGCGCGGCGTGTACAGATTGTGCATCACCGCATTGACTTCCTCGGCCAGACACAGGGCTTTGAACTCCGGCAGATAGAAAATGAATTCCGCCGGTGCTTCGGCACCCGGCACGTTTTGAAACTCAAAGGTCACGCCATCGAGTACGAGTTTTTGTCCGGTCGCCGTGATGAGGTCGGTCGGGGTCAGAAGCGATATTGTGCCAAACGCCACGCCCTTGCCCAGCCCGCTGTCAATATTGCCTTTGACCGTGGGTGGCAGCAGATTGCCGAACATATAAGTTGCGCGCCGCCCCATCGCATTACCGGCGATGACGTTCTCGCTGGCCGCTTCTTCGACAAAACCGGCAGGGGCCACAAAGCGTATTTTGTCCGACGCCAGATCTTCTTCATTTGCCAGCGCGCGAATGCCGCCAAAATGGTCGGCATGGCTGTGCGTCGACAAAATCGCTTTAACCGGGCGCTTGCCAAAATGCTTGTCGACGACTTCCATCGCGGCGCGCACGGTTTCGGTGGCCGTGAGCGGGTCGACAATAATCCAGCCCGTATCGCCCTCGATAAGCGTCATATTGGCGAGGTCAAAACCGCGTATCTGATAGATGCGGTCAGTGACCTGAAACAGGCCGTAAATGGCATTTAACTGCGCCTGCCGCCACAGGCTGGGATTGACCGTGTCGGGGCGCGGGCCGTTCAGATAGTCCAGCCCGCTCATATCCCAAATGACATCACCATTGTCGTTCTTGATGATGAGGGGGTCGGGGCGCGCAATCAGGCCGCGTTTTGCCAGTTCAAAATCTTTCGTATTATCGAAAGGCAGGCTGGTCAGAACTTGCGCCTGGGCTTCCTTGGTGGCTTGCGTGGCCGGTTTGTCAGCAAAGGCCGTGCTGGCGGCCAGAACAAGTGCTGCGCCCATTAGAATATGTTTCATGTGACTGTCTCCCCTACAATATTTATTGCATGTTTTTGCTATCGCCAGACAGTTGCGGCGCAAAAATTATCCCCGCCCCGCCCGACTGCCAGCGGTCATATTTTTCCATCACACCCAAAAATAGCGGCAAGTCCAGAAAAGCCATCAGCCATTTCTGCACATTTGGCAGGCCCAGTTCGGCGTCAAACCAAACCGGATCGGCTATGCGGTATTGGCGCACAAAGGGCAGCACGGCAATATCCGTAAACTCTGCTTGCGCGCCGCCAATCCAGCCCTGTTCCAGATGCGGCTCCAACTCCGCCAGCACATCGCGGGCCGCTGAGCGGTGGGTTTTTGCATCGGCACCGTCATAGCGGCTGGCATATTTATATCTGTCCAGATGGTGCTTGAATGTATCGTCAAACCGCGCCACCCAGTTTTGGATGTCGGGGGCACCAAGCCAGCCAAGCGGGTCATGGTGTGCCAGCGCCCAGTGCATCACATCAAGGCTTTCATCTATCACCCGACCGTCTGGCAGATGCAGCACCGGCACTGTGCCCTTTTGCGATAGCGCCAGCATTTCCGGCGGCTTGTCGCGCAAAACCACCTCGCGCAATTCACACGCAATGCCAGCGACCCGCAAGCCCATGCGCGCGCGCATGGCATAAGGACACCGCCTAAAACTATACAGCACCGGTAATTCGCGCCCGTTTTGATACAGGGTCATCGCCGCGCCGCCTTGCCGATATGGGCTTGCCCGCGCTCTTTCGACAGGCGCATTTGTTTTTGCCGTTCGCGGAAGCGCGCACGGTCAGCCTCATTATGTGTGTCGATACAATGCAGACAACTTACGCCATGTTCAAAACTGGCAAACTGCTTTTCTTCCGCCGTCAGCGGCATGCGGCAGGCATGGCACTGTCCATAGGCACCGGGCGCAAGCCCGTGCTTAACCGATACGCGCTGGTCGAAAACAAAACACTCGCCGCGCCATGCGCTTTCTTCGGCGGCCACGGTTTCCAGATATTTCAAAATGCCGCCTTCGAGNTGAAACACATTTTCATAGCCGCGCGCGCGCAAATAGGATGTGGCTTTTTCGCAGCGAATACCGCCGGTGCAGAACATGGCGATNTTTTTCGGGCGNTCATTCTCCGGCAAATCCGCCANNTAGTTTTCAATCCACGCCGGAAAATCNCGNAAAGAGGCGGTTTGCGGGTCNACGGCGTTTTCAAACGTGCCGACGGCGACCTCATAGCGGTTGCGCGTATCAATAACCAGCGTGTCGGGCNNGNCTATCAGCGCGTTCCAGTCCTGCGGCGGNACATNAGTGCCGACGCTGTTTTCGGGGTCGATATCCGGCTGCCCCATGGTCACAATCTCTNGCTTCAGCCGCACCTTCATGCGGTAAAAGGCCGGCTCTTCAGCAAAGCTGTATTTCGNCTGAATGTCAGAAAAATAGGCGCTGTCCGCGAAATACGCCATCAGCNCACTCATTCCCTCATGCGACGCGCANACCGTGCCGTTAATGCCNTCANGCGCGACCAGTATNGTGCCCAGAATGTCTGCNGCCNCGCATGTTTTTTGNAAATCACGCTGCAGANCAACCGGGTCCGNCANATGAATAAATTTATAAAAGGCGGCAACAANTACCTCCCTATCGGGAGGCGTTTCTGGAACCGGTTCAGGGCCTTTGTGTATCATGTACCNATTCTAGATTNTGATAATATTCTAACTCGTGAGATTGGCTGCTCTGATCCGGTAATATCTATGTGCGCTGATGGGAATAAGAGCATAGTAGAGNATACACATCATGGTTAATGTTATCCAAGGGAAAGTCAGCAACATAATACCCCAGACCCCNATAAGGATCATGGTCGGTAAAACATAACTGCGCCGAATTGTNGTCGACGAACTCTTCACTGAAAATGTTGGCACCCGAAATATCATCAAGAACNCAACCGCAACGACATTCGCCATCACAATCAATGTATTTTCCTGCAATGACATGANGTCGCCAATGTGCAGATAAATCGGCCACATCATCAGCCCTGCCGCGACGGGGGAAGGAACCCCCAGAAAAAAGCGGCTTTTCCAGTCCGGTCGGTCGGGCTCTTCCATATCGACATTGTANCGCGCCAGACGCAACGCACAGCAAACCGAGAAAATCAATATAACNGCCCAGCCCAAACGNCCGGTTGACTGCANCGCCCATAAATAAACGACAAAGCCGGGGACAATTCCGAAATTGACAAAATCAGACAGTGAATCGAGATGCGCGCCCAGCGCCGTTTCAGCCTTNAGCAACCGCGCCATCGTGCCNTCCAGACCATCAATAAAACCCGCCGCGACGATACAGAACACGGCCAAATCAAAATATCCGTCCAGCCCCAGACGCAAGGCCGTTAACCCAAGGCACAGAGCCAGCAATGTCATCGCAGAGGGGATAATCTGGCGTATCGGAAAACGCCGTCGCCCGCCCCCGCTTTCNTTGGNTTTGGTCAATTTCTCTTCCAAATCAGTCATCTGGTTNNACCGGTTATCATTTGAAGCTGATTTTCATTTNATGGCGGGATGGCTGGTGCCAGGCCGCGCCATCATGGCCGANAGAATTTTTTCTGCCGCGCGAACATGCCATGTTGGTTAGAGCAATTCAATATGAAACCGTCAAAAGCCAGACGCNCGATCATCCTCGCCACGCGTGTAATCAGCGGCCCCTTCGCGTCTGCCATNGGCACCNATCANCACCGCTTCGACGCGGCCCANTTCATATTTGAAGCGCGGCCAAGCATAAAGGCGGTGCCCGCGCCGCATCAGGCCTATCATGCTCGGCACACTCAGCGTGCCGCGTTCCAGCATCACCATATCGGGCTGCCATTGNCTGTGGGCTTTGCGGGCATTGACNCTTTGCTGCGCGCTCATGCCGAAATCCACCACATTCATAATCGTCTGAAAAACCGAAGTGATNATGGTCGCACCCCCCGGCGTGCCGACAACCAGCCGCAAATCNTCGTCTTTGGTCACGATGGTTGGCGTCATCGACGACAGCATGCGTTTGCCNGGTGCNACAGCGTTTTGGGCATTGCCCAAAAGCCCGAANTGATTGGCGTGGTCNGGTTTGATGGCGAAATCATCCATTTCGTTATTCAGAAAAAAGCCGGCNCCACGCACCACCACTTTCGCGCCGAAATTGCCGTTCAANGTGGTGGTCATGGCGACCGCATTGCCGGCCGGATCGACGATTGAGACATGCGTTGTTTCCACGCTTTCAACGCGCTCNACGCGGCCTTCACGAATNTCGGTACTGTCGGTTTTNTNCCATGGGGCAATCGCCGCCATGCGCGCCTTGATATAGGCGTCGGACNCCAGCCGGTCGACCGGCACATCGACAAAATCCGGNTCGCCCANATANCTGGCGCGGTCGGCATAGGCGCGCCGTTCCAGTTCCACCATCATGTGAATATGCGCCGCCGAATTATGCCCCATATGCCCGACCCCATAAGCCTCGGCACCTTTCAACAATTGCGCCAGCGCCACCCCACCGCTTGAGGGCGGCGGCATGGAAATCACTTCATGGCCGCGATAGGAAAAGCGTATTGGCGCGCGCCAAACCGGTGTGTAGGCGTCAAGGTCGGCTTGTGTTATCAGCCCACCGCCTGCCGCCATTTCCGCCACCAGCAGGCGTGCCGTCGGGCCTTTGTAAAACCCGTTGCGGCCATTTTCCGCAATCCGCGCCAACGTGTCGGCCAGCGCGGGAAATTGTGCTGTTTCGCCGGTCTGCCACCCGCCCGTTTTCAGTACGGTTGGCGTGTGGGTGTTAAGCTCGGCAAAATCGCTCTGATAGCGGTTGAACATGCGCGCCGCCTTGGGCGACAGAACAAACCCCTCGCGCGCCAGCTTGACCGCCGGTGCCAGCAGGTCAGCCCACGCCATTGAGCCGAATTTTTCATGCGCGGCGACCATGCCAGCCACACTCCCCGGTACGCCGACCGCTAAATGCCCGCGCAAGCTCGCGCCCTTAATGACATTGCCGTCAGCGTCGAGATACATATCGCGCCGCGCCGCCAAGGGTGCCTTTTCACGAAAATCAAGCGCCCCGTTTTCGCCATCGGCCAGCCGGTAGACCATAAACCCGCCGCCACCGATATTGCCGGCCTGTTGATAGACAACGGCAAGCGCAAAATTTACCGCGACGGCAGCGTCAAACGCATTGCCACCCGCCGCCAGAACATCGCGGCCAACTTCGGACGCCAGCCCATGCGCGCTAACCACCATCGCCTTGTCGCCAAGCGTATCCGGCGGCGCAAAACGCCAGTGATAGCGCAGATAATCAAGCTGTAGAGCAATTACGGGCGCAAGCAGTGTCAGCACCGCGGCAAAAATAATTGTAATCGCAACGCGGTGCGGCTTTTCCATTTTTCATTCCCCGTTTTGCGAAAAACACTAGCAGTGTGCCCGCCACACCGCAATATCGCGACCTGATACGCAAAATGTGAATTTATGAAGATGTTGCCATTGCCAACGCGCGCTTTTATCCTAATTCGTGAAAAAGGGAGATGATCATGAGTGCTGCTTTAGAAACGTCTGGAGAACAATCTGAGCTTCCAGGACACGCGAAATACAAGCGTCTTTTCACCCCGTTAAAAATCGGCTCGGTGACAGTTAAAAACCGCGCGATTATGGGCTCTATGCATACCGGCCTTGAAGAAAGCCCGGACGGATTTGAGCGCATGGCGGCCTATTTCGCNGAGCGCGCTGCGGGCGGTGTCGGCATGATTATCACCGGCGGCATCGCGCCAAACGAAGAAGGCGGCATGGTGTTTCGTGATGAAAATGGCGATAGTGTCTTCGCTGCCTCGAAACTTTCCACAGAAGCCGAAGCCGACGGGCATAAGCTCATAACAGNCGCGGTGCATGCCGCNGACCCGGATGTGAAAATCTGCATGCAGATATTACATATGGGCCCGCTTGCCATGAATGATCACCTCGTGGCGCCGTCTGCGGTCAAGTCACGGATCAGCAAATTCACGCCCAATGAACTGGACGCCGACGGCATCGAAAAGCAGATTGAAGACCATGTAAANTGCGCGCTATTGGCNCAAAAAGCCGGTTATGACGGCGTTGAGATTATCGGCTCGGCGGGCTATCTCATTTCCACGTTTCTTGTCGAAAAAACCAACATGCGGACGGATGANTATGGNGGGTCGTATGAAAATCGCATGCGGTTTGCGCTGGAAGTTGTGCGNCGGTGCCGCGCNGCGGTGGGCGAAGACTTCATCATTATTTTCCGCATCGCTGGCATGGATATGCTGGAAGGCGGCATGAGCTGGGACGAGGTGGCGTTGTTGGCGCGCGAATTGGAAAAAGTCGGCGCGTCCGTCATTTCCACCCATTTCACATGGCACGAATCCGCTGTGCCGACCATTGCCACCATGGTGCCGCGCGCAGCCTTTACATCCGTCACGGCACGGGTTCGCAAGGAAGTGTCCATTCCGGTCATNACATCGAACCGCATCAACATGCCCCAAGTTGCCGAAGACGTTCTGGCGCAGGGCGATGCAGACCTTNTATCGATGGCGCGGCCCATGTTGGCCGACAGCGAATTTATGAANAAAGCCGCCGATGACAGGGCCGACGAGATCAACACCTGTATTGCNTGCAATCAGGCGTGTCTNGACCACACATTTTCNGGCAAAACCACTTCNTGCCTCGTCAATCCGCGCGCCTGTCATGAGACGCTTTTGAAATATGAGCCGACCGAAAACCCCAAGAAAATAGCNGTTGTCGGCGCAGGCCCGGCGGGTCTGGCTTATGCAACCGTTGCCGCCGAACGCGGCCATCATGTGAGCCTTTATGATGCGGCATCGGAAATTGGCGGCCAGTTCAATCTCGCCAAACTAGTGCCCGGCAAGGAAGAGTTTTACGAGACGCTGCGCTATTACAAACGCATGATCGAAAAGCTGGNCATTGACNTGCATTTGAACACCCGCGTTGATACCGACATGCTGGCCGATGGCNGGTTTGATAACATTATCATCGCCACCGGCATTTCCCCGCGCGTGCCGGAAATGGAAGGCATCGACCATCCGTCTGTTATCGGTTATGTCGACGCGCTGCGCGGCACCAAGCCGGTTGGTAGCAAAGTCGCCATTATGGGGGCTGGTGGCATCGGCTTTGATGTTGCCGATTTCATTTCCCATGACGGGCCTTCCGGGGCGCAGAACATTGACGTTTTCGCCCGCGAATGGGGAATTGATTTCGAAAACCACCCGCGTGGCGGGGTTACTGGCATTGAGCCGGAAGTTGCCAGCGCACCGCGCGAGATTTTCCTNATNCAACGNAAGGAAACAGCCGTCGGCAAGGGCCTTGGCAAAACCACGGGCTGGACGCACCGGCTGACATTGTCGCGGCGCGGGGTCAAAATGATGAACGGNATTGAATATCTGAAAATCGACGACCGCGGCCTGCATTTTCTGCGCGACNACAAGCCCGACCATCTTGAGGTGGACACCATNATNATATGTGCCGGTCAGGAGCCCCTGCGCGCGATTTACGACGACGCGCAAGCGCGNGGNCTGCCCGTGGAACTGGTTGGCGGGGCCTTTGAAGCCGCCGAATTAGACGCCAAGGCCGCGATTTATNAGGCCAGCCACATGGNGGCGGCTGTTTAGCTGTNACCGTTTAATCAGACNCTAGCGGCGNATTGGTGGTTTCGATATTCANCTGTCCGGCAAGTCCGGCATCGCGGTGCGGTGAAATTTCGGCATAAGCGGGCGACATCATCATGTCGAGCATAGCTTTGCGGTTAGGATAGCGGGCTATTGCGACCTGATCCCAAAGCTCTTCAACCTCGCCCAGCGCCAAGCGTTCTACAGCGCCCGCAAATACCATTTCGCCACCCAGTTCTTTGACTAATTTGGTGACAGCGGCACCATAGATCGCATAAGCCTCGGCACCGGTTAAATCGGTTTCGCGGCCGTCGGGATATTCGGCTTTCTCCTTGAATTTGAGCAAATTAACCATGCTTATCGGTTGGCTGTGGTCGCCTTCTGTGAAGCCCTTCATCTGCTCTTTATTCGGATAGACCGCATTTTCGTATTTCATCCCCGTCTCCTTAGAATTGGTGGCTTAATTTTGTGTCTTCCTAGCATCAAATATGCGGTTTCGAAACTTGAAAATCTGCGGTACTTGGGGTATCTCTCGCTCCCAACGTGAACAAATAACAGCAGTGCAAGAAGAGAGCGGCGTTCATTTTACAAGTGTTCTTGTGTTTGGGGGATCGTCTAACGGTAGGACTACGGACTCTGAATCCGTCAGTGGTGGTTCGAATCCACCTCCCCCAGCCATAGGAAAAACGGTAATAAATACTATATAAGTGACATAGGATAAGTGTCGTGGAATATTTTGACGGAAACACCGCGCCGCATTCGTAGAAACAACACATGAACGCTCACGAGAGTCCGAATGGCATTTGACCCTAACCAGCATGAAAAAAAACCTATTCTCGAACGGTTGCGCGCCGCGCCGGAACGCTTGCGGGTCAGCCGTTCTGTCCTGACGTCTCTGGGCGTGCTGCTGGCAATCGGCCTTTGGGTCGGCTCGGGCATTTTTGGCGGTGACGCAAACACCGTCGAACAGGCCCAAGCGATTAAAACACGCAGCGTCAACGAAACCGCGTTCCGCGTTATTGCGCGCGAAATTTCCGCCAGCGACACCATTGCTATTGTACGCTTGCAGGGCCGCACCGAGGCCGATCAGATTGTGACGCTGGCCTCGGAAACATCCGGCACCATCGTCAATCTGCCGACCCCCAAAGGACGCCCTGTCCAAAAAGGCCAGTTGATTTGCCAGATTGATGCTGGCGCGCGCGGGGCAATGCTGGCCGAAGCAAAAGCCAAGCGGGACGCCGCCCGCATTAATTATGAAGCCTCGCAGAAACTTTTTGAAAAAGGGCATATTTCAAAAAGCCAGCGCGCCACAAGCAAAGCCAATTTCGATGCCGCCGCCGCAGCCGTCAAACTGCATCAGGTGGAATTATCGCGCACGCGCATCAAAGCCCCGTTTGACGGCATTTTGGATCAGCTACCGTTAAAAACCGGCGCGTTTATCGCACCGGGTCAGGCATGCGGCACGCTGATCGATAAAGACCCGCTGCTGGTGGTTGCCCATGTAGCCGAAAGCCAGATAACTAAGGTACGCACCGGCGCACCGGCCAGCGCGGTGCTGGCGACCGGCGAAGCGGTTACGGGGTTTGTGCGTTATGTCGCCGAAAGCCCCAGTCTCGCGACACGCACATTTCAGATTGAAGTTGAAATTGAAAACAAGGACTACCTGCTGCGCGACGGTGTTAGCGCCGACCTTGAAATTGAATCCGAGCGCATTCGCGCCTCGCAAATTCCGCGCAGTGCGCTGACGCTGGACGATGCGGGACGCCTTGGTGTTCGTGTGCTGGAAGGCGAGATTGTTGCCTTCCGCGAAGTGGCGATATTGTCAGACCAAACCGAATATTCCACCGTCACCGGATTGGGCGAAACCGAAGTGGTGATTATTCGCGGCGGCGATTTTACGCGCGCCGGACAGCGGGTCGATGCCGATATAGAAACGGAAGCATCGGTCAAAGCCGCCGGAGCCATGTAACCCATGTTCGGATTTATCACCCAAGCGATGCGGCGCAGCCGTGCCGTAATTGCGATTTTGTTCGGCCTGTTATTTGGCGGCATAACCGCCTATCAGACCCTGCCGATTGAGGCCGACCCCGATATTCCGATACCGTTTATCTATGTGGGCGTGGTGCTGCCGGGTATCGCGCCGGAAGATGCCGAGCGTCTGCTGGTCAAGCCGATGGAGCTGGAGCTTCGCAATCTGACCGGATTGAAAGAAATGCGCGCGATTGCGGCGCAGAATTACGGCGCCGTCATTCTCGAATTTGATGTCAGCTTCGACAAAGACCAAGCGCTATTGGATGTGCGCGAGAAAATGGATCGCGTGAAATCCGAATTGCCCGATGATGCCGAAGAGCCGGACGTGCGCGAGTTCAACGCCAATTTGTTTCCGGTCATGATGGTTAGTCTGTCGACGGAAGGCTCGGAACGCGCGCTGTTCGAACACGCCCAAGTTTTGAAGGACCAACTCACCGCGCTGCCCAATGTGCTGGAAGCCAACATGCTGGGCAATCGTGAGGAAGTGCTTGAGGTCATCATCAACCCGCGCACATTGCTGCATTATAATATTTCCGCGGAGGAAATTTTCGCCACGCTGTCGCGCAACAACCGGCTTGTTCCGGCAGGCAGTATTGACAGCGGCGTTGGCCGGTTTTCGGTCAGCGTGCCGGGTCTGATTGAAAACGCCGAAGACATTTACAATCTGCCGATCCGCCAGCAAGCTGATGCCGTGGTGCGGCTGTCGGATGTCGCCGAAATTCGCCGTGGCTTCAAAGACCCCGACACTTACGCCCGTTTCAACGGCACACCGACCATCTCGATCGAAGTGACCAAGCGCATCGGTGCCAATGTGGTGGACACCACACGCAACATTCGCGCGGCCACGCAAGAAGTGACCGCCGATTGGCCGGAAAACATCAAAGTCAATTTCTCATTCGACATTTCCAGCTTCATTTTTGAAATGATCGGCACACTGCAAACATCAATTACCAATGCAATCCTCTTGGTGATGATCCTCGTGATTTCGGCGCTGGGCTTGCGCTCGGCCATGATGGTCGGGCTTGCCATCCCAACATCGTTTCTGCTCGGATTTCTCATCATCGATCTGATGGGCATGACGGTCAACCAGATGATCATGTTCGGGCTGGTTCTGTCGGTCGGCATTTTGGTCGACGGGGCCATTGTGGTGGTCGAATATGCCGACCGAAAAATGGCCGAAGGGCTGGACCGCAAGGAAGCCTATGCGATGGCCGCCGACCGTATGCTATGGCCGATCATCGCCTCAACTTCGACCACGCTGGCCGCCTTCGCCCCGATGCTTTTATGGCCCGGGGTAACGGGCCGTTTCATGTCCTATTTGCCGCTCACCGTGATTATCGTTTTATCGGCATCGCTGTTGACGGCGATGGTGTTTTTGCCGGTTGTCGGTGGATTGATTGGGCGTTCGGAACAACGCGGCGATGAGCTGCTAACCAGCCTGAGTGCGGAGAACGAGCTAGATATCGAAACCGCACTGGGCATGACCGGCAAATATTTGAGGCTGCTGGACAGGTGCATTCGGCACCCGTTTATCTCCGTCTCATCGGCGCTCGCCATCCTTTTCGGCGTTATTGTGCTGTATGACAGGTTCGGCAATGGCATGGAATTTTTCACGGTCGTCGAGCCCATTCAGGCAAATATTTTCATCAAGGCGCGCGGCAATCTATCGGTCGACGAGATTGATGCGGCCACGCGCAGGGTTGAAGATATTGTGCTGGCGACCCCCGGCATTTTCGCCGCCTTCACCGAAACCGGACCCGGCGTTGGCGAGGGGGGCGGCAATCCGGCGTTCGATGGGGACACGCCGCGCGACATGGTCGGGCGTCTGCTCATCGAGTTTTCACATTTTTCCACGCGCAAACCATCGTCACAAATCCTGCAAGACCTTCGCGACCAGAGCGCGTCCATTCCCGGCATTCAAGTGCTGGTGGTCGCCCGCGAGCAGGGGCCCCCAACCGGACAGGCACTGCAAATTGAATTGAGCGGTACGAACAAGCAAGACCTCTACGCTACCGCAAAAAAATTGCGCGGCTTCTTGGAAGAGCGCACGGACTTGTTCACCTCCATTGAAGACACCCGCCCGCTGCCCGGCATCGAGTGGGACATTACCGTCGACCGCGAGGCCGCCGCCCGCTTCAATGCTGATATTGCGACCTTGGGCTCGATGGTTCAGATGGTGACGGACGGCATTTTGATCGGGCATTACCGACCGGATGATTCCGAAGACGAGATTGAAATTCGCGCGCGATATCCAGACGCCGACCGCTCGTTCGATCAGCTTGATCAGCTCAGAGTGCAAACCCAAGCCGGCAATGTGCCGATTACCAATTTCGTGACCCGCACCGCCGATGAGGAAACCGGCAGCGTTAATCGCATTGACGGCTTGCGCGTTGTCGATATCAAGGCCGATACAGCCCTCAATCCCGAAACCGGCCAGCCCTATCTGGCGGTTGTTGGCGAGCAGGCATTTATGTCATGGATGTCGACCCAGACACTGCCCGACGGCGTGCGTTATCGCCTGCGCGGTGCCAATGAGGAAAGTGAAGCGGCGGCAAGCTTTTTGGGCTTTGCCATGCTTGCCTCGCTCATGCTCATGTTCATCATTCTACTGATGCAATTCAACAGCATTTATTACACCTTCCTCACCCTTTCCACCGTGGTGCTGTCAACGGTCGGCGTGTTGCTGGGCATGGTCGTTACCGGCCAAACCTTCAGCGTGATTATGAGCGGCACCGGCGTCGTCGCGCTGGCAGGCATTGTGGTGAATAATTCGATTGTGCTGATCGACACTTATCAGCGGCTGCTGGAAAGCGGCATGGACCGCGTCACGGCCATTTTGAAAACCTCCGGACAACGCCTGCGCCCAATTTTGCTGACCACCATTACCACCATGATCGGGCTGTTCCCGATGGCGATACAGGCTTCCGTGGATGTGATGAACCGCACCATTCAATTTGGCGAACCAACATCGGCCTGGTGGGTGCAGATGGCAACAGCGATTATTTTCGGNCTNGGTTTNTCAACNCTTTTNACNCTCATTCTGGTNCCGGTNATGCTGGCCCTACCCGACCANNTACGCAATTCCNTGCCGCGCCAGCAAATTGCCAATTTGCGCNCGCNACTGANNCGACGNGGGTAAAAACTTTTCGCTAATCGGTAAGCNTATCNCGCNAGGGTTCGTCGCTGTCGAGGTCTGACAGAACTGTCTCACCAGCNACCGCCGTCTGCCCAATACTGACCAGTGGCACCGCGCCAACCGGCAAATAAACATCGCACCGGCTNCCGAAGCGGATGAGGCCGAAGCGCTCNCCGGCNGTTACNTCTTGNTCTTCATGNACAAAGCACAAAACCCGTCGCGCGACGAGGCCGGCAATTTGCACGACNACCAGCNTTTGCCCGTTTTCGGTTTCGACCAGCAAAGATTGGCGTTCATTGGCCTCGCTAGCCTTGTCCAAATCGGCGCTTAGAAACTGGCCGGTGCGGTAGAGCGANNTNCGCACNGTGCCNCNAANCGGCATGCGGTTTACATGCACNTTGAACACATTCATGAAAACCGACACGCGNGGGCGCATNTCCAGCCCCAGCCCTAATTCGGGCGGCGGCACGGCATCGGTAATCATGTTAACAACNCCGTCGGCGGGGCTGATGACAAGCCCGCTGCGCTGCGGGGTNGTGCGCGCCGGATCGCGNAANAACCACGCGCACCAGAGNGTCAANACCAGACCAGCATTGCCCAGAAAATCGGAAATGAAATACAGCAGCAAGGTCAGCGCCGCGAAAACACCGATAAATTTGTAGCCGTCCGGATGAATAGGGAACAAAAGGGAAGTTANCGCGCGCATAAAATCTCCAAGATTGACCNAATTGTACTTTCAAACCAGCNCCTTGTCACCACATCCCGCNACAGCAGGTTNGGNAAAGTTCAGGCGGGTTCACTTTNCGGGTCGGCGCTGGCACCATCGCGCAAAAGTTTATAATTCACGGCATCCAGCAANGCNTCCANCGAGGCGACGACAATATTGGCATTCACGCCAATCGTGCGCCACGANCGCCCTTCGCCATCCACGCTTTCAATNGTCACGCGGGTTACGGCCTCGGTGCCGGAATTCAAAATACGCACTTTGAAATCCACCAGCCGCATCTCATCAATATAAACGGNATAGCGGCGCANATCAGCNCGCAAAGCCATATCCAGCGCATTGATGGGGCCATTGCCNGCGCCTNGCGTTTCAACGGTTTCNCCGTCGATNAGCAGCGCAAGTNNGGCNACCGAGCGTGTGCCGTGCGCGCGGTCATTNCTGACNTTGACCTCGTAAGCCTGAACTTCGAAAAATTCCGGTANCTGGCCCANATGCCGCATGGCGAGNAGTTCAAACGATGCGCCCACCCCGTCATAGCTATAGCCTTCGGATTCCTTTTGCTTCACTTCGCGCANAATATGCTCAATCGCNGGATCTGCGGCGTCAAACGCAATACCAGCCGAGGTCAACCGNTCGACCACNTTGCTCTTGCCGGCCTGNTCCGACACAAGAATTGTGCGCCGATTGCCGACGCGTTCNGGCGCGACATGCTCNTAAGTGGNNGGGTCTTTCATCACCGCAGACACATGAATACCACCCTTATGGGCAAAGGCCGACGCGCCNACATAAGGTGCATGGCGATTGGGCGTCTGGTTNAGCAATTCGTNCAGCAAATTGGAAACGCCGCGCAAGGCCGGAAGGTTTTCAATATCAATGCCGGTTTCAAAACGCTCGGCATAGNGGGGCTTGAGCAGCAGGGTCGGGATAAGCGACACCANATTGGCATTGCCGCAACGCTCGCCCAGCCCGTTGATTGTGCCCTGTAGCTGGCGCACGCCCGCCTGCACNGCGGCCAGCGTGTTCGCCACCGCATTTTCTGTATCATTATGTGTGTGAATGCCGAGATGGTCGCCNGGAATATGCGTGGCGACATCCGACACNATTTCAAANACCTCATCCGGCAATGTGCCGCCATTGGTGTCGCACAGCACCACCCAGCGGGCACCGGCTTCAAGGGCTTGCGTGGCACAAGCCAGCGCATAATCGCGATTGGCTTTATAGCCGTCGAAAAAATGCTCGCAATCGATCATGGCCTCGCGCCCGTGCTGGGCGACCGCCGCCACGCTGTCGCGGATGCTGGCAAGATTTTCTTCATTGCTGATGCCCAGCGCCACATCGACATGATAGTCCCAGCTTTTACCAACAAGGCACACCGCGCCTGCTTGGGCGTTGAGCACTTCCATAAATCCGGGGTCATTATCGGCGCTACGGCCAGCGCGCTTTGTCATGCCAAAGGCCGTCATCACGGCGCGTTTCAGCTTGCGGTCTTCGGCAAAAAACTGGCTGTCGGTCGGGTTGGCACCGGGGTAGCCGCCCTCGACATAATCAAGCCCCAAATCATCCAAGGCGTTGGCNATGCGAATTTTATCGGCCAGCGAGAAATCAACGCCGGAGGTTTGCTGCCCGTCGCGCAAGGTGGTGTCGAATAAATATAGGCGTTCGGCCATGCTAGTTTTTCCCGGCCGCTTCCAAACGGGCGACCGCCTCATCATAACCGATATGATACAGTAAATGTTGCATTTCCGGCCCGTGCGACTGGCCGGTCAAGGCCATCCGTAAGGGCATGAACAAGCCCCGCCCTTTGCGGCCCGTTTCGTCTTTNAGGCGTCCCGTCCAGACCGACCAGCTTTGCGTGTCGAGCGGCGCATCGGGCAGCAGCGCTCGGGCTTGGGCGATAAAGTCGCCATCTTCAGCATCGACCACCGGCGTGATGGGCCCGTTAATGAGCGCCATGATGTTTTGCATATCGGCGAATTTCTCGATATTGCCGCGCATGGCTTNCCAGAAATCGGCCTGCGCGGGCGCGCCAATCTCGGCAAGGCGTTCGGCCACTGCCGCATGGGGGGTTTCGTGCAAAATGCGNGCGTTCAGCCGCGTCACATCTTCCGGGTCAAAGCGTGCGGGCGCGCGGCCCAGCCGCGCCATGTCAAAACCGTCGATAATCTCCTGCAGGGTCTGGGCCGGAACNACCGGGTCCGCCGTGCCCAAACGCGCAATATGCGCGTTCAGACTTATCGGCTCCAGCCCGCTATCGCGCAAATCAGCCAGCGACAACGACCCCAGACGCTTTGACAGGCCGCTGCCATCNGCCCCCAGCATTAGCGAGAAATGGGCAAATTCAGGCATGGTGCCGCCCAGTGCCGCGATCAGTTCCACTTGCGCGGCGGTGTTTGTCACATGGTCTTCGCCCCTGATNACATGGCTGATNTTCATATCCAGATCATCGACCACGCTGGGCAGGGTGTAGAGCCAGGTGCCATCGGCGCGGCGAATAACCGGGTCTGACACGCTGGATGTGTCGATTTTCTGTTCACCNCGCACGAGGTCGTGCCAGCCGACNTGATTGCCGGAAAGTTTGAACCGCCAATGCGGTGTGCGGCCCTCGGCCTCCAGCGCGGCTTTCTCATCAGCCGATAAGNCCAGACCTGCGCGGTCGTAAACCGGCGGTTTGCCGCGGGCGAGCTGGCGCTTGCGTTTGCGCTCCAATTCATCCGGCGTTTCATANCAGGCATAGACATGGCCTTGTGCGACGAGCGTTTCAAACACCGCGTCATAGCGGTCGAAACGGTCAGACTGGCGGGCGGTTTCGTCCCATGCCAGCCCCAGCCAATCAAGGTCAGCGCGAATGGCATCGGCAAAGTCTTGCGTCGAGCGTTCGGTATCAGTGTCGTCGAGCCGCAGCACAAACTGGCCGCCATGCTTTTTGGCAAACAGAAAACAGAACAGAGCGGCGCGGGCATTGCCAACATGCAGCAATCCCGTCGGACTGGGGGCGAAGCGCGTTCGGATGGACATTTAAGGGCGACCTTTTTAATCAGTGTTAGCGCGTCAACGCGTCTCGAAACCCGTTAGTGATCGGATAACGCCGGTCGCGCCCAAAATTACGCGCGCCAATTTTGGCACCGGGCGCAGCCTGACGGCGTTTATATTCGGAAACATATAGCAGATGTTCGATGCGGCGCACGACATCCTTCGCATGTCCACGGGCGACGATTTCATCCACGCCCAGTTCATCCTCCACCAGACAGAACAAAATATCGTCCAGCGCCTCGTAAGGCGGCAGGCTGTCTTCGTCTTTCTGGTCGGGGCGCAATTCGGCGCTGGGCGGCTTTTCGATAATGGTTTCGGGTATCACCACACCCGCCGGCCCCATGCCGGTTTCGGGAATATGCGCGTTGCGCCAGCGCGCCAGTTTGAAAACTTCCGTTTTGTAAATATCCTTGATGGGGTTGTAGCCGCCATTCATGTCGCCATAAAGCGTTGCATAGCCCACCGACACTTCTGACTTATTGCCGGTGGTGACAACCATGCTGCCAAATTTGTTTGAAACCGCCATTAAAAGCGTGCCGCGCAAGCGCGACTGGATATTTTCTTCCGTTATATCGGCATTGGTGCCGACAAACATATCCGACAATACGGTTTCGACAGCCTCAACCGGCGGCGCAATCGGCACCGTATCAAGGCGAATACCAAGCGCACCGGCGCAGGCGGACGCATCATCAAGGCTCGACTGGCTGGTATAACGCGACGGCAGCATGACGGCATGAACATGGTCTGCACCCAGCGCATCAACCGCCATGGCCGCGCAAATGGCACTGTCAATGCCGCCCGACAGCCCCAGCAAAACGCCCGGGAAACCGTTTTTATTTACATAGTCGCGCAAGCCCAACATCGCCGCCTGATAAATCTGCGCCAAATCATCGGGCGCGGTGGCAGCCGTTTGCGGCGCGCAGGCCCAAACCCCATCGCCACAATGCCAATCGGTCATCATGATATCCGACGACCAGACCGCGCCCTGCACCGCGATTTCACCATCTCCCGCCATCACGAAGCTGCCACCGTCAAACACCAGTTCATCCTGCCCGCCAAACTGATTGACATAAACCAGCGGCAGGCCCGTTTCGCCCACGCGCGCATGGGCATGGGCGCAGCGTTTATCGTGTTTGCCGCGCTCAAACGGCGACCCGTTGGGCGACACCAGAAGCTTGGCACCTTCAGCTTTGAGATGCGCGCACACATCACCAAACCAGATATCCTCGCAAATCGGCAGGCCCAACCGCACGCCGCGCATTTCAACGGGTGCTGGCAGGGGGCCGGCATGAAACAGGCGTTTTTCGTCAAACACCGCATAATTCGGCAGGTGATGTTTGTGCCGCACCGCCATTTGCCCGCCATCGGCGGCGACCACGCTATTGTGCAACTGGCCGCCCTCAATCATGGGCGCGCCGAAAATCAGCGCTGGGCCACCATCTGCCGTGAGGGCGACGAGATCATCGACCATCTGGCGCACGCGCGTGAGAAAAGAGCGCTTGAGCACAAGGTCTTCGGGCGGATAGCCGGTCAGAAACAATTCGCTGGCAACGACAATATCAGCCCCCGAAGCGGCGGCTTCAGCGCGCGCCTGCTTCAAAAGTTCGGCATTGCCCGACAGGTCGCCGACAATCGGGTTTAATTGCGCCAAGGCAATTTTGAGCGTTTGGGTTTGCGTCGTCATAACTGTTATGTAGCGCGAGCCGCGGCCCCGAACAAGCATTGCGGCATTTGGGCACAAATGCCTGTTATCGAAACAGAAAGATGGCCTACCCCCTTTAAATTTCAAGGTAAACCCAGTATATCAGGCTAGAGATGACCCGGATGGTAAAGATGAACGATAAATGGACTTTAAACAGCTGGCGGGATTTCCCGGTTAAGCAAGTGCCGCATTACGAAGATGCGGCGGCCTTGCAGTCTGTGGAAGAACGCCTTGCCGGATACCCGCCGCTTGTTTTTGCTGGCGAAGCGCGCAATCTGAAAGCCCAGCTTGCCGAAGTGTGCGAGGGGCGCGCGTTTCTGCTTCAGGGCGGCGATTGCGCTGAAAGCTTTGTCGAGCATCACGCCGACAATATCCGCGACACGTTCCGCGTATTGCTGCAAATGGCAGTTGTGCTGACTTATGGTGCCAAGCTGCCGGTCATTAAGGTCGGTCGGATGGCCGGACAATTTGCCAAGCCGCGCTCGGCTGATACCGAAACAATCGATGGTGTTGAACTGCCCAGCTATCGCGGCGACATCATCAATGGCATTGAATTTGACGCCGCCGCGCGCGTGCCCAACCCGGAGCGGCAAATCTCGGCTTATCGTCAAGCGGCCTCGACGCTCAATCTCCTGCGCGCTTTTGCCAAGGGCGGCTATGCCGATCTGACGGAAGTGCATCGCTGGAACCAGGGCTTTATCGCCGACAGTCCGCAAGGCGCGCGCTATGAAGCCATGGCGAACCAGATTAGCGAAGCGATGGATTTTATGGCGGCGTGCGGCATTACCAGCCTCACCGCGCCGCAAATGGGCATGGTGGATTTCTACACCAGCCACGAGGCCCTGCTGCTCGGCTATGAGCAGGCATTGACCCGCCTCGACAGCACCAGCGGCGAATATTACGACACATCCGCCCATATGCTGTGGATCGGCGACCGCACACGCCAGCCCGATGGCGCGCATGTCGAATTTCTTTCCGGCGTCAAAAACCCGCTGGGTCTGAAATGCGGGCCTTCGCTTGAGCCCGATGAACTCATCACGCTATTGGACAAGCTGAACCCCGAAAACGAGGCCGGTCGCATCACGCTCATCGCCCGCTTCGGGCATGAAAATGTGGAAGCGCATCTGCCCGCGCTGATACGCAAAGTCACCGCCGAGGGCCGCAAAGTTGTGTGGAGTTGTGACCCCATGCACGGCAATACCATCAAGGCCTCCAACGGCTATAAAACGCGCCCCGTCGACCGTATTTTGACAGAGGTTCAGCGTTTCATGGCCGTGCATCACGGCGAGGGCACGCATGCTGGCGGTATTCATTTTGAAATGACCGGCCAAAATGTGACCGAGTGTCTGGGTGGGGCGCAGGCTATTTCCGAAGAGGATTTGTCGAGCCGCTATCACACGCATTGTGACCCGCGTCTGAACGGATCGCAGGCACTCGAACTCGCCTTTCTGATTGCCGAAGGTCTGGTCGGCGACAGCGCCAATAGCCGCGTCGCCTAAACCTATTCGCTAATCGCTTGTCTCACCGGTAAGGCTTTCAGCTTGCGCTTGCGCGCGCGTAATCNGNGCGCTTATCTCGGTTNGAATTTCANCCANACGCGCCTCCGACATATCNNGNTCAATCTCGATAGGGTCGGCAAACACCATTGCNAGCTTGCCAAATGGCAGCGGTACGCGCAGTTGGTCCCAGCTATTGCGAATTCGATATTGATGCGTGCGACTGATGCCCAGCGGCACAATCGGTGCGCCTGATCTTGCGGCCAGATGNATCATGCCAGGGCCNGCNNCGCGCGCCGGGCCCGGCGGCACATCAGCCGTGGCAATCACGCTCTCGCCGCGGCNTAACACCTGCAACATGGCGCGATAGGCTTGCGCGCCGCGCTTGCGCGGATTGGTTCCTTTATTGGCGGCNGCGCCAGTGCCGGAACCTTGAATATTTGCCATGCCAAAACTACGCATCACATTGCCNATAATNGCCCCNTCGCGACTGCGCGAGGTCAGCGCGTGCANCTGGCGCGGGCAAAAAGATGTGATGCTGGGCACCTGAAATGTGCGCTCGTGCCACAGCAGAATAATCACCGGCTTGCCATCCGATTGTAGCGCTTGCACCGGTGCCACATTTTCCACCANATGGCGCGACGATAGCTTTATCGCGCGCAAATAAGTGTTGATGCCGCCAGCCAGCACGCGCAGGCCCAAAGGCANCGCCGTCGCATCATATTGATGCGCGTGGGCGGGGTTCGCCTCCGGTGCTGCTTGGTCGTCCATGGCCTAGCCCCTCGGTTGCTTGAACGTGACCAGCTCTTCAGCCGCCGTCGGATGCACGGCAATCGTCGCGTCAAACTGNGCCTTCGTCGCCCCCATAGTCACGGCGATACCAAAAGCTTGTATCATTTCGCCACTGTCGGGCCCGACAATATGCAAGCCCAGCACCTTGTCGGTTTCGCGGCAGACGATGAGCTTCATCAGCGTTTTTTCCTCGCTGCCNGACAAAGTGTGCTTCATCGGTCGAAANACGGAAGCATAAATATCGACCCCCTCGCCGGTTTGCGTGGCGGCGCGCGCTTCGGCTTCCGTCATGCCCACCGTNCCNATNGGGGGTTGGGAGAACACTGCCGTCGGAATAATCGAATGGTCAACNGTGCTCGGATTGTCATTGTAAACCGTCTCGGCAAACGCCGCGCCNTCGCGNATGGCAACCGGCGTGAGCTGGGCGCGCGCGGTGACATCGCCAACGGCATAGACGGATGCAATATTGGTCTGCGAATAGGCATNNACCGGCACTTCGCCNCCTGCCCCCANTTTCACNCCNGCGTTTTCCAGNCCCAATCCGGCGGTGTTGGGCACGCGACCGGTCGCATACATGACAAGCCCNGTGCCGGCTTTGGTTCCGTCGGTAAAGGTCAGCNCATAGCCATTTTCCGATTGCNCGATTTCGGAAATATCGGCTTGCGTTTTGATGGTGATATTTTTTTTCACCATTTCNGCATGCACATGCGCGCGCACCTCATCATCAAACCCGCGCAGGATTTCTTCNCCGCGATAAACAAGCGTGGTGTCCACGCCGAGCCCGTTGAANATGCCTGCGAACTCCACGGCGATATAGCCGCCGCCGACAACGGTGATGGCAGANGGTAAACTTTCAAGATGGAAGGCTTCGTTGGATGTGATGGCGTGCGCGCGGCCCGGAATTTCCGGAATGAAAGGCGTCGCCCCCACGGCGATTAAAATGCGCTCGGCAGATATTTCGCGCCCGTCGACACGAACGGTCTGCGCGTCGACAAGCTCGGCCCGATGCGGCAGAATTTCAACGCCGCTGGCTTCGAGGTTTTTAATGTAAATGCTGTTGAGCCGGTCGATCTCAGCGTCTTTATTTGCCAGAAGCGTCGGCCAGTTAAATTCAGGTGCGCCAACGCGCCAGCCGAAACCGGCGGCTTCTTCGAACAAGTCGGCATAATGGCTGGCATAGACAAACAACTTTTTCGGCACGCAACCACGAATGACGCAAGTGCCACCGACCCGAAACTCTTCGGCCACCGCCACGCGCGCGCCGTAGCTGGCACTCATGCGCGCCGCCCGCACGCCGCCGCTGCCCGCGCCAATTACAAACAGGTCATAGTCAAAACTCATAAATCGCCCAACTCTGTCAAATTGTCCGCGCCCGCAAGCACCGCTCCCGTTGCATAAGTTAAAAACAGCCCGTGTTCAACCACGCCAGGCACAGCCAACAGCGCGGACGCCAGTTCCTGTGGCGCATTGATTTTCCCCAAAGCGCAATCATAGATAAAATGCCCGCCATCGGTTTCGAAAGGCGTTTCGTCACCGCGCAACCTCACCGACCCTGCAAGCCCGTATTGCGCGAACACGCCCTGCAAGGCGGCGGCGGTGGCATCATGGGCAAATTTATTCACCTCGACCGGCAGGGCAAAAGCGCCCAAATGGTCTTTGAGTTTTGTTTCATCGGCAATCACGATCATCGCATCGGACGCCGCGGCAACGATTTTCTCGCGCAACAATGCGCCCCCGCCACCCTTGACCAGATGCAGCTCGCGCGTCATTTCATCGGCACCATCCACCGTCAGGTCAAGGCGGCCCAGCGCGCCAAGCTCTGCCATAGCAATGCCCAGTTCGGTGGCCTGTGCGCGGGTTGCCTCGGAAGTCGGCACACAGACGACATCCAGCCCGTCGGCGCATTTTTGTCCCAGCCCGTCGACAAAATAGCGCGCCGTCGAGCCCGTGCCNAGCCCCAGCTTCATGCCCGGGCGCACGCATTCGAGCGCGCGCAAGGCTGCTTTTTGCTTCATAATTTCAATGGGTTCGGTCGGTTGCAAAAGGCTCACAATCCACGTTCCTTTCTGATGGTTTCCCAAGCGTCATTAATGGCTGCCATGCGCGCCGTTGCAATATGCATCATCTCCGGCGGCAGGCCGCGCGCCTGCAACTGGTCGGGATGATTGGCGCGCACCGCCTCGAGCCACGCCGCGCGCACGCCCGCATCGCTGCTTGCCGGAACCACGCCCAACACCACATACGGGTCTTGAACCGAACCGTCATGGCGCGCTTGCACGCGGCGCAACCCGCTTTCGTCAATTTCGAAAATCTCCGCCACAATGCGAAGAAATTCCTCTTCCGCNGGATGCAAATTGGCGTCTGCATAGGCAATGTAAAACAAAACGTCCAGAACATCCTCCAGCACTTGCGGGCTGTCGGCGTAAATATCGCGAATTTGACGGGCATAAGTGTCGAAACCGGCGACATCTTCTTGCGCGAGGCGAAACACGCGCACCATATTGGCGTGTTCGGTTTCCGGCACGCGCAACACGCTTTGTACGGCCTGCACCTCAATCGGCGACACAATGCCATCGGCGCGGGTCATTTTGGCTGCCAGCGAGATGAGCGCGATGGTGAAAATCACCTGACGGTCATTAATACGGTCGAGAACAAAATGGCCGGCCAGCGCCCCGAACACGGCCCCGGGCACGCCCCCGATTGCGTATCCTGCNGCAACGCCGGCAATTTTTCCCCAAATGGACATCTGTTCTCCTTATAGCGGCGATTCTAGGTGATATTTTACGCCAAGACGACCCTGTGCCCCTCATGTTATAAGGCAGGCATGACACAACAAGATCAATTTGAATTGACCGGGTGGCAGTTTGCGATTGATCGGGGCGGCACTTTCACTGATGTCATTGCCCGCGCACCCGATGGCACGCTCAACACCCGCAAGCTTTTGTCGGAAAACCCCGAGCATTACGAAGACGCCGCCGTTCAAGCCATCCGCGACTTTTTGGGGCTGGAAGCCCATGAAACGCTAGCNGACGCCCCCATCGACCGCGTACGCATGGGCACCACCGTTGCCACCAATGCGCTGCTGGAGCGCAAAGGCGCGAAAACCGCCTTCGTCACCACGCGCGGGCTTGGCGATATTTTGAACATTGGCAATCAGAACCGCCCGAAGCTGTTTGTACGCAATATCGAAAAGCCGTCGCAATTATATGCCNGCACCATCGAAACCGACGCGCGCATGGATGCCGCTGGCAATGAACTGACACCGCCCGATTTGGCGGAAGTTGANCGCGCGCTTCGTGACGCGCATGCCGCGGGGTGCAACTCCGTCGCCATTTGTCTTTTGCACGGCTACCGTAATCCGGCGCATGAGCACCAAATCGGGGCGCTGGCCGCCAAACTGGGCTTTGCCCATATCTCGATGAGCCATGAGGTCATTTCGTTGATGAAACTTGTCGGGCGCGCCAGCACAACCGTTGCNGATGCCTATCTCACACCTGTGTTGCGCGATTATGTGAGCCGCGTGAGCAAGCATTTGCCCGAAACAGATGCGGCGGCCACGCAGCTTCAGTTCATGATGTCGTCGGGCGGGTTGACCGCGGCCAGCCTGTTTCAGGGCAAAGACGCCGTGCTGTCCGGCCCTGCCGGTGGTGTGGTGGGTGCGGTGCATGTCGGGCGCGAGGCGGGTTTTGACCGCTTGATCGGCTTTGATATGGGCGGCACCTCGACGGATGTATGCCATTTTGCTGGTGCCTATGAACGCAGTTTCGACAGCGATGTTGCTGGCATTGCCTTGCGCGCGCCGATGATGCGCCTGCACACGGTTGCCGCGGGCGGTGGCTCAATTTTGCACTATGACGCTGGTCGCTTTCGCGTCGGCCCCGAAAGCGCGGGCGCGTATCCCGGCCCCGTGGCTTACCGCAATGGCGGGCCGCTCAGCGTGACAGACGCCAATATCATGACTGGCCGCATCACGCCCGACCACTTCCCGGCCCTGTTCGGGCCCAATGCCGACCAACCGCTCGATGCAGACGCGACCCGCGCAGCTTTTGAAACGCTGGCCGATACGGTTGCCGCCACCACTGGACACCGCCAAAGTCCGGAAGAGCTTGCCGAGGGTTTTCTAACTATCGCCAATGAGAATATGGCGCAGGCCATTAAGAAAATTTCCGTGCAGCGCGGTTACGATATCAGCAAATACGCGCTGGTGTGCTTTGGCGGCGCAGGTGGGCAGCATGCGTGTGATGTTGCCGATTTGCTGGAAATGGACACGGTGCTNATCCACCCCATGTCGGGTTTGCTTTCGGCTTGGGGCATAGACAAAGCGGCTGTCCGCGCGTTGCGCGAAGATGCGGTGGAGGCCCCGCTCGACGAAGACTGTTTGGGCGTGATTAGCGCGCGGCTGGANGAATTGCGCGCCTCTGCCGAAGCCGAGTTANCGNCGCAAGGGCTCATATCCGCCACGCAAAAACCGGAAGTGCTTATTCGCTATGATGNCAGTGACACCTCCCTGCCCGTGCCGTNTGAACCAATTCAGGCCATGCGCGCGGCGTTTGAGGCCGCCCACCAGCAACAATTCGGGTTTGTGTATGACAATCGCNACATGATTGTCGAGGCACTGACGCTTGAATGCGTAACGGCGGAAAGCGGCAGTGACAGTTNCGGCATNGACGCCGCGCCNAGCCAGCCATCAGAAGCAAAACCCATAGATGATCGCGTGTTTATCAATGGCGCTTGGCTGGCNGCACNACGCTGGCCGCGCGCCNCGCTTGAAACCGACNCGCCCATTGTNGGCCCGGCGATTATCAGCGAGACGCATGCCACGATTATNGTGCCNCCNGACTGGCAGCTTGTTCGCAGCGGGCGCGACGACCTNGTGCTGACGCGCNGCGTTGGACGGCAAAAGCGGGTTGCGACCGGCACGGCGCATACCGGCGCGGCTGATCCGGTTTTGCTGGAAGTGTTCAATGCCAGATTTATGGCGATTGCCGAGCAGATGGGCGTGACACTTGAGAAAACCGCCAGTTCGGTCAACATCAAGGAGCGGCTGGATTTTTCCTGCGCGCTGTTTGACGCCGATGGCGGCCTCATCGCCAATGCCCCGCATATGCCGGTTCACTTAGGCTCCATGGGTGCCAGCGTGGACGCCGTGCGCGNGGTGCATGGCCCCGACATGCGCGANGGCGACGCTTATGTGGTCAATGCGCCCTATGCGGGCGGCACGCATTTGCCGGATNTAACGCTGGTGTTGCCGGTTTTCATGGAGGGNGAAGCGCGCCCNCGCTTTTACACCGCNGCGCGCGGGCATCACGCCGATATTGGCGGCATCTCGCCCGGATCCATGCCGTCATTNTCAACGAACATTGAAGAGGAAGGCATTTTGTTCCGCGCCTTTCGCGTGCGGCGCGACGGGGCNTTCGACGAAGCAGGATTAATGGCGCGGCTCGGCGANGGGCCCTATCCGGCGCGCAATCCGGCGCAAAACCGTGCCGATATTCTGGCCCAGCTTGCGGCATGCGAAACCGGCGCGCAAAACATATGCGCCATGTATGGCGAATTTGGCAGTGCCACGGTGAACGCCTATGTCGGATTTGTGCAGGACAATGCGGAAGAAAATGTGCGCCAGGTCATCGACCGGCTGCACGATGCTTCCTTCGGTGTCGATATGGATTGCGGCGCGCTCATCCGCGTTGCGCTGACGGTCGACCGCGCGGCGCGCTGTCTCAATGTTGACTTCACCGGCACGAGCGCGCAAATGGACAATAATTTCAACGCACCCAGCGCGGTTTGCCGCGCGGCGGTTCTTTATGTTTTCAGATGCATGGTCGACGCCGATATTCCGATGAATGAGGGGTGTCTTAAACCCATCAATATTGAAATTCCCGATGGTTGTCTTTTAGCCCCCGAACCGCCTGCCGCCGTGGTCGCGGGCAATGTCGAGACCAGTCAGGCAATTTGCGATGCGCTGTTCGGCGCGCTGGGCGCGATGGCCGCGTGTCAGGGCACGATGAATAATCTGACCTTTGGCAATGAGCGTTTGCAATATTACGAAACCATTTGCGGCGGTGCTGGCGCAGGCGACGGGTTTCACGGTGCCGATGCCGTTCACACCCACATGACCAATTCGCGTCTTACCGATCCGGAAGTGCTGGAATGGCGGTTTCCGGTGCGCCTGTTGAACTTTTCAATTCGCGCGGGAACCGGCGGTGCTGGCGCATGGCGCGGCGGCTGCGGCATTAGGCGCGAGATCGAATTTCTTCAGCCGATGGAGGCCTCGCTCCTGTCGGGGCGCAGAACGACACGGCCCTTTGGTTTAAACGGCGGTGCGGATGGCGCATCGGGGCGCAATTATTTGCGCCGCGGCAGCGCGCAGACCGACCTTGAGGCATGCGCGCGCGTGGTGATTGAGGTCGGCGATGTGCTGGGCATTGAAACGCCGGGCGGCGGCGGTTTCGGCTCCTCCACTTAGGAAGGTGTGTAGGCCAAAATTGGTGCCAGCCATTTTTCGCACTCGGCAAGGCTCAGCCCTTTGCGCGCGGCATAATCGGCAACCTGATCGCGGTCAATTTTGCCGACACCGAAATAAGCGCTTTCGGGATGGCTGAAATACAGGCCCGAAACAGCCGCCCCCGGCCACATGGCGAAGCTTTCCGTCAGCGAAATGCCAGCCGCGTTTTCGGCATCAAGCAGTTCGAACAAAGTCGCTTTTTCGGTATGGTCGGGCTGCGCCGGATATCCCGGTGCTGGCCGAATGCCGTGATAGGCCTCCGCGATGAGTGCGGCATTGTCGAGATTTTCATCCGCAGCATAACCCCAAAACTCGGTGCGTACGCGCTGGTGCATCCGCTCGGCAAAAGCTTCCGCCAACCGGTCGGCCAGCGCCTTTGACATAATCGACGCATAATCATCACCGGCTTCTTCAAAGCGTTTGGCGACGCCGTCTTCGCCATGGCCCGTTGTTACNGCAAAGCCGCCAACATAATCAGTCGGGCCACCTGTCGGCGCGATGAAATCGGCCAGCGCGAAATTCGCCCGTCCGCTGCTGTGGTGCATTTGCTGGCGCAAGGAATGCAGGCGGGCTTTTTCCGCTGTNCGGCTTTCATCCTCGTAAACGATAATGTCATCGCCATCGCGCGCCGCCGGCCAGAAGCCGATGACCGCGCGCGCGGTCAGCCATTTTTGCGANATCATATCGTCGAGCATGGCTTGAGCATCAGCAAACAGGCTGGAAGCCGCCGCGCCCACAACATTATCGGTCAAAATGGCCGGATAGGTGCCGTGCAAATCCCAGCTTTGGAAAAACGGCGTCCAGTCAATATACTCGCGCAGCTCAGCCAGATCATAATCGTCAAACACTTTCGTGCCGGTGAAAGACGGGGCAACCGGCGTGTGCGCGGCTTGCGGCGTAAACGCATTGGCACGCGCATCTGCCAGCGATAGACGCTTTGCATCGGCCCGCCCGCGCGCATGCGCTTCGGCCATGGCTTCGTAGTCGCTGCGAATTTCCTGCTTATAGGCCACGCTTTGGTCTTCCGATAGCAGGCGCGAGGCCACGCCGACCGCACGGCTGGCATCGGTGACGTAAACGGTTTGCCCGCGCTTGTAATGCGGATTGATTTTGACCGCCGTATGCACTTTCGACGTCGTTGCCCCGCCAATCAGCAAAGGAATTTCCAGCCCCTGCCGCTCCATCTCNGCGGCGACATGGCACATTTCATCAAGGCTCGGCGTGATGAGCCCCGACAGGCCGATCATATCGACCTGTTCTTCAACCGCTTTGGAGATGATGTCGGCAGCNGGCACCATGACGCCCATATCNACAACGTCAAAATTATTGCACTGCAACACAACCCCNACAATATTCTTGCCGATATCATGCACATCGCCCTTCACNGTCGCCATNAGCACCTTGCCATTATTGCGAACCACGGTTTCAGCGCCCGATGCCTGCATCTCGGCTTTNTCNGCCTCCATGAACGGTTCAAGATAAGCGACAGCGCGCTTCATCACGCGCGCGGANTTCACCACTTGCGGCAGGAACATTTTNCCCTCGCCAAACAGGTCGCCGACNGTGTTCATNCCATCCATGAGCGGGCCTTCNATCACATGCAGCGGGCGGGGCAGTTTGAGGCGCGCTTCTTCCGTGTCGTCTTCGATAAAATCGGTAATGCCNTTAATCAGCGCATGCGACAGGCGCGCCTCCACGGGCGTTTCGCGCCACGCCGTATCNTGCTCGCGCGCCGCACCCTTCTGCCCACGGAAATTCTCNGCAATTTCCAGCAGCTTGTCCGTGCCGTCAGAGCGNCGGTTCAGNAGCACATCCTCGACCGCCTCTTTGAGCGACGGCTCGATATCTTCATAAATGGCGAGCTGTCCGGCATTGACGATGCCCATATCCATGCCATTGGAAATGGCNTGATAAAGAAATGCCGAATGCATGGCCTCGCGCACCGGCTCATTGCCGCGGAAGGAAAATGAGATATTCGACACGCCGCCCGAAACATGCGCGCCGGGCAGTTCTTCACGAATGCGGGCTGTGGCTTCGATGAAGTNGACAGCNTAATTGTCATGCTCGGATATGCCGGTCGCCACGGCGAAAATATTCGGGTCGAAAATGATATCTTCGGCCGGGAAATCAAGCTCCCCCGTCANCAAATCATAGGAGCGCTTGCAAATTTCAAATTTGCGCGCTGCGGTATCTGCCTGGCCGTCCTCGTCAAACGCCATCACAATAACNGCCGCGCCATAGCGCTGGCACAGCCGCGCCTGTNCGAGAAAGTTNTCNGTGCCTTCTTTCAGCGAAATCGAGTTGACGACGGCCTTGCCCTGCACGCATTTCAGCCCGGCCTCAATGACCGACCATTTTGAACTGTCAATCATCACCGGCACNCGGGCAATATCAGGCTCGGTGGCGACAAGGTTCAAAAACCGCACCATCGCCGCCTCGCTGTCGAGCATGCCCTCATCCATATTGATGTCGATGATCTGGGCACCGTTTTCGACCTGCTGGCGGGCGACCTCAAGCGCGGTATCGTAATCATCCTCGGANATGAGTTTTTTAAAGCGNGCCGAACCCGTCACATTTGTCCGCTCGCCGACATTCACAAAGCGGATNTCCGAGNTTAGCGTGAANGGCTCCAGCCCCGACAGGCGCAAATGCTGGTCGGGCNTTGCNGGCGTGCGCGGCGCGGCTTTTCCCGCCGCTTGTGCAATCGCGGTNATATGCTCCGGNGTTGTGCCGCAACACCCGCCTAAAATATTGACCANACCGGATGTCGCAAACTCACCGACAATAACGGCCATCTCGTCGGCCAGCTGGTCATATTCACCAAATTCATTGGGCAGGCCGGCATTNGGATAAACGCAGATATTCGTGTCAGCGATACGCGCAATTTCAGCCACATAGGGCCGCATTTCATCGGCGCCCAGCGCACAATTCAGGCCGACCGCAAAGGGGCGCGCGTGACGCACGGAANTCCAGAACGCTTCTGTGGTCTGCCCCGACAAGGTGCGCCCCGATTTGTCGGTCAGTGTGCCCGAAATCATGAGCGGNAACGCATTGCCATTTTCTTCAAAAACATCCTGCACGCCGTGAATGGCCGCTTTTGCATTCAGCGTGTCGAATATCGTCTCGATGAGAATAATATCCGCGCCGCCGTCAATNAGCCCGCGTGTGGCCTCAACATAAGCCTCGCGCAAATCATCATAGGTTACATTGCGCGCGCCCGGGTCATTCACATCGGGAGAAATCGAGGCCGTGCGATTGGTCGGNCCCAAGGCACCGGCGACATAACGCGGTCGGTCGGGGGTTTCGGCTTCCATTGCATCGCAAGCTTCGCGGGCAATGCGCGCACCTTCCAGATTAAGCTCATACGCCAAGTCNTGCATGTCGTAATCGGCCTGCGCGATCGAGGTCGAGGAAAATGTATTGGTGCCGACAATGTCGCTGCCGGCCTGCAAATAAGCGGTGTGAATATNGCGGATAATATCGGCNTGGCTCAGTGTCAGGAGATCNTTATTGCCTTTTACATCGATATGAAAATCGGCAAAGCGCGGCCCGCGATAATCCTCTTCCGACAGATTATGGCGCTGGATCATCGTGCCCATCGCCCCGTCAAAGATCATGATGCGGCTGCCGACAACCTCACCCAACAGNTTGTTTCGGCTTTCACGATTCCAACTCANACCACATCACTTTCTTGCTGGTCGCCGCCCAAACCCAAAATNCGACAGACNGCAAAGGTCAAATCGGCCTGGTTTAGCGTGTAAAAATGCAAGTACTCAAAACCCTCATCAATTAATGTACGACATTGGTCGGTCGCAATCGATGCGGCAATATGCTTGCGCGTATCAAGGTCATCCTCCAGCCCTTCATAGGCCGCNGACAACCAATCGGGCACGCATGTGCCACATGCCGCGGCCATGCGGCGGGCACCGGCAAAATTCGTCGTCGGCATGATACCGGGGATAATGGGAATGGAAACGCCAGCGGCGGCAACCGCATCGCGNAACCGCATATGNGCCGGTGTATCAAACACAAATTGCGTGATCGCGCGCGTCGCGCCGGCGTCNATTTTGGCTTTCAACAGGTCGATATCATCATCAAGGCTGCGCGACTCGGGATGTTTTTCAGGNTANGCGCTNACCGTNATGTCGAACCCGCCGCGCGCCGAAATAGCCTCTACCAGCGCGACCGACCCGTCATAGCCATCCGTATGCGGGGCAANACCGCCCATATCGGGCATGTCGCCGCGCAACGCCACAATGTGGCGCACGCCAGCCTCGGCATAGGCCTCGACCACGCTGTCCACCTCGGCGCGGCTGGCAGCCACGCAGGTTAAATGCGCGGCTGGTTGCAAACCCGTTTCATCGACCAGACGGCGCACACACGTATGTGTGCGGTCGCGTGTCGAACCGCCCGCGCCGTAAGTTACCGACACAAAATCCGGTGCCAACGGCTCCAGCCGCCCCACCGACCGCCACAGCTTTTCCTCGGCTTCNGGTGATTTGGGCGGNAAAAATTCGAACGATATGCCGGTCATTCAGGCCTCCGCTTTNACGCCGGTCCAGATACCGACCACAAGNTCGCCGTCGCGCTTGGGCTGCAAGTGGCGCGCTTCGACATTGACAATATTGGCCTCGCTCAGCCATTCGATCACTTCGTCATCGGCAAATCCGAGCCGTCGGTGCGCGTGTTCATCGCGCAAGGCTTCCACCGCATGCGGCAAAAAATCGGTGATGAGCNCACGACCGGACGGGNCCAGCACACGCGCTGCCTCGCCCACGGCGCNCGCGGGATCATCGAGAAAATGCAGAACCTGATGGACGATGACCACGCCAGCGGCCCCGTCTTCCAGCGGCACNTCNGCGCAATCGCCTTGGCGCACCTGACAATGCAGGCGGTCGGGATGGTCGAGGCGCGCGCGCGCAATGGTNAGCATATTGGCGTTGATATCAAAACCGACCGCGCGCGTNGCGTGCGCGGAGAATAGCTCAAGCATGCGCCCCGTGCCGGTTCCCAAATCAACCAGCAGGTCGCATTGCGTGTNCGACAGCAGGGTCNTCATTTCGGCTTCCACCAAATCTTCGCGGATGTGGCGGGCGCGCAAATCGTCCCAATCGGCGGCATTAGCAGCAAAATATTCCTGCGCNCGGGTGGCGCGCTCGGNGCGCACGCGGTCAAGTCTTTCACGGTCGCGCAGCAAAATCTGGTCATCGGTCGGCATTGACGCGATGAGCTGGTCGACCAGNGCATAGTTTTCATTGGTTTCATTGAGGCGGTAAAACACCCAACTGCCTTCTGGAAACCGCACTACCAGCCCGGCATCGGCCAGCAATTTGAGATGGCGCGAAATGCGNGGCTGGCTTTGCAACAGGGCTTGGGTCATTTCGGACACAGTCATCTCGCCCGTCGACAAGATCGACAGAATCCGAAGCCGCGTCGGTTCACCGGCAGCGCGCANAAGGGCTAATAAATCNTCCATAGGCTTTCCCTACTAATGAATACATAAATATATCTTTATATGTCAAGAAAACTTCCTATTTCAGCNCGCTATTTTTAAGTTTTTTTTTCCGCTCAAACGGCCTAATTTCAGGTCATCGACGGGGATCGCGAATCGCGTGACCCTTGTTTTTTATCCCCCTTTTTTCAGGGAAAATGTGAAGTAGTTTCTATGGTTAGATCCCAAATTATTCCTCTTGTGTTGGCGCTTTCGCTGGCGGCATGTGCCGGCAATCAGGCCGACCTGCCAGCCTATGCGGACGACAATGACCCGTATGAAGGGTTCAACCGGCAAATGTTTGCGGTGAATATGTCGCTCGACCGAAATATCTTGAAGCCGGTGGCAAAGGGCTATCTGAGCGTGCCGCAACCGGTGCGCGCTTCGGTTCGGAATTTCCGCAATAATCTTATTTCGCCGGTCACGCTTTCCAACGACACGCTTCAAGGCTCATGGTCGCGCGCGGGTGTGTCTGCATCGCGCCTGCTGATTAACACGACCGTCGGCGTCTTGGGGCTTTTCGACCCGGCCACGGCGATGGGGCTGCCGCGTCATACGGAAGATTTCGGCCAAACGCTGGCTGTCTACGGTGTGCCGGAGGGGGCGTATATGTATGTGCCGCTCTTGGGCCCCGGCCCACCACGCGACATGTTCGGGCTGATTGTTGATACAGGCTTCAACCCGATCACCTATATGGGCGATAATGAATTGGAGGGGGCCGTGGTGTCGTTTTCCGTTGGCGGGGTAGATGCGCGGGCCAATAATCTGGGCGTCATCGACGAGATTGAACGAAGCTCGGTCGATTTTTATGCCAGCGTGCGAAGCCTGTATCGGCAGAACCGCGAAAGCGAAATCAACAATGGCGAAACCAATCTGGACGAATTGCCGGATTTGGATGAACTGGATAATTACTAAACGGATTTTAGCGTCATGCGTCTCTTTATACTTGCGCTCATTCTTCCTCTCGCCGTCTCCATGGCGACCCCCGCTTGGGCTGAAGACACAGCCGCGGATGAGGAACGGGCAAAAATATTCGTCACCGAAATGGCCGATGAAGCCATCACCATTCTCAAAACGCAATCCTCACGCGAAGGCCGCGAAGCGGGGTTTCGCAAATTGCTGGACGAACGCGCCAATATGCGGCGCATTGCGCGGTTCACGCTGGGCCCATCGGCGCGCAAGATTTCAGATGAGGATTTTGCCGTCTACCAAAATTTGCTGAACGAGCTGATTATCAAGGTTTATGCCAACCGCCTTGGCGAATATGGCAATGAACAGCTTGTTGTGGGGCGCAGCCAGAGCAAGAAGAAAAACTTTATCGTCAACAGCCAGATCGAGTTTGACAATGGGCGCCAGCCCATCGGCGTCGACTGGTGGCTGTACCGCGAAAAAGACGGCAGCTTTTCGCTGTTTGACGTGCGCGTGATCGGCGTTTGGATGGCGCAAGAGCAGCGCGACAGCTTTGCTTCTGTTTTGAAAACCAATCGCGGCGACATCTCTGCCCTGCTGGGACATATTCGCAAACAGATCGAAGCTGGCGGCGGCGCAGCGCCTAACGGTTAAACTGCTTGTATTTTATGCGCTTGGGAATTTCGGCATCGGCACCCAGTCGGCGCTTGCGGTCTTCTTCGTAATCGGCGTAATTGCCCTCAAACCACTCGACATGGCTGTCGCCTTCAAAAGCCAGAATATGCGTCGCAATGCGGTCGAGGAACCAGCGGTCGTGACTGATAATGACCGCGCAACCGGCAAAGTTCTCCAGCCCCTCTTCCAGCGCGCGCAAGGTTTCGACATCCAGATCATTGGTCGGCTCATCGAGCAGCAGCAGATTGGCGCCGGATTTGAGCATTTTGGCGAGATGCACGCGGTTGCGCTCACCGCCTGATAAAAGCCCGACTTTTTTCTGCTGGTCGCCGCCGCGGAAATTGAAAGCCCCGACATAAGCGCGCGAATTCATTTCCCGCTTGCCCAGTTCCAGAATATCCAGTCCGCCGGAAATTTCTTCCCATACGGTTTTGTCGTCTTCGAGATTGTCNCGGCTTTGGTCGACATAGCCCATCGCCACCGTATCCCCGACCCGCAAATCGCCCGTGTCGGGCGTCTCAGTGCCGGTCAGCATTTTAAACAGTGTCGTCTTGCCAGCCCCGTTCGGGCCGATGACNCCGACAATGCCGCCCGGCGGCAGNCGAAAAGACANNTCGTCGATGAGCANNCGGTCGCCGAAACCTTTGCAGAGATTTTCTGCCTCCAGCACAATGCCGCCCAGACGCGGGCCCGACGGAATGGTGATTTGNGNGCGCCCGACATCTTCACGGTCCTGACTGGCAAGCAGGTCTTCATAGGCCGTGACACGCGCCTTGCTTTTGGCTTGGCGCGCCTTGGGCGACTGGCGGATCCACTCCAATTCGCGCGCCAGCGTGCGCTGTTTGGCTTCGTCCTCGCGCGATTCCTGGGACAGGCGCTTTTGCTTCTGCTCCAGCCAGTCCGAATAATTGCCCTCGTAAGGGATGCCCTGCCCGCGATCGAGCTCCAAAATCCAGCCGGTAATCTGGTCAAGAAAATAGCGGTCATGGGTCACCAGCACGACTGTGCCAGCATAATCGGCCAGATGGTGCTGCAACCACGCCACCGTTTCGGCATCGAGATGGTTTGTCGGCTCATCGAGCAGCAAAAGGTCGGGCTTTTCGAGCAACAGCTTGCACAGCGCAACACGGCGCATCTCGCCGCCGGAGAGGTTTTCAACAGCGGCATCGCTGGGCGGGCAGCGCAGCGCATCCATGGCTTGTTCGACCTGACTTTCGAGATCCCATAAATTCTGCGCGTCGATCTGATCTTGAAGCGCGGCCATTTCGTCGGCCGTTTCGTCGGAATAATTCATTGCCAATTCATTATAGCGCTCGACCAGTGCTTGCTGTTCGCCAACGCCTTCCATGACATTGCCCAACACATCCTTGTCGGGATTAAGCTGGGGTTCTTGTTCCAGATATCCGACCCGCGCACCATTGGCAGCCCACGCATCGCCCTGCACTTCCTTATCAAGCCCGGCCATGATTTTGAGCAGCGTCGACTTACCAGCACCATTGACCCCGACAATGCCAATTTTTACGCCGGGCAAAAACGACAGGCGAATATCTTTCAAGACCTGCTTGCCGCCCGGATAAGTCTTGGACAATTTGTCCATGACATAAACATACTGATACGCCGTCATTGGTTTTTCCTTTTCGATTAGCCCGCGTGAGAGTTACGTCAAGGCGCGCGTCTTTTCCGCCAAACTGTTTTGTGCCCCGCCCTCTTTTGCCATGTTGAGCCCTGCTCTGGCAACCAGCGTATCCCCATCCAGCCGCTGCACGAATGCGGCCCGCACCCCGCGCCATTTGAAGCGCATGGAGTTGACGACAATCTCGTGGTCAAGCTCTTTCAGCATGTCGATTATCGGCGCAAGCTCAATCAGGGCTTGCGGGGAACGCTCAAAGCCATGTTCGGGTCGCGCGTGCGCCGCCCAGTCCACCAGCTTGGTGCGCGCTGCAAAATCACGCGCATAGGCCGCCAACTCGCCATCCGGCAGGTCGGCTTGGGCAAGCTGCTCAATAGCAGCCTCGATAATACCCGTGCTAAGCCATTGCATCTGTGCCAGCGAAAGCCTCGTGCGCGCACCAATAACCGCGACGCAATAGAGCACCAGCTCATCAACACACACCAGAACGAGGCGCGAGCGCGCCGGACGTAGCATCTCGACAAAGGTTTCATCCGTAAACAGATTGAAATGCTGGAGGCCCGCCCGTGTCCGCAAATAGCCATAAAGCGTGGTCTGCGCGATATGGGCGGATTGGGCAAAGCAGAAATCGGCCAGCGACGCGACATTGTCAATCGGCGCAGGCTTGGCCCAAAATCTGAGGCTTGCGACCATCGTGCTAAAATAAGTGCCGAAATAAGTACCAAAATAAGTGCTGGCATGTTTGAACATGGGTGAGCTTTCGACTGATTTGTGATTGAACGGCCCGAAAACGTTATTTAACATTATCATGGTTATCGGGTCTTCGATAATGCTTTGAGGCGGGGGTATTTGCGTCTCACCAAGAGGGAGTAATTCATGTCTGAACAACAAAGCGGTGCCTCGGTGCACTGGCAGCGCACGCGCAATTTGACCTTCGTCACATTGGGCATCTGGTTTTTCTTCGCGTTTGTCATTCACTGGTTCGGGGCCGAACTGAACAATTTTTCGTTTCTAGGCTTTCCGCTTGGGTTCTACATGGCGGCACAAGGCGCGCCCATCGCTTTTGTCGTGCTGTTGTATGTATCAACGCGCCGTCAGGAAAAAATTGACGACGAATGCGGCGTTGCTGAGTAGAGGCCGGATAGGAGATCGACATGAACGGACGTTTTATTGACAATCTGCCGCGCGTCTATGGCCTTTATACGGGCGGCTTCGTTGTATTTATCGGCCTTATGGCGGTGCTGGAACAAATGGGCGTGTCGGCGGATACGCTGGGCATTCTCTTCGTCGCCTTTACCATTGCGATTTATGCTGGCATTGGCTGGCTGTCGCGCACCATGCAGGTTGACGCCTATTACGTCGCCGGACGCGAAGTGCCAGCCTTGTATAATGGCATGGCAACCGCTGCCGACTGGATGTCGGGCGCGTCATTTGTTGCCATGGCGGGCGGTGTGTATTTTGGCGGCTATGGCTATCTCGCCTTCATCGTCGGCTGGACGGGCGGCTATGTGCTGGTCAACTCCCTGCTTGCGCCTTATTTGCGAAAATTCGGCTGCTACACGGTGCCCGATTTCATCGGCACGCGCTATGGCGGCAATATGGCCCGCCTGTTTGCCGTCATCGTGCTGGTGGTCGCCTCGTTCACTTACGTCACGGCGCAGATTAACGCCACCGGCACCATCGCGGCCCGCGCGCTGCAAATTCCGTTTGAGATGGGCGTCTGGTTCGGTCTGCTCGGCATTTTGCTGTGTTCCATGCTGGGTGGTATGCGCGCTGTGACATGGACCCAAGTTGCCCAATATATCGTGCTGATTATCGCCTATCTGGTGCCTGTGTTCTGGATGTCCAATGTGCAGGGCTTTGGCCTCATCCCGCAATTTTCATACGGTGGCGCCGTTGAGCGCATTGGCGAATTGGAAGCCTTGCAAGGTGTTGGCACTTTAATGCCGACAGAAAGCTTTGCTGGCATGCGGGCGCTGACGACCGCGCATGCCACGGCACCGGATTCGGCCATGGCAAGCTGGAAATTCGTGACGCTGGTGCTGGTGTTGATGGCGGGCACAGCCTCGCTGCCGCATATTTTGATGCGCTATTTCACAACACCATCCGTGCGTGAGGCGCGCCGTTCGGTTGTGTGGTCGCTGTTTTTCATCTTCCTGCTGTATTTCACGGCACCGGCTTTGGCGACCTTCACCAAACTGCAAATCATGGACCCGAACCTCGCAACCGGCATTATCGGCAAATCAATTGCCGAAGTGCAGACGCTGGACTGGATCCAGAAATGGGGCAATGTCGGCTTCCTTGCCATTTCCGACAGCAATGGCGACGGACTGCTGCAGATTAACGAGTTCTTCATACGCGGCGATATCGTCGTGCTGGCAACGCCGGAGATTGCCGGTCTGCCTTATGTCATCTCTGGTCTGGTGGCGGCTGGTGGCATGGCGGCGGCCATGTCCACGGCGGACGGGCTGCTGCTCGCCATCGCCAATGCCCTGTCGCATGATCTGTATTACAAAATCATTGATCCAAACGCCGATACCCGCACACGCCTTATCGTGGCGCGCATTCTGCTCATTGTCATCGGTGCCGGTGGCGCACTGGTCGCCAGCCTCAAGCTTTCGAGTATTTTGGGCGCGGTGGCGTGGGCGTTCAGTTTCGCGTGTTCCGGCCTGTTCTTTCCGCTGGTCCTGGGTGTCTGGTGGAAACGGGCAAACCGTCAGGGCGCGGTGGCTGGCATGGGGCTCGGCTTCCTTGCGGGCTCTGCCTATCTCTATCAGGTGCGCTTTGCTGGCATGGAGCCATGGCTGGGGATTGACCATTTGCGCTTCGGCATTGTCGGCATGGCCGTCAGTCTGGTCGCCATGGTGGTTGTTTCCTTGCTCACGGAAGAACCCGACGCCGAAACACAAGCGATGGTTGATGAAATTCGCATACCCGGCGGGGCGACCGTTCTGGAACAAGAAACTTAATCCATCTTAAAAACGAGGCGGGTGGGGCTTTGCGCGCCACCCGTCTTTTTTTTCGGCATAAGAATAGAGGATGAGGAGCAAACACATTGGCGCAAGCATTTCCTCTTTGGGTCATCATTATTGATTACGGCCTCGGCGTGGTGATGTGGACATTGATCGGGCGCACCGCCATGAACATGTTTCAGCCGGAAAATTCAGACTTCTTTTTTATGAAGGCTTTTGTGAAACTCACCGACCCGCTCATTCGGCTTTGGAAACCCATCACCCCGCAATTTCTGCTGCCGCCGCTAGTGCCGCTTTATGTGGCGTGGTTTTTCTATCTGGCGCGCTTTTACCTCATGCCGTATCTGCTGGGTTATTCGGTGATGGGCATGTTGTCTTTCCCACTGGAGGGCGAGGTCGCCGCCGGTATTTACGCAATCTTTAACCGCTAAAAAAAACGGCCACCCCACGGGGCAGCCGTCTCATTATCAGCGCTTTTGCAAACGGCCTAGAAAATGACCAATGCTTCACGAACCATCATGATGAGCAAGACAACCCACGACAGAACGAAAATGCTGAAACGCAGCAAAACCACATTGACCGTACTTTGCACCAGCGAATGAACAACGCGCAAAATAACAAATGTCCAAGCGCAAGTAACAGCCGTTGCATCACCATGGCCCAGAACCGCAATCGTTATCGCAACGGCGTAAAACAGGGTCGGTTGTTCGAACAGATGATTATAATTATCTGCAATGCGCCGCACCTCTGAAGGCAGCAATTGCATACCGACCGGATGGCCCATTTGGTCATCAGGAATATCGGCATTACCGACGGCCGGGATACGCGTAGCATACATCCAAAGCATCATGACCCCGGTCCACAGACCCAAGACGATAACAGGTTGTAAAATAGCAGTAGGTTCCATTTTGCCCTCCCCCACCAGTTAAATTAAACGCTAAAAGCTTGCCCTGTTTTGCTACCATGAAGCAACAGGAAAGCACCGGGACAATATCGGGGCAGGTTTTGGCGGGGAAATTATGAGCGATCTCATTGTCTATACAGCGCGCAAAATTCGCACGATGGAGCCCAGCCAGCCGGTTGGACAGGCGGTCGCTGTGCGTGACGGCACCATTCTTGAAGTCGGCACGCTTGAAAGCCTGAAACCATGGCTTGAGCGTTATCCGCATACAATCGACACGACCTTCGAAGATAAAATCATCATGCCGGGCTTTATTGACCCGCATTTGCACCCCAGCATGGCATCGGTGATTTTGCCCATGCAGTTTATCACGGCGCTAGAATGGAAACTGCCTTGGGGCACCTCGCCGGCTGTCGGCTCGCGCGAAGCCTATCTGGAAGCCCTCGGCTCCTATGCAAGCGAACCGAACGACGCGCCATTTTTCACATGGGGCTATCACCGCGATTGGCACGGCAACATCACCCGCCCCGATATTGATGCGATATGCCCTGACCGACCAGTCATTGTCTGGCATCGCTCGTTCCACGAAGTCATTATGAATTCGGCCGCACTTGCCCATTTTAATCTGCAGACAGACGCCATCGCCGCGCACCCGCAAATTGATCTGCCCGCGGGCAAGTTTTTCGAAACCGGCTTGAGGCTTGCCATCGCGGCGCTTAATCCAGTTTTAATGTCGCCCGAACATTTCGGACTAGGCATGGCGCGCTTGAAACAAGTGGCGCATTTTGGCGGCCACACGCTTGTCGGTGATATGGGCATTGGCATTTTCAATTTCGACATGGAGTGGCAGGCCGCATGTGCCAGCCTTGATGCACCCGACACGCCCTTCCGCGTGCATTACACGCCCAATATTCTGGCGCTGACGCCGACCGGCGATTTTGACGAAACGCGCAAATTTGTTGAAACCCTGCCGCAGTTAAACACCGAGCGGCTGTTTTTCTCCGACCATGTCAAACTGTTCACCGATGGCGCTTTTTTCTCGCAATTAATGATGGTCGCCGAACCTGGATATCTCGACGGCCATGACGGTGAATGGCTGATGGTGCCGGAAAATTTCGAAGCCGCCGCGCGCCTGTTTTGGCATGCGGGCTATAAAATACATGTGCATTGCACTGGTGATTTGGGGCTGGAACTCGCCTTGGATGTTTTGGAAAAACTGCAATTTGAAAAACCGCGCGTGAACCACCGCTTCACCATTGAGCATTTGGGGCTGTCGCGGCCCGAACAAATCCGGCGGATGAAAGATTTGGGGGCGCTGGCTTCGGTGAATATTTATTACCTGCACGAATTAAGCGACATATATGCCCGCGAAGCATTGGGCACAGCACGCGCACACACCATGGCGCGCGCCGGTACACTGAGCCGACATGGTATCGCCTTTGCGCTGCATTCGGACTACACCATCGCACCCGCCCAGCCCTTGAACTCGGCATGGGTGGCGGTCAATCGCAAAAATGTCGCCGGTGATGTGGTCGGCCCCGAAGAGCGCGTCAGCGTCGAACAGGCCTTGCGCGCCATCACCATAGACGCAGCCTATGTGCTGGGGCTGGAACACGAAGTGGGCACATTGCAGCCCGGCAAGCGCGCTGATTTCACCGTGCTGGAGCGAGACCCGTTCGAGGTGTCGCCGGAAGATTTACGCGACATAAAAATATGGGGCACGGTTTTTGGCGGCGTGCCGGCCCCATTGGAAAACGATTGAGATGGAAAACGATTGAGATGGAAAACGATTGAGATGGAAAACGATTGAGATGGAAAACGATTGAGATGAATATTCCGCTCGCCATTTTAGGGGGTTATTTAGGGGCTGGAAAAACCACCCTCGTGAACCGGCTATTGCGCGAGCCGCACGGGGCCCGCCTGACTGTGCTTGTCAATGATCTCGGCAAGGTGAACATTGACGCCGGACTGATTGCCGACCATGACGGCACCACGCTCACGCTGACCAATGGCTGCGCGTGCTGCCAGATGCAAGAAGACCTGACCAGCCAGTTAATGATGCTGGTGGCTGACGCCCACCCGCCCGATGCCGTGCTGATCGAGGCCAGCGGCGCAGGAGAGCCTGCGCGCCTTGCGCTGGCCGGTGCTGGCATTGAGGGCTTGCATCTCACAGGCGTTTTTGTGGTGGCCGACAGCATTACCCTGCCGCAAAAACGCCATGACAAATTTGTCGGCAAGCTGGTTACGCGACAATTGGCGCAAGCCGACCTTGTTCTGCTCAGCAAAACCGACCTGACGCCCGATGACGGCGCGGCCACGCGCGCGCTGGTCACATCATTGACGCAAGCCCCTATTATGGACACGGGCCGCATTGATGATTTTGCGCGCCTATTGCTGACACCGCCGCAAAGCGCCACGCAATCGCGTGCCACGACGAACCGACATACCCCCCTGCCCGAAATGGTGAATGCGGGGGATGTTTTTGAGCATATTTATGTTTCGCCCGAATATCCGCTCGATATTGCGGTTTTAGAAAACCTGCTGGGCGCTTATGCCGGAAAGCTGGCGCGTGCCAAGGGGCATATTGGCACGCATCGGCTTCAGCTTGTCGAGCGCGACTGGAAGCTGACACCGGCGGCCCCTGCCACGCCCCAGCTGGTTTTTATTGCCGTGCGGGGTGTGTGCGATCTCGGCGCGCTGGAAAGCGACCTCAAGCAAGCGGAAATGGCGGAAATGGTGGGCCCGGCAGGACTCGAACCTGCGACCAAACCGTTATGAGCGGTTCGCTCTAACCAACTGAGCTACAGGCCCCCAAGAAGCTTTTTAAGCGTTTTCGGCGAGAAAGACCACGGGATTATGTGCCCGCGCCGCCGCCTCATCTATTTGCGCGTAAGCCAGAATGATGACCAGATCATCGGGCTGGGCCAGCCTTGCCGCCGCGCCGTTTATGCCNATGGTGCGCGACCCGCGGCCCGCGCTAATNGCATAGGTGGTAAAGCGCGCGCCGGTGTNAATGTTCAAAACATCGACNTGCTCATTGGGCAGNATGCCGACCTCATCCAGCCANTCTTGGTCGATTGAAATTGAGCCTTCGTAATTNATGTCGCATTGCGTCACGCGNGCGCGATGAATTTTTGCCTTGAGCATGGTTAACTGCATGAGATGTTCCTCACCGTGCTAACAAATTTTAATTATCCAAGAAACTGCGTAATTTTCGTGANCGGCTGGGGGGCTTCANCTTACGCAGCGCCTTTGCCTCGATTTGGCGGATACGCTCGCGCGTCACGGAAAATTGCTGCCCAACCTCNTCCAANGTGTGATCGGTATTCATACCAATACCAAACCGCATACGCAAAACCCGCTCTTCGCGCGGGGTCAAAGAGGCCAGAACGCGCGTTGTGGTGTCGCGCAAATTGGATTGGATCGCCGCATCAATCGGCAAAATAGCGTTTTTGTCTTCNATAAAGTCACCCAGCTGGCTGTCTTCTTCGTCACCAATGGGCGTCTCAAGGCTGATGGGCTCCTTGGCGATTTTGAGCACTTTGCGGACTTTTTCAAGCGGCATGGACAGCTTCTCNGNCAGCTCNTCCGGCGTNGGTTCGCGACCAAACTCGTGCAGCATCTGGCGCGATGTCCGCACCAGCTTGTTGATCGTCTCAATCATATGAACCGGAATCCGGATNGTGCGCGCCTGATCAGCAATCGAGCGCGTGATGGCCTGACGGATCCACCANGTNGCNTAAGTTGAGAATTTATACCCGCGGCGATACTCAAATTTATCGACCGCCTTCATCAGGCCGATATTGCCTTCCTGAATNAGGTCGAGAAATTGCAGGCCGCGATTGGTNTATTTTTTGGCAATCGAAATGACGAGCCGCAAATTGGCTTCGACCATTTCCNTTTTCGCAATGCGNGCTTCGCGTTCACCCTTTTGAACGGTGCGGACAATGCGCCGGNACTCGCTAATATCNAGCCCGGTCTCATTGGCNAGCTCCTGAATTTCCGAGCGCACTTCTTTAATCTCATTGCGATTGTCTTGAACGAGGTCTTTCCAGCCCTTACCNGTCAGGCGTCCGACACGNCGCGACCAGTTCGCTTCATATTCATTGCCCTGATACTGCTTTAAGAAATCCTCGCGCGTNACACCGGCCTTATCCGCCAGACGCCACAANCGCGTTTCAAGACCGACCAGACGCTTNTTNATGGTGTAAAGCTGGTCNACCAANGCCTCGATGCGNTTATTGTTGAGCGACAATTCTTTNACTTCGTCAATGACTTCAGANCTTAATTTCGACAGACGATTGCGNTGCGCNGTCGAAAGNTCTTTATTGCTGGTCTGCAATTCGACGCTTTGNTCCTGCAAACGCCGCAATTTTTTATACGTTCCCGCAATCACATCAAAACTNGCCAGCACTTTNGGCTTCAGTTCCATTTCCATGGCCGANAGCGACAAANTATTGTCATTATCGTCATCGTCTTCGTCCGGCTCGCCTTCGGCCTCGCCCGATGGCGCACCAGAAGGCGGCGGGGCNGCNCCTTCCGCGCTGCGGTCAATTTTTTTGGCNTCNGGGCCTGCNAAAGTGGCGTCCAGGTCAATAATATCGCGCAGCAATACNTTGCCTTCGTTCAACTCGTCGCGCCAGATAATGATGGCCTGAAATGTAAGCGGGCTTTCGCACAANCCCGCAATCATGGTTTCGCGGCCAGCCTCAATGCGCTTGGCAATGGCAATNTCGCCTTCNCGCGACAAAAGTTCCACCGAACCCATTTCGCGCAAATACATCCGCACCGGATCGTCNGTGCGGTCGGTGCCCGCGGCGGTTTTGGNGGNTTTTGCGACCGCCGTTNCNGCCGCACTGTCTTCGGCCTCGGCTTCANTGTCNTCATTGGCCGGTGTCNCGTCAGTATCANCGTCATCNTCNGCGTCATTGTCATCCGTNCCGTCATTTTCGACGACCGTAATGCCCATTTCCGANAGCATGGACATGATGTCTTCNATCTGCTCGGAGGTNAACTCTTCCGGCGGCAGAACAGCGTTCAGNGCATCATATGTAACAAAACCGACTTCTTTGGCGGTNTTAATCATNCGCTTGACCTGCCGGTTGTTCATATCGATGAGNGGGCTGTCACCGGTATCGACTTCTTCTGNTTTTTCTGCAGCTTTTTTGGTTGCCATCTTGGTTCGCGNGACCCCTCTCACNTTAACGTTGTAGTGTTGCTTCTCTCAAGCGCGGCGATNTGGTTCACAATTGCGCTGAGACGTTCAAAATTTTCCTGTGTGCTGTCGACGGCAAANTCAGCCTCTGCTTCGGCGCGTTCATCCATCANTGTNTTTAATGTATGGTGANCGCNCACAACTTCAAGCCATCCGGCCTCGACAATTTCCAANGCACTGTCTTGCCGCACAAACNCCATTGTCAGCGCCTCCGGCATTTGTTGCANCTGGNTAACCAGTGCGCTNTCTCCAAGCGCANCTAAATGCCCAGTCAAANCGNCCTTGTCAAGCCCTGTGGNGAGGTCGCCCTGCCGGTCGGNATGGTCAATAATATGGAACCGCAACTTGTCGAGGCTGGCCGTCTCGAAAATCANGGTTTCAAACAGATCGCGGTGNTTNTNCATCAAATCGGGGTGGTTGATGACGCANAGNACAATCAGCGCCTCGCGNGCGGGCATGCCATTGCCNTGTGCGATGGTCGAGCGGCGCGTTTCNCNCTTTGCCGACTGGCGACGCCACGCTTGTCGGCCGACCNGCCCCNCGCGGCCACCGGTTNCACGATAGGGCACGCCTTGTTCGCCCAAAAGCCGGTCGAGGCGGNTTTTAATCTCTTGGGCATAGAGCGCACGCACNTCCGGCTCGGTTATCTGCTGCACAGCGGCGCGCAGGCGTTGTTTAAGCGCCGCGGCGCGTTCAGGCGTGTCCCACGGCGCGGTTTCAACCTCGCGTTCCCACAANAGGTCGATCATGGTGAGCGCGCGCCCAATAACGTTTTGCATCGCCTCGGCNCCGCNCTCNGCCACCAGATCATCGGGGTCTTTGCCCGCCGGTANCATNGCAAANCGCAAAGAAAAGCCTGCTTTCAATAAGGGCAGCGTGCGGTCAATGGCNCGGTAAGCCGCGCGCAAGCCCGCCTGATCGCCGTCAAGACACAAAACCGGCTCCGGTGCCAGCCGCCATAACAGNCTGATTTGTTCTTCGGTAATCGCCGTNCCGAGCGGGGCTACANCATGGGTAATACCAGCCCGCGCCAAACCGATAACATCCATATAGCCTTCGGCCACCAGCACGGATTTCGTNTCNTAGGCGGGTTGGCGNGCGCGCGCGAAATTNAACAGAACCGAGCTTTTATGAAACAGCGGTGTTTCCGGCGAGTTCAGATANTTNGCGNGCGCATCTNCTTGCATGGCNCGCCCGCCAAAAGCGATGACCCGNCCGCGCGCGTCTTGAATGGGAAATATAATGCGGTCGCGGAAGCGGTCGTAAGGCGCGCCGCCATCATCGGGCTTAATGGCAAGCCCGGCTTCGACAATCATGTCGATTGTCATGNCGCGCGCTTGCAAATGCTCAACCANCNCNCGCCGCNCAGACGGCGCAAACCCCAGCCCAAACTCGCGCACCAGCGCATCGCTAACGCCGCGTTTTTCAAGATAGCTGCGCGCNGCGGCCGCGTTNGATTTCGCCAANTGCGCGCTAAACCATGTCGCGGCGGCTTGNGTAACGTNGATGAGCGAGGCTTGTNGGCGCGCTTNNTCCGNCGATTTCGGGTCGTTTTGCGGCATTTGCAAACCGGCCTGACGNGCCAGCGCCTCGACAGCTTCGAGAAAGCTTAAGCCTTNGGTTTCCATCAAAAAGTCAAANACCGANCCGTGCTTGCCGGTCGAAAANCAATGATAGAACTGCTTGTCATCATTGACGGTAAAAGACGGCGTGCGTTCGGGTTTGAAGGGNCTGAGGCCGACAAATTCGCNCCCGCGCCGCTGCAATTTAACCTTGCGGCCNACCACATCCGAGACGGATATNCGGTTTTTTATTTCTTGCAGAAAATTTTGCGGAAAAGCCATGNCCGCAGTTTAGGCNATCGGCATTGGAAAGCTAGCCCGTGGCCCAACCAAACTTGTGCAAAATGTCAGCCGAGCTTCTCTTTGACGCGCGCACCGGCTTTGCCGAAATCCATCTGGCCGGTGTATTTTTGTTTCAAAAGCCCCATCACCTTGCCCATATCTTTCAACGTCTGGGCCTCNACCTCGGCCAGCGCCNTGTCGACAGCGGCNATAATCTCGTCATCTTCCANCTGGCGCGGCATAAANTCCTGAATNACAGCGATTTCACTGCGCTCTTGGTCGGCNAGATCAAGGCGTCCGGCTTCTTCATAGGCCGACAGGCTTTCGTGACGCTGCTTNATCATTTTGGCGAGAATTTCCANGACGACCTCTTCCGACACCCCCTNGCCGCCATTATCCGTCCTGTCCGCAATNTCGCGATCCTTGATCGCCGCATTGATAAGACGCAAGGTNGAAATNCGAATTTTATCCTGACTTTTCAGNGCNACTTTTAGAGCTTCATTGAAACGCTCATGCATCGGTACATTCNCCCTGCCCGGCGAAANCTATCGCAATGGTGTACTAGAAAAGCATCGGGGTGACAATAATATCGCGCCGATTATTTCCGACCCGCGTTTTGCGAATCTGCGCGCGCCGGAGCGTNTGGCAGNNGCNGAAAGGCCGGGNGCGAATTTTCACCCGTTTNGGCGCAAAATTCAGACGATAACCCNCTGTCTTTAATNGGAANTTTTANTCACNGGAATCTCGGCTCTCGCGCTTGACCCACCTTGNGCATTTCTATAGCTTCCCGTCAATTTGGCTGGTGACAAATTTCTTCCGGTAGGACTTTTATGAAAGCGCNNTCAACCTTCTGTTTCCNTNCTTCTGGCGATNCAGGGCTCGTTTTTGCTGAGCCCAGTTTTGNCGCCCTAACGCTTNTGGAGGCCCGCTNATGAGCGNNTGGCCGAGCNCGCCCANGACCGCGCTTTTGCTGGCCNCCGANGGCACNAAAATTTATGGGCACGGGTTTGGTGCCANCGGCCACACGNTGGGCGAGGTGTGTTTCAACACNGCCANGACNGGCTATCAGGAAATCATCACCGACCCNTCCTATGCNGCCCAGCTTGTTGCTTTCACCTTNCCCCATATTGGCAATGTCGGGGTTAATCCGGCTGATATCGAAACCTCAAACNCNGNCAAATCNGAGGCCGCGCGGGGNATTATTGTCCGNGAGCGCGTGCGCGACCCNTCTAATTTTCGCGCGCAGGAGCATTTGANCGACTGGCTGGCANCGCNGCAGATTATCGGCATAAGCGGCGTCGACACNCGCGCCATCACCGNCCGTATTCGTGACCATGGCATGTTCAATGCCGTGCTGGCGCACGCGCCCGAAGGCCAGTTCGATGAAGCGGCACTGGCGGCCGAATTGAAAGATTTTGCGGGCCTTGAAGGGGCAGATCTCGCGGGCCGTGTCACCAGCGCGGAAAATTACGACTGGGCGCAAGGTCGCTGGCACTGGCCGGAAGGCTTTAGCGAGGAGCCTTCGCGCCTCCATGTTGTCGCGCTGGATTTTGGCATTAAGAAAAATATTCTGCGCTGTCTGGCATCTGTGGGCTGCCGCGTCACGGTCGTACCCGCCAGCACCGCGGCCAACGATATCATNGCACTCAAACCCGACGGCATATTCTTGTCGAACGGCCCNGGNGATCCNGCGGCCACNGGCGCTTACGCGGTCGCCCAAATTCGCGCGNTGGTGGATAGCGGCCTGCCGNTATTNGGCATATGTCTGGGCCATCAAATGCTGGCGCTGGCGCTGGGCGCGCAAACNNNNAAAATGAAACAGGGCCATCATGGGGCNAACCATCCGGTTAAGGACNTTCAGTCCGGNAAGGTNGANATTACCTCNATGAACCACGGCTTTACCGTTGACCGCGAAACACTGCCCGACACGNTNGCCGAAACCCATGTCAGCCTGTTCGACGGGACAAATTGCGGCATCAGGCTGAAAGAGCGTCCGGTGTTTTCCGTGCAATACCATCCGGAAGCCTCGCCGGGCCCGCAAGACAGTCACTATCTCTTCGACCGCTTTANNGCAGCAATGGAGCAGTAATGGCAAAGCGCACNGATATTTCGAGCATTATGATTATTGGCGCTGGCCCNATTGTTATCGGGCAGGCATGCGAGTTTGACTATTCCGGCACACAAGCCTGCAAAGCCCTANGCGAAGANGGCTACCGCGTNATATTGGTCAATTCGAACCCGGCCACCATCATGACNGACCCGGATCTGGCCGATGCCACTTATGTCGAACCCNTNACGCCGGAAGTGGTNGCGCGCATTATCGAAAAAGAAAAGCCCGACGCCATTTTNCCCACAATGGGNGGGCAAACGGCGCTCAACACGGCNATTGCCTTGGCGGGCGACGGTACGCTGGAAAAATATGGCGTGCAGCTTATCGGTGCCGACCTTGATGCCATNAACATGGCCGAAGACCGCTTGCTGTTCCGCGAGGCGATGGANCGCATCGGGCTGGAAAGCCCGCGCTCGGCGATTGCNCATACGATAGAGGAAGCCCTTGAAGGGCTCGAAAAAGTTGGNCTNCCGACCATTATCCGCCCGTCNTTCACAATGGGCGGCACNGGCGGCGGNGTCGCGTATAACCGNGAGGAATTTCTNGCNATTGTCGAGTCTGGTCTGGACGCATCTCCGGCAACCGAAGTGCTGATTGAAGAAAGCGTTTTAGGNTGGAANGAATATGAAATGGAGGTCGTGCGCGACCGNGCNGACAATTGCATCATCATCTGCTCGATTGAAAATGTTGACCCNATGGGCGTNCATACNGGCGACAGCATTACNGTCGCGCCAGCCCTNNCGCTCACCGANCGCGAATATCAGATCATGCGAAATGCCTCGATTGCNGTGTTGCGCGAAATCGGCGTGGAAACCGGNGGCTCTAATGTGCAATTTGCNGTCAATCCGGCGGATGGNCGCCTTNTGGTNATTGANATGAACCCGCGTGTGTCNCGCTCATCGGCATTGGCCTCAAAAGCGACCGGNTTTCCNATNGCCAAAATTGCCGCAAAGCTGGCCGTCGGCTACACNCTTGATGAGTTGATGAACGACATCACNGGCGTCACCCCGGCCAGTTTCGAGCCGACCATTGATTATGTGGTGACGAAAATTCCGCGTTTTGCATTTGAGAAATTTCCGGGCGCCGAGCCGTTGCTGACCACGGCGATGAAATCGGTCGGCGAAGCCATGGCAATCGGGCGCAATTTTCAGGAATCGCTGCAAAAAGCCTTGCGCTCGCTGGAAACCGGCCTGACCGGATTNAANACGCCGGACGACGCGCCGTTGGCCGATGAAAGCGGCGANATGGACGAATTGCGCGCNNCATTGACGAGCGCCACGCCTTCGCGNCTGCTGATGGTTGCCCATGCGCTGCGCCAGAACATGTCGGTNGAAGAAATTTGCGCGNTATCNCATTTCGACCCNTGGTTCGTNCNCCAAATCAAAGAAATNGTCGACACAGAAGCCTTGGTCGCCGCNCGCGGCCTGCCCGACACGCCCGAAGCGATGCGCCGCGTCAAGGCCATGGGCTTTTCCGATGCGCGGCTGGGCGAACTGGCTGGTATGNACGAAGACNCNGCGCGCGCNGCGCGTCANAAGCTNGACATACGCCCCTATTTCCGCCGTATCGACACTTGCGCGGCGGAATTTGCTGCCAGCACGCCCTATCTTTATTCNAGCTANGACGAACCCTCGCCATTTGCGCGCCAAGCCGAGTCCGAGCCGACGCCGCGCCCAAAAGCTGTCATTTTGGGCGGCGGGCCGAACCGCATCGGCCAAGGCATTGAGTTTGATTATTGCTGCTGCCATGCGGCATATGCATTGGCCGATGCCGATATTGAAAGCATTATGGTCAACTGCAATCCGGAAACCGTCTCCACTGACTATGACACCTCAGACCGCTTATATTTCGAGCCGCTGACGCAAGAAGATGTCCTTGAATTGCTGGCGTGCGAAATGGCGGCGGGCGAATTGCTGGGCGTGATTGTGCAATTTGGCGGGCAGACGCCGCTGAAACTCTCGCAAGCGCTTGAGCGCGCAGGCATTCCCATTTTGGGCACCTCACCGGACGCGATTGATTTGGCCGAAGACCGCGACCGCTTCAAAGACCTGCTCGACCGGCTTGAACTTAAACAACCCCCCAATGGTATTGCCCGCAGCACCGAGGAAGCCCACGCCATTGCCGCCAATATCGGCTTTCCCGTGGTCATCAGGCCGTCTTATGTGCTGGGCGGACGGGCGATGGAAATTGTCTCCAGCGACGCCCAGCTTGACCGCTATATGCGCGAAGCGGTGATTGTATCAGGCGACAGTCCGGTTTTGATTGACGGCTATCTGCGCGATGCCACAGAACTGGATGTCGATGTCTTGTGCGACGGCGATGAGGTTGTGGTGGCCGGCATTCTCGAACATATCGAGGAGGCCGGCGTGCATTCGGGCGACAGCGCGTGTTCCATGCCGCCGCATTCGCTTTCGCAAAATATTATTGACGAACTGACCCGCCAGGCCAGCGCCATGGCAAAGGGGCTCAATGTTGTGGGGCTGATGAACGTGCAGTTCGCCGTGCAGGGCGACACGATTTATGTGATCGAAGCCAATCCGCGGGCCAGCCGCACGGTTCCGTTTGTGGCGAAGGTTTTAGGTCGCCCGATTGCCAAGATTGCCGCGCGGTTATTGGCAGGAAGCAAATTGTCAGAATTTGGCCTCGACCTGCAACCTTACGACCATATCGCCGTCAAAGAAGCGGTGTTCCCATTTGCCCGCTTCCCCGGCGTGGATACGGTGCTGGGCCCGGAAATGCGCTCGACCGGCGAAGTGATGGGGCTGGACACGAATTTTGCGCTGGCCTTTGCTAAAAGCCAGCTGGGTGGCGGCACGGTTTTGCCGGAAACCGGCACGGCGTTTATTTCCGTCAGGGAAAACGACAAACAACGCGCGATTTTGCCGACGCAATCGCTTCTCAATATGGGGTTCAAGGTGATTGCCACGCGCGGCACGGCGGCTTTTCTGGCCGAACAGGGCCTTGATGTCGCGCCGATCAATAAGGTTCTGGAAGGCCGCCCGCATATTGTCGATGCCATGAAAAACGGCGATGTTCAGCTGGTCGTCAATACAACCGAAGGCGAGCAATCATTGGCCGACAGCAAATCCATCCGGCGTACCGCGCTGGTTATGAAAATTCCCTATTACACGACCATGGCCGGTGCCGAAGCCGCCATTGCCGCCATTCGTGCCCTGTCCGCGCAGCAACTGGGCGTCCGGTCGTTGCAGGACTATGCAAGCAGCAGCGACTAGGCCAAACACCAGTCCAACAGCATCTGGCTATTGCCTATTTCCGAGAATTTGTGGAAAATATTAAGCGATGTCGCACTTTCCGGTGGGAAAACGCGAAAACGAGGGAAAAATGGAAAAAGTTCCAATGACAGCCGACGGCTATGCCGCGCTTGACGCCGAGGTCAAAAAGCTGAAAGGGCCGGAGCGCCAACGCATTATCAAGGCGATTGCCGAGGCGCGCGCNCATGGCGACCTGTCTGAAAATGCCGAATATCATGCCGCCAAAGAACAACAAAGCCANAATGAAGGCCGCGTGATGGAGCTTGAAGATGTGCTNAACCGCGCAGATGTNATTGATATTGGNGCGCTCAANGGCGCGCGGGTGAAATTCGGNGCCACCGTCAATCTCNTCGACGAGGACACCGAAGCCGAAATGACCTACCAGATTGTCGGGGAATATGAGGCCANTGTCGAAGAGGGNAAAATCTCNATTGCCTCACCGATTGCGCGCGCGCTGATCAGCAAAGAGNTCGGCGACAGCGTGGAGGTGAACACACCGGGCGGNGNNAAATCCTACGAAATTCTTGACGTTAAATTTGTTTGACCAAATCAACCGGCACGCCGGGCAGTTTTTTCGACTGGCGGATGGTNAGNGACGTTTTCACATTGGCGACGTTTGGGGCCGGGGTTAGTTTTTGNGTCAAAAACTCCTGAAAACTCGCCAAATCNGGTGNCACGCATTTCAATATGAAATCAATGTCGCCNTTNAGCATGTGGCATTCGCGCACTTCCGGCCAGCTTTCCACCCGCGCTTCAAAGCTTTGCAAATCAGCCTCNGCCTGAGAGTGCAAGCCAACCATGGCAAAAACCGTCACGCCAAAGCCCAATAGCGCNGGGTCTANATTGGCGTGATAGCCAGCGATGAAACCGGCCTGTTCCAANGCCCGCACGCGGCGCAGGCACGGCGGCGCNGAAATNCCGACACGNCGNGCCAAATCGACGTTTGTCATGCGNCCATGACGCTGCAATTCGTCAATAATCCGCAAGTCGATATCATCAAGGCGTGGTTTTTTCATTACCCAAATTCCTGTATAAAACGTAATATTATTACGCGGTTTGACAAGGTTTGAACAGGGAAACACATGCGGGTCTGGGCAATTACAGGCGGGCGGCGCGGCAATGATGTGCTTGTGCTGGGCATCGCNAGGGCACTGGGNNTTGAGCCGCAGCTTATTCACACGCACTTAAAACCGCCATGGCGNTGGCTGAGCCCNTATCGNGCGGCNTTTGCTGGCGTGCGCGGCGATGCNGCCATCNCCCCGCCCTATCCNGACCTTGTGCTGGCGAGCGGACGCCAAGCGGCGGCGCATGCNCGCTATATCGGATATCGCTCCGGCGGGCGCAGTTTTACCGCGTTTTTNCAGAANCCAGCNATNAATCCNNGANATTTTGATTTTGTCTGGGCACCGCAACACGACCGCNTGCACGGGCCAAATGTGACGACAACGCTGNTATCGCCNCATTTGCTGACACAAGAAACGCTAAAANCCGAAGCCGATAAATGGCGCNCGCGCCTGCTGGGTGAATGTGGNGGGCGNANNCCCGTTGCCGNNCTCATCGGCGGGCCAAACGAGGCTTATGCCTTCACCATGGCNGAATTTGAGNGCCTCACGGCCCATATTGTGACGCTGACAGCGCAGAATATGTTTCCCATGATAACCGTGTCGCGCCGCTCGCCACCGGCTTTTGCGGCGCATTTGCGNGCCCGCCTTNCCCAAACCCCNCATTTCATCTGGGANAATGNNGGCGATAACCCCTATGCCGCNCTGTTGGGGCTGGCAGAACACATCATCGTGACCGCAGACAGCGTCAATATGGTCNGCGAAGCNTGCACCAGNGGCGCGCCAGTGCAGGTTTTTGAACTGGCAGGCGGCAATCGCAAGTTTCGNANGTTTCATGGNGACATGCAGGGCGCGGGCCTNACNCGCCCGTTTGTCGGCGAACTGGACGCGCGCGTGTCCACACCGGCCAATGCCACGCCGGAAATCGCCGCCGCCTTNCAAANTGCGTGGGACGCCAAACGNGCGANCTTTGNGCTCAAAAAGNCAAAAACCTCTGAATAAATCTGCTTCGNACCAATGGCCGCANTTGGGTTGGNCGGAATCGGCATTACATTANGNNTATTCNGATAGGCGGAGCGCGTGATGNGCGAGACTAAACACACGAAATTATTGATCGTCGGTTCGGGGCCAGCAGGCTATACAGCCGCNGTTTATGCNGCGCGTGCCATGCTGGAGCCGGTGCTGGTNCGCGGNCTGCAACCGGGCGGGCANTTNACCATNACCACGGATGTCGAGAATTATCCGGGCTTTGCCGATGCCATTCANGGCCCATGGCTGATGGANCAGATGGAGGCCCAAGCCGCGCATGTGGGAACGGAAATTATTTCCGACATCATCACCAAAGCCGATTTGAACGTGCGCCCNTTCACCATGACCGGCGATAGCGGGCAGGTGTACACCGCCGACACNGTGATTATCGCCACCGGCGCGCAAGCCAAATGGCTGGGGCTGGAAAGCGAAGAGAAGTTTCAGGGTTTNGGGGTTTCGGCNTGCGCGACCTGTGATGGGTTTTTCTATCGNAACAAAGAAGTGCTNGTGGTCGGCGGCGGCAACACCGCCGTTGAAGAGGCATTNTTTCTGACGAATTTCGCCTCGAAAGTAACTCTGGTGCATCGCCGCGACAGCTTACGCAGTGAAAAAATTCTGCANCAGCGCNTGNTTGCCCATGACAAGATTGAGGTGNTGTGGAACAGCGAGATTGCCGAAGTGCTGGGCNCGGATGATCCTTTGGGAGTGACGGGCGCGCGGCTGCGTAACACCCAAACCGGCGACACGCATGAGGTCAATGCCGATGGTATTTTCATCGCCATCGGGCACGCNCCATCNACCGAATTATTNACNGAACAATTGCAAACAAAATCCGGCGGATATCTGATTACGTCTCCCGACAGCACCGCAACCTCGATTGAGGGCGTCTATGCGGCTGGTGATGTGACGGATGATATTTACCGCCAAGCCGTCACTGCTGCTGGTATGGGCTGCATGGCNGCACTGGAAGCGGAAAAATATCTGGCGACGCTGGAAGCCGAAAAAGAAGCCGCCGAGTAAGCCCCNCGCATTACAGCTATTGCAGGCCGCGCCACGCCATTTCGCGCGGCGTTTTGCGCCCTGTCTGTTTTTTCGGGCGCAGTACTTTGGGCAGATGCGCCGTTGTCTGCATGCCNTTTTGCGCCATCAATGTCACAAGCTGTTCGGTGCAATCGGTAAAGCGTTCNGCCACAAGATGCACCACCGCGCCGCTGCGNTGCACGCGCCCTTCGATATGAATGAGGCGCGCGCCGATAACAATGCGCCGATATTTTTCAAACCTGTCGGGCCAGACGACAATATTGCCGGTGCTGGTTTCATCTTCCAGCGTTAAAAACACAACGCCACNGGCGCTCCCCGGTCGCTGGCGGCAGATCANCAGACCCGCCACACCAATGCGTCGACCATTGCCCGTCGTGTCCAGNGCTTGCAAAGGCTGGGCTTTGCGCGCGTGCATATTCTCGCGCAAAAACGACATGGGGTGCGCCTTGAGCGACAATCGCAGGCTNGCATAATCTTCCAGCACCTCCATGCCCGGCGGCAAGGCGGGTAGCGCCGCGGCGTGTTCGTCTTCGGGCGGCAACACATCAAGCCCGCGATGGGCAAACAAAGGCAGCGCCGCCGCGCGGCTTTCCGGTGCCAGCGCGCGCACCGCCCACAAAGCTTGGCGCCGCGACAATCCAAGACCAGCAAACGCATCGGCGCGCGCCAAGCGTTCCAGTGCGCCCGGGCCCAGTCCGGCGCGCTTGGCACAATCGGCAACACTGTCAAACGCCCCGCCCAGACGCCGCGCCGCAACCAACGCCTCATGGTCGGCCGCCGCCAGACCACTGATCTGGTTGAAGCCGAGCCGCAGGGCAATCTCATCGTCGTGCCGTTCAAGGTCGGCTTCGCTGTCCGAGCGGTTAATGCATACCGGCAAAACATGTACGCCCTGTCGCTGGGCCTCGCGCACAAGCTGGGCGGGGGCGTAAAACCCCATGGGCTGGCTGTTGATCAGCGCCGCACAAAAAGCGGCGGGGGAATAACATTTGAGCCATGCCGACACATAAACGAGCAAGGCAAAGCTGGCGGCATGGCTTTCGGGAAAACCATATTCGCCGAAGCCTTCAATTTGGCGGAAACACCGCTCGGCGAAATTCTGCGTATAGCCGCGCGCCACCATGCCTTCGATAAGCCGCATGCCAAATTCATGAATAATGCCGCTTTTGCGAAACGTCGCCATGGCGCGGCGTAAGCGGTCGGCCTCGGCGGGGGTGAAGCCGGCTGCAATCACGGCGATACGCATGGCTTGTTCTTGGAACAAAGGCACGCCCAGCGTTTTGCCCAGCACATCTTCCAGTTCCTGTGAGGGAAAACTCACTGTCTCCTCGCCATTGCGTCGGCGCAAATAGGGATGCACCATATCGCCCTGAATGGGCCCCGGCCGGACAATAGCAACCTCAATAACCAGATCGTAGAAATCGCGTGGTTTCAAACGCGGCAGCATGTTCATTTGCGCGCGGCTTTCCACCTGAAACACCCCGATTGCTTCGGCACGGCACAGCATGTCGTAAACATTGCTGTCTTCGGCAGGCACGGTCGCCAGTTCAAAATTTTTGCCGTGATGGGCGGCAATAAGGTCAAAACTACGCCGGATTGCACTCAACATGCCCAGCGCCAGCACATCGATTTTCAACATGCCCAGCGCGTCCAGATCATCCTTGTCCCATTCGACGAAAGTGCGCTCTGCCATGGCCGCATTTCCGATTGGAACCATTTTGTCGAGGCGTTCATTGGTGATGATGAAACCGCCGACATGCTGCGACAAATGCCGCGGAAACCCGATCAGTTCGGCGGCCATATCCAGTGTCACCGCAAGCGCGGGCGTTTCCGGGTCAAGTCCGGCTTCACGAATATGTTCGGGCGGTGGTGGTCGGCTGCCGCCGCCCCAGTTCAACGCCAAAAGCGCGCTGGCAACATCGCCCGAAAGCCCCATCGCCTTGGCAACTTCGCGCACAGCCGAGCGACTGCGATAGGTGATGACCGTTGCCGCAATGCCGGCGCGTTCACGCCCGTATTTCTGGTAAATATACTGGATGACTTCTTCGCGCCGCTCGTGTTCGAAGTCAATATCAATGTCGGGCGGCTCGTTACGCTCGGCAGAAATAAAGCGTTCAAACAGCAAATCCAACCGGCTGGGGTCGACAGCCGTGATGCCGAGGCAATAGCACACGGCGGAATTGGCCGCCGAGCCGCGCCCCTGACACAAAATGCGCTTGCGGCGCGCAAACCGAACCAGGTCGTAAACGGTGAGAAAATACGGCGCATAGGCAAGCTCGCCAATGAGTTTCAACTCATAGCGAATAAGCTTTTCCAGCTTCTCCGGCACCGTGTCGGAAAACCGCCCGCGCGCGCCCTCCCAAACCAGCTTTTCCAGTAATTGCTGGGGCGAAAGCGTGTGGTCAAACGCATCTTCGGGATATTGATAAACCAGATCATCGAGCGAAAATTGGCAGACCGATAAAATATTTTGAACATTCGCCACCGCTTGGGGAAACGCACGAAACAGCCGCGTCACATCCGATAGGGGCTTTAGATGACGCTCAGCATTTGCCGCGAGACGATAACCAGCCGTCTCCAGCGTGCAATGGTGGCGAATACAGGTCAGGACATCCTGCAAGCGGCGGCGCGCGGGGTCGTGATAGAGCGGGTTGAACCCGGCAATCAGCGGCGCGCCCGCCCAGCTTGCCAGCGCCGCCAGCCGGTCAAAATGCGCGCCATCATCGGCGCCGTAAGCGGGCGCGAGCAACAGATAGACATGCCCGCCGGTTGTTGCGCCAGCCTTTACAAGCCGCATGAGCTTTTCACGAAACCCGTCATTTGTGGAAGCTTCTGTAGAATTCAGTGCGGAAGCTGGCGGCACCACAATCCAGCACTGGGCACTGTTTTTTGCGAGCGTTTCAAGGTCTTCCATCTGCAACAGGCACTGGCCTTTCACGGCGCGCCGGTTTCCCCGCGTCAGACATTGCGACAGAGCGGCATAGGCCGTGCGGTCGCGCGGATAACACACCGCCTCGAAATCGCATTGCGTGACCAGACGGGCACCGGGCAGATAGCGAATACCCGCCTCACGCGCGGCCACATGGCCGCGCACCACACCGGCCAGCGTGTTGCGGTCGGCAAGCCCAATGGCCTGATAGCCAAGATGGGCGGCGCGGTGCACCATTTCCTGAGGATGCGCGCCCCCGTGCAAAAAACTGAAATTGGAAATCGCTGTCAGTTCGGCAAAGCCGGTATTTTCATCCCTCACGGAAACACCCCGTGCATGAACCAGCGGGGCCACCCGGTTTCGCGCCCGTAAAGCCCGTCGCGGTAAATCCAGAAGCGGCACCCGTTACGGTCTTCCACGCGGAAATAATCACGGGTCAGGCTGTTATGCTGGCGCGCCGAGGGCCACCATTCCGGGCTGATGCGTTCGGGCCCTTGCGCGCGGGTCACTTCGTGCAGCACCCGCCGCCAGCGAAACCGATATGGCGCGCCTTCGGGAATCTCGGCAATCACCTCAATGGGTTCGGGCGCACACAGCATGAAAAGCGGGCGCGTTTGCGGCGATGGCGCGCCACCGACCGACAGGCCCGCATCATCAGCCTCGCTGGAAAGCGGGGCGNCATGCACGGNCCGATAGCCGACGGCGTGTTCGGGAATATGCGACGCATGCACGACAGGGCGCACNACAATTTGTGGCCCCAGACGCCCGGCCAGCCGGTCAAACAAACCAGCCAATGCCGCGACAGGAGGTGTTTTGAAAGCCCGATGTCCGAGCGTTAGCGGCGCTTGCGGCGTGCTGACCTCTGCCGTGGCACTGGCTACGAGGCACAAAGTTTCAACCCCGCATCCGGCATCAAACCCCCGCGACACACGCTCAAGGCGCGTCGCCAGCAGCCGCGCCAAATGTCCGGCTTCAGCCGAGGGTACCGCCAGACGCACCGACAAAGCCTGCATCTCATTATCGGCGCGGGTCAAAATAAGNTCGAGCCGCGCAGCGCCTTGACCAGCAGCAAAAAGTTTTGCGGCCAGCGTCGCGCACATGGTTTGCGTGAGGCTGGCAATGACATCAAGCTGTGTCACGCCTTGGGCAAGNTTTTTCCGCACGATAAATTCCGGTGCCGGCACNCATGGATTGAGCATTTCGCCCGCCTGCCCCAATGCCTGCTCCAGCCGCATCACCGGATAAGGCCCGAAGCGGCGCGTCAGGGAGGCCCGCGGAAACGCCGCCAGCGCCGCAATGCTATCAAGCCCCAGCCGCCGACACAGATCGCGCGCATCTTCGGGCAGGCGCAAAGCATCCGGCGGCAAATCCATTACCGCATCGGCGCCATGGCCGGATGGGGCGATGATCAAGCTGTCCGGCCCGTAATGCGCCAGCGCCCAGGCACTGCCGATTGTATCGGCCACGGCGATGCAACATGTGATGCCACGGCGGTTGAAGCGCGCCTGCATGTCGTCGAGCATGCGGCGTTCGCCGCCGAACAAATGCGCGCAGCCGCTGATGTCGAGCAATAAGCCGTGGCTGGCGGGATGCGTGTCAGCGCCGACCCATGGGGTGTAGCGGCGCAACCAGCGGGCGCATTTATCGAGCGCGGCGGGCCCGCGCGCCGGATCAAGCATTTCGATATGCATGTCAGGCACCAGCGCCCGCGCATCGGCCAGTGCCATGTCGAGGTGCAGCCCGCAAGCCTCGGCAGCGATATTGACCGCCGCCAGACGCTGCGTCCCGCGCTGGTGTTCGGCCAGCACGAAAGGCGCATCGCGCTTTTCAGCCGGCATGACGATTTCACTCAGCCAATAGGGAAACCAGATTGCCACAATGCGGCGACCGGCCGGAGCGTTATTAAGTGCAGCATTGGACGCGGCATCGGGGGCAAGATACGCAGGTGCTTGTGGCGGCAGGTGTGGCGTGGATTGCGGCATAATGCAGACACCTCACCCTAACTGCCGTAAGCGGTTGTGGCATGCACGGGCGCGCTTTCGGGTGCCCTATTATTGGAAGCAGTGTTATTGGAAGCAGTGTTATCGGAAATCGGCAAGACTTCGCGCCATGGAAAAACCTGCCAGCCTGCCATTGGCGGCGGGCGTTCCAAACTGCCGCGCAACCGCTGTAGGCGCACCTGCCAGCTATTATGCGGNGCCGCGGAAACCTGCCAGCGTGTTGTCGCCGCCGTTGAGGTTTGGCCCGCTTCGGCACCCAGCACCAACACCAATGGCCGATCGACCGCGCGACACGCCATGCTCAAGCGCCGGCTGGCGGTAAAATCCGGTGCCTGCTCAAGGCTCATCAGCACCACACACCCGACCGCCGGACAACTGAGCGCCTCTTGCGTCGCCCATAGCAAATCCGGCAGATCCGCCCCGTTAATATGAATGAGCTGGTGCCGGATAAGCCCAACCGTCGGCAAAGCCAGCGCATAAGGCCGGCCATGCTCGCCGATAGATTGTCGGGTCTGGCCGGACACCACGGCTTTGCCATCGGCAAATTGCGCCGCCAGATGCGCGCCGAACCCCGCGGCACTGGCAAAGTCACCGGTTTTTGCCGCGCAAATTTCATGCACCCCGCCGCGCAACAGGCCGTGATGCGGCGACAAGCAGGCATCAATAGCCGCAAAGCCGCTCGGCACGGCCTCACCCGCTGTCGGCACCAGTTCAAACTTCCGGAGCTTGTGCCGCAGACGGCTAACCGTCAGGCGGCGCGGCTCTGCCTGATATTTCTTTTCACGCATAAATTCACAAGACCGTAATCAGGATTTTGTTCTTGTTTTGTTCTATTTTAAGGAACATCCAGAGTCAAGCCCAAAGGGTCAAGCTCAAAGGGTCAGGCCCAAAAGATCAGGCCCAAGATGGACTTGCAGCACATAATTTCGGAAAATTTAGCGGATCTGCGCCGCGCCCCAATAGGTGAAGCCGAGAATGCGCGGGGTGGAGGGCACATACATGCTCTCCATATCGGTAATTTTAAAACCGCCCTCTTCAATCAATGTTGGAATATCACGATTGATATTACACCCGCCAGCAATGCGGCCCCAAACGCCATTGAGCCGGTCTTGCCATTTTTGCACCGCGGCATCGGGCGCGCGGCCATGTTCGGAAAATAGCAATGTGCCCCCCGGCTTCAACACCCGCCGCATGCCTTCCATCGCGGCCAGCGTTCCGGGAATGGTGCACAGCGTGTAGGTCAGCAGAACCGTATCAACGCTGTTGTCTTCAAGCGGAATTTCTTCGCCAGGCAGGTCTATAAATTCAACCGGAAACGCGGCCTTTTCAGCCAGCGGCTTGGCGCGTTCCACCATTTCAGGGGCCGGTTCCAGCCCGAACACCATGTCGACCTTGTCGGGGTCATAAAAGGACAGGTTCAGCCCTGACCCCATGCCCACTTCCAGCACCCGTCCGGTGCATTCAGGCACAACTTTCTCGCGCTGCTTGATAATCGGTTTGGTACCGCAGGCCGCGTTTAGAAACCGCGGCAGAACATATTTATTGTAAAGACCCATCACGCACTCCCCTGTTGGAAAAACTGTGCCATGTTCGTGAATGGAAAAAAAGCTTTTTAAGCAGACTGCCCGCCCACCAGTGCGAGATAATCATTCAGCAGATTGATGCTGATATCGCCGGGGGTAAATTTATACGGGCCGATTTCGGAAACTGGCGTAACCTCTGCCGCCGTTCCGGTGATGAAACATTCGCTAAAATTTTTCATCTCATCTGGCATGATCGCGCGCTCGACAATTTCCAGCCCGCGCGCCCGCGCCAGTTCAATCACGGTGCGCCGCGTGATGCCATCCAGAAAACAATCGGGCTCCGGCGTGTGCAAAACATTGTTATCCACAAAAAAAACATTCGCCCCCGTCGCTTCGGCCACGCGCCCGCGCCAATCGAGCATCAGCGCATCGGCATAGCCTTTGCTTTCGGCGGCGTGTTTGGACAGCGTGCAAATCATATACAGACCCGCGGCCTTGGCATGGCAAGGCGCGGTTTCCGGTGACGGACGGCGATATTCGGCCATATCAAGACGAATACCCTTGAGNCGCTCTTCAGGGTNGAAATAAGACGGCCANTCCCATGCGGCAATGGCNAGATTAATGCGGTTATTTTGCGCCGAAACGCCCATCATTTCGCTGCCGCGCCAAGCGACAGGACGCANNTAGCCGTCGGNGAGNCCATTGGCCTCAAGNGTTTCAACGCAGGCTGCATCAATTTCATCGNCCGTNTAGGGAATTTCAAACCCCAGNTCTTTGGCCGAATAGACCAAGCGCNCGGTATGCTCNCGCAATTTGAAAATCGCCCCGGCATAGGCNCGCTCGCCCTCAAACACGCTTGAGGCATAATGCAGGCCATGGGTGAGAACATGCACGCGCGCATCCNTCCACGGAATAAGTGCCCCGTTCATCCAGATAGANCCGTCACGCTGGTCGAATGCGCCATCCATAGTGTTAGCTGTCCTTTAACCGGAATTTCGTGTATTTGGCGAAAACATTTTTTTTATGTATCATTACGCTATCAACGTGCAGATTATATGTCAACAAAGCTGACTTGTTTTGAGGCACGCATAAAGTGGTAAAAACCGAAAGACGCCGATGAAAAAGGTAAAAGAAGAATCGGGAACACACGATTACAAAGACGCCATTGAATTGATGTTTTTTTCGTACCGAGATTTTATATCAGACCCAGACGCCATATTACAAAAACACGGGTTTGGCCGCGCCCACCACCGCGTGCTGCATTTTGTCGGGTGCAATCCGGGGTTAAGCATCGCCAATCTGTTGGATATATTGCGCGTCACCAAGCAGAGCCTCGCGCGCATTTTGCGCGACCTCATTGACGAAGGCTATATCAACCAGAAAATTGGCATTCTCGACCGGCGCAAGCGCCTATTGTTCCTGACCGCCAAGGGCCACAAGCTGCATGACAGCCTCATAGCCCCNCAAATCAGCCGGTTTGAGCAAGCTACGGCAGAGGTGGACGCAGCCACTTTCAATAGCTGGAAAGAGATTATGCGGCTGATGATCAACCCNGCCGACAGGGAAAATGTCGACAATCTGATCGCAACCTCGCGCAATGCCAAAAACGCGGCCTCGGAAAAGGAAAACTGATGGCGGTTCCCGATGAGGCAACACCGCATATTCTGATTGTGGATGATGACAGGCGCATTCGTGAGTTGCTGAAAAAATACCTCAACGACAATGGCTATCGCACCAGTGCGGCGGCGGATGCGACACAGGCACAGGAAAAAATGGGCGCGCTAACCTATGACCTGCTGGTTCTCGATGTCATGATGCCCGGCATTAACGGGCTGGAATTTACCGAGCGCCTGCGTAAAGCGCAAAACGCGGTGCCCATTTTGCTGCTAACAGCGCGCGCAGAGGTTGATCAGCGCATCGAAGGCCTAGCAATGGGTGCGGATGATTATTTGCCCAAGCCTTTCGACCCGAAGGAGTTGTTGTTACGCATTCAAAATATTTTGCGCCGTAGCATCAGCGAAGATGATTTGCTGGACCCGCCAGAAGAAATTTCTTTCGGAGATTTCGTTTTCACCTATGCGCGCGGCGAGTTAACCAAAGCTGGCGCGCGTGTCATGCTGACAACGCGTGATATTGAATTGCTGCGCCATCTGACGGCTGCGCCGGGCCGCATTGTGTCGCGGCTAAAATTGGCCGATGGCGAAGACATTTCAGAGCGCGCCATTGATGTTCAGATTAATCGATTGCGTCGTAAAATTGAGACCGACCCGCGCGACCCGCTATATTTACAAACTGTGCGCGGCACCGGATATGTATTGAGAGTTGACCAGAAAAATGTGGTTTAACCCCACCGCCCTTTTAAAAGCTTATATGCCGACCGGCCTGTTTCCGCGGTCGCTGCTCATTGTGGTTGTGCCGGTTGTTATCACGCAAATCATCGTGGCGTTTGTGTTTATGGAACGCCATTGGACGACGGTGACGCAGCGGCTGTCGCGCGCCGCCGTATCCGATATCTCCATTCTCGCCGATTTACGCATGCGCGAGCAGGGCAGCAATAGCGAATTGCTGAGCCAGCTTGCCGGCGACACGCTGTCGATGAGCGTTGCTTTTCTGCCTGGCGAAACCCTGCCCGAAGCCGACCCGCCACCGATTGTCGCGCTTTTGCACCAATCGCTGTCGCGCGAACTGGCCTCGCAAATCGGGCGTCCTTTCTGGGTGGACACAACCACGTATGAAAACTATGTCGACATTCGCGTTTTGCTGCCGGGCGAGGTGATGCGCGTGCTGACGCAGAAAAAGCGCGTTTATGCGACCAACACCCATATTTTCATCATCTGGATGGTCGGCACATCCGTCATTTTGTTGATGATATCGGGTATTTTTCTACGCAATCAAATTCGCCCGATCCAGCGCCTTGCCGAGGCCGCCGAAGAGTTCGGCAAGGGCCGCGACACGCCGAAGTTTAGACCCAGCGGTGCCTCGGAAGTGCGCCGCGCGTCGGCCTCCTTTATCGAGATGCGCGACCGTATTCAGCGCCAGATCGAGCAGCGCACAACCATGCTGGCCGGAGTGAGCCATGATTTACGCACCCCCCTCACCCGCCTGAAGCTGCAACTTGCCATGCTACCGCAGGCCACCGAAATTCAAGACCTGAACTCGGATATCGTCGAGATGGAGGACATGCTCGACGATTATCTTGATTTCGCCCGCGGTTATCACGGCGAAACNGCGACGGAGATTGATTTCGGCTCGTTTGTCGACCAGCTTTGCCGCGATGCTGAGCGGCGCTGGCCGGACGTACAGGTGCGCCTCAATGATTCGCTCGATGAAATGCTCAGGGTCAAACATAATGCGCTGCGTCGCTGCATTACCAATTTGGTCAATAATGCCTGCGCCCATGCCAAGCTGGTGCATGTCGCCGCGCGCCGCGACCCGGACGGCACAAATGTTCTCATCACGGTCGATGANAATGGCACCGGCATTCCGGCAGAAAACCGCGAAGANGTGTTCCGACCGTTTTACCGGNTGGACGATGCGCGCACGGCGCAAATGGGCGGNACCGGCCTTGGGCTGGCGATTGCCCGCGATATTGCGCGCGGCCATGGCGGCGACATCACGCTGGACCAAAGCAATTTGGGCGGCTTGCAGGCGCGCATTTCAATTCCGGCTTAATACTNACTTATTTTCGGCTTAATTCTTNTCGTCTTCCGGCTCGTCCAATTCGCGGGCGCGCTGAAANGCGGCTGACGTTGCCCGCCGCATCAAATCGCCAAGACCGGTTTCGNCCGCCAATACTTCGAGCGCGGCTTGCGTCGTGCCCCCGGGCGAGGTTACATCNCGGCGCAACTGTCCGGCATCAGCATCGGCAACATCCAGCATGGCACCAGCGCCCGATACGGTCTGATAGGCAAGCCGCTTCGCAATGGCTGGCTCTAGNCCCAGCNCCTCNCCGCTGCCGGCNAATGCNTCGGCCATGTTAAACACATAAGCTGGNCCCGACCCNCTAATCGCGGTCACGGCGTTNATCTGTTCTTCGCGCGCCAGCCATACGGTATCGCCCACGGCCTGCATCAGCCATTCGNCGGCATCGCGCAAGTCTGCGGGCACTTCGGNGTCNGNAACCAGCGCTGANATGCCCCGCCCCAGTGCGGCAGGTGTGTTCGGCATGGTGCGGATGAAGTGATGCGCGCCACCGGCCAAATCGCGCANGCTGGCGATTGATGTNCCTGCCATCAGCGATACGAAGAGGCACCCGTCCGGCACNTTCTGNGCCACATCGGGNATGACTTGNGCGGCCATTTGCGGCTTGATGGCGAGCACGACGATATCGGGTGAAAATTCGCGCCTAGCTTGGGAAACAATGTCGACNCCCANCNCAGTGAGGGNNNCGTCCGGNTTTGGCTCCTGCACACAAAACTGGTTTGCCGACAGGCCGTTTTGCAACCAGCCGCCCAGCANGGCNCGGCCCATTTTGCCGCCGCCNATCAGAAGTATTTTTTTGTTTTTATCCATCTCGCGCCCNCAAACTCAAGCGTCGCCGCGGGTCTCAAACAGGCTGCTTTCAAGTGCTGATTGTGGTGTATAGCCCGCCCAGATTAAAAACTGGAAGGCNGGGAAAAACCGTTCGCAGGTTTCGATTGCATGATTGAGCAATTCCTCGCATTGGCCTTCGGAAAGCCCCTTGCCACTGACAAACATNGTGTTGCGAAACAAAATCGCGCCATCGCCCGACCAAATGTCAAAATGGCCCAGCCATAATTGCTCATTAATCAGGGCCAGCAATTCGTGAACTTCTGTGCGCTTGGATTGGGGTGCGCGCGTGTCCAGAACGGATGCGACATGCAAGCCGCCCAAATCCGGCCGCCAGCTAATGGCGAGGTGGTAGTCGCAAAATGTGCCTGCGACACACACATTCATGTCGTCTTCGGTGCCGCGTTCAAACGGCCACTCCCGCGACGCCGCGAGTGTCTCTATCAGATCAATCGGGTGGTCGATGAGCTGGTTGTCAGCCGACACATTTGTCTGCATGTCACCTATCCTATCGCAAACACTACATCTAGTTGGTCGGCGAGTTACCGACCACAAGAAGAAGGTGCCTGATTCACTGAGTCGTTGAAAGGTTAAAGTATCGGGGGCGTCAAGAAATCGGGGGACGCGCCAAAAATGCTGGGAAAAACCGTCTAATCGCGCTGTTTCAGCGCGTCGATTTCGGCTTGTAGGCGCTGATTTTCAGCGCGCGCTTTTTCGGCCATTTCGCGCACGACCTCAAATTCTTCGCGCGTCACCAGCGCCCCTTCCGCCAGCATGGAATCGAGCATACCCCGCAGGGTCTGGGCCAATTCTTCGCGCACGCCTTGTGCGGCCACGCCCAGCCCGGAGACAAGCTGGCTGACATCGTCCAGAATTTTGTTTCGTGCATCACTCATATTCCCAGATTGGCGTTGCGCTGGTCACAATGCAAGTGCCATTATGCCGCGCAAACAGGAGGCCGCATGCCCTTTCCAAGCCTTGACCCGGTAATTTTCGAAATNGGCCCGTTTGCCTTGCGNTGGTATGCGCTGGCTTATATTGNCGGNCTGATNCTAGGCTGGCGGTATGTCATTATGTTAAGCCAGTCGGCGCGGCTGTGGCCGAACGGCCTGCCAGCCAGCCGCGAAGAAATTGATGACCTGTTATTGTGGATTACGTTCGGCGTCATATTGGGCGGGCGTCTGGGCTATGTGATGTTTTACAATCCGAGCTATTTTCTCGCCCATCCGCGCGATATTTTGGCCGTGTGGCAAGGCGGCATGGCGTTTCATGGCGGTCTTTTGGGGGTTATTGTCGCCATTATTATTTTCGCGCGCCGGCGCGCCATTGCGATGTTGAGCCTTGGCGATATGGTCGCCGCCGCCGTGCCGATCGGCCTGTTGTTCGGGCGGCTGGCAAATTTCATCAATAGCGAATTATGGGGGCGCGTAACGCAAAGCCCGTGGGGGGTGGTTTTCCCCAATGGTGGCCCCCTGCCGCGNCACCCAAGCCAGCTTTACGAGGCGGGGCTGGAGGGGCTTTTGCTGTTTGCCGTGCTGGGCTTTTTGATATGGCGACGCGGCATACTGGCCCGCCCCGGCCTTGCCATTGGCGTGTTTTTAACCGGCTATGGCTTGTCGCGTGCGCTCATCGAGCGGGNGCGCGAACCCGACGCGCATTTGGGCTTTATTTTTTCTGAAATAACCATGGGGCAGATTTTATCGCTGCCGATGATTGGCGCCGGAATTGTCTTTATTGTTCTGGGTGTGCGGTCAAAATGAGCAAGCTGAAAGCCAGACTTGCCGACCAAATCAAAGCAAACGGCCCGCTGTCACTGGCCGAATATATGAACGCCGCCCTGTCCGACCCGAAAGAGGGATATTATATGCGCCGTGCGCCGTTTGGCGCGCCCAGTGCTGGCGGCGGCGACTTCACCACNGCGCCGGAGATTAGCCAGATGTTCGGCGAGCTTATCNGTGCTTGGTGCGTTGATTTATGGGCGCGTTCNGGTGCGCCCAAGCCGGTCAATTTGGTCGAATTGGGCCCCGGACGCGGCACGCTGATGGCCGATATATGCCGCACGGCCAGCCGACATTCGGATTTCACCAAAAATCTCAACGTGCATTTTGTCGAAACCAGCCCGGCCTTGCGCGCCGAACAAAAACAGCGCGTGGCCCAGGCAAGCTGGCACGACAGTCTTGCGACTGTGCCCGATGATGCGCTGACGCTGGTGATTGCCAATGAATTTTTTGATACGCTGCCCATTACCCAACATGCGCGCACGAAAACCGGTTGGCAGGAAATTACCGTTACGCTGGANAATAGTGCGTCGGAAGATAGCGCGTTGGCCTATGCGCGCGNGCCNGAANAGGAAAATCCGTTTTCCGCGGTGCAAGCNGCGCTTTTGCCCGACGCCGCGCCCGACGAGATTATCGAGGCAAGTCCGGTGCGCGAATATGTCATGCAAGATTTATGCGGGCACTTGTCTCGCGCCGGAGGTGCGGCGCTGATTATCGACTATGGCTANGCGCGNNNCGCGGCGGGTGACAGTTTTCAGGCCATGAAACACCATGAATTCGTTGACCCGCTGGCGTGCCCCGGNGAGGCCGACCTGACGGCGCATGTAAACTTCGCCGTGCTGTCNCAANTGGCCGTCGAGANGGGCCTTCAAGCCCACCCGATCACGCAGCAAGGCGAATTCTTGCGNNGCNTNGGNCTCGACCAGCGCGCCGCGCAGCTTGCCAAGGCTANCCCCGAAGCCGTTGGCAAAATTATGAGCGAGCGCGANCGGCTGGCTGCCCCCGATCAAATGGGGCATTTGTTCAAGGTTTTGGGNGTGCGCCATCCCGACATGCCGCCACTTGCTGGATTNGAGGCCGNATATGCGGCTNCAGAGGGGCAGNCATGACAGATGATCGCGCATACCCNGCTCTAAAGCCCCTCACACATGACAGCCTGAACCCNNAGCCGCACGGGTTTTTCACCCGCCTTGGCGGGGTGTCGACGGGNATATATGAAAGCCTNAACACCGGACGNGGGTCGCAAGATGAGGCCGCCGCGGTCGCTGAAAACCGCCGCCGCGTATGCNCGCATCTGNGCGCGCGNGTGCTTATNACCCCNCATCAGGTTCACAGCGCAAANGCCGTNTATATCAANGANGCNCAAGACGATATGCCCGCAATTGANGCCGATGCGCTGGTNAGCGACCAGCCGGGCATTGGCTTGGGCGTTCTCGCCGCCGATTGCGCGCCCGTGCTGTTGGCCGACCCGCAAGCCGGTGTCATTGGTGCCGCCCATGCCGGATGGCGCGGGGCGTTCGACAATATCCTCAAGGCTTGCATCGATGCCATGGTGGACATAGGCGCGGCACCGGCGCGCATCCGCGCCGTTGTTGGGCCAGCTATTTCGCCCCGCTCTTATGAGGTTGGCGAAGAGTTCGTGGCTAATTTTGCCAATCGCTATTTGGCCGATACCGACCTTTTTGTGCCAGCGGCCAGACAAGGCCACGCCTATTTCAACCTGCCGGTTTTCGTGCAGCGCCAACTCGCGCGCAGCGGTGTCACGGCAGAGATTTTGGACATTTGCACCTATGAAAGAACGGATATTTTGTTTTCCTATCGACGCACGACGCATTTAGGAGAACACGATTATGGCCGTCAGATATCGGCCATCGCGCTGCCACCGGCTAAGGACTGAAGGAGCCAACCACAAACAAAGGGGGAAAACCGAAAACAAAAATTGCGACTCTCCTCCGGCTTTGATATCCAAAGGCAACAGGTTATCCAACTGGTACTGGAGGTCACGGTTATGAAAATTCTTGCAGGCAATAGCAATTTGCCGCTGGCACAGGAAATTGCAACCTATCTGAACCTGCCAATGGCAGAGTGCGCCGTGCGCCGGTTTGCCGATAATGAAGTGTTTGTCGAAATTCAGGAAAATATGCGCGGCGAGGATGTGTTTATCATCCAGTCGACATCCTTTCCGGCCAATGACCATCTGATGGAATTGCTGATTATGATCGACGCCGTGCGGCGCGCTTCGGCGCGGCGTATTACGGCGGTTATCCCGTATTTTGGCTATGCGCGCCAAGACCGTAAACCGGGGCCGCGCACGCCTATCTCGGCCAAGCTGGTAGCAAATCTAATCCAGTCTGCCGGGGCCGACCGCGTGTTGACCCTCGACCTGCACGCTGGACAAATTCAAGGGTTTTTCGACATTCCGACCGACAATCTTATTGCCGCGCCAGTGTTCGTGATCGACATTCACGCGCGGTTCGGCGACGAAGAACTTATGGTGGTGTCGCCTGATGTCGGCGGCGTGGTGCGCGCGCGTGCGCTCGGCAACCGCATCGGGGCTGACCTTGCCATTGTCGACAAGCGCCGAGAACGCGCCGGTGAAAGCGAAGTAATGAACATTATCGGTAATGTCGAAGGACGCCATTGCCTGTTGGTCGACGACATTGTCGACAGTGCCGGAACCTTGTGTAATGCCGCCGCCGCGCTCATTGAAGCCGGGGCGCTGAAAGTATCGGCCTATGTCACGCATGGCGTATTGTCGGGCGAGGCGTGCGACCGCGTTAATGCCTCAAAGCTCGAAAAATTGCTGTGCACCAACACCATCGCACCAACGGAAGCTATTTTGGCTTCGGATAAATTCCAGATCATCAAAATCGCCCCGCTCATCGGTGAAGCCATGCGGCGCACGGCAGAAGAAAATTCCGTCTCCAGCCTGTTTGACTAAGCCGGAAACCAGCCGATGGCTGCGGCGCGGCTTTAGCGGTTGAAACTTTCAAATTTGAGGTCTATAAACCGCCCATTGTCCGGCTTTACCCCCCTGGAGGAAAGTCGGTTTGACCTGTCCGGCACGGGCCGGATAGGGAACTTCAACGGAGACAATTATGGCAGATACTTTAAGCATCGCCGCGCAGAAGCGGGATCGGGCCGGTAAGGGGAACGCCCGTTCACTGCGGGGTGAAGGTCGGGTTCCGGCCGTGATTTATGGCGAGAAAAAAGANCCCGAGTCGATTTCCATCGCGATTAACGACATTACCAAGCTGTATAATACAGGCCGCATTTTGAGCACGCTGCTCGATGTNGACATTGACGGCAAAAAACACCGNGTCATCGCGCGTGACNTACAGTTGCATCCGGTACGCGACACGATTTTGCACGCCGACTTNCTGCGGCTTGGCAAGGGCGCGAAAATCGCCGTTGAGGTGCCCGTCAGCTTCCTNAATGAGGAAACCTGCCCNGGTCTNAAATCGGGNGGCGTNTTGAACGTGGTGCGTTATACGATTGAACTGAACTGCCCTGCCGATAATATTCCCGAAGCCATTGAGCTTGACCTTGGNGANGCCACGATGGGCGACAGCCTGCATATTTCCGNAGTNTCTTTGCCAGACGGGTGCGAGCCGGTCATTTCCGACCGCGACTTCACNATTGCCACCATTGCAGCNCCNGCTGCNGTGCGGAGCGATGCTGCNGAAGACGAAGAGGAAGTCGAGGGCGCAGAAGGTGAAGAAGGCGANGAAGNAGAAGAAGGCGGCGAGGAATAGCCTCGTCGCTTTTACTGGATACGCATATCCGGTTGCGGAGGTAGCCACATGTTGCTGATCGCCGGCCTCGGCAATCCAGAGGCCAAATACGCCAAAAACCGGCACAATATAGGCTTCATGGCGGTCGACGCCTTGGCGCGCCATTTCGCCTTTCCCGCCTATCGCGAGAAGTTTCACGGGCTGGTAAGCGACGGGGTGATCAACAATACCAAAGTGTTGCTGCTCAAACCGCAGACCTTCATGAACCGAAGCGGCGTGAGCCTTGCCGAAGCCGCCGGGTTTTATAAATTATCCGGCGACCAAATCATCGTGTTTTACGACGAACTGGATCTGCCGCCGGGCAAATTGCGGATACGACGCGGCGGCGGGCTGGCCGGACATAACGGCCTGCGCTCAATCAAGGCGCATATGGGGGCTGACTTTCGCCGCGCGCGTTTGGGCATCGGCCATCCGGGTTCCAAAGACCGCGTGACCGGCCATGTGCTGGGCGATTTTTCGCAAAGCGATAGCGGCTGGGTCGATGATTTTCTAGGCGCGATCTGCGCCCATGCCGACCTGCTGGTGGCCGGCGCGGATGCCACATTTCAAAACCGGGTTCACGAGGCCATGGTGCCTCACACAGATGCGCCCGCAAGCGAAGAGGACAGCTAATGGGTTTCAGATGCGGTATTGTGGGCCTGCCGAATGTCGGCAAATCCACATTGTTCAACGCCCTGACAAAAACCGCCGCCGCGCAGGCCGCCAATTTTCCGTTTTGCACCATTGAACCGAATATTGGCGATGTTGCCGTGCCCGACCCGCGCCTTGATGCGTTGGCCGATATTGCAGGTTCCGCCCAGCGTGTGCCGGCGCGCCTGAGTTTCGTTGATATTGCCGGTCTGGTGCGCGGTGCTTCCAAGGGCGAAGGGCTGGGTAACCAGTTTCTCGGCAATATCCGCGAGGTTGACGTCATCGCCCATGTTTTGCGTTGTTTTGAAGACGGCGATGTCACCCATGTCGAGGGCCGCGTCGACCCGCTGGCAGACGCCGACACGGTGGATACCGAACTGATGCTGTCGGATTTGGAGGCGCTGGAAAAACGCGAAGCGAATTTGCGTAAAAAAGCCACCACCAAAGACAAAGACGCCATCGCCGAACTGGAACTTGTTGACCTTGCGCTGGCCGAATTGCAGGCCGGACGCCCGGCGCGCTGCGCTGATATTCCAAAGGGGCGCGAGCGCGATTTCAAAAACCTGCAACTCATCACCGCCAAGCCCGTGATTTATGTGTGCAATGTCGAGGAAGACAGCGCGGCGGACGGCAACAGCCTATCGGCGAAAGTGGCCGAAAAAGCCGCCGCCGAGGGCGCGCAAGCCGTGGTTATATCGGCGCGCATTGAAGAAGAACTTGCCCAGCTTGACGATAGCGAGCGGCTGGAATATCTGGACACGCTGGGACTGTCAGAGCCGGGCCTTAACCGGCTTATCCGGCAGGGCTATGACCTTTTGGAACTCATCACCTATTTTACCGCTGGCCCGAAAGAAGCCCGCGCCTGGACAATCCGCCGGGGCACGCCCGCACCGCAGGCGGCAGGCGTTATTCACACTGATTTTGAGCGCGGGTTTATTCGCGCCGAAACCATTGGCTATGATGATTATACCGAGCTGAACGGCGAACAGGGCGCGCGCGATGCGGGCCGTTTGCGTCAAGAAGGCAAAGATTATGTGGTGCAGGACGGCGACGTCATGCTGTTCCGGTTTAATGTATAAACCCGGGTGTAAGTCTTAGTGCTGGTCGGCCCAGATGCGGCGCATTGAGAAGTAGAGAAGACCGGCAAAAATCGTCAGATAGATAAGCACCATCGTGCCGGTTTTCTTGCGCGCTTCCAATTCCGGCTCAGCCGCCCAATTTAGAAAATGCGTAACATCGAGCGACATCTGCTCGACCGTGGCCGGAGTGCCATCGCCATATTCGACCAACTCCTCCAGGAGCGGTGCGGGCATGGCAATTTTGCCGCCGGGCATATACGGATTGTAATAAAGCCCTGCGCGCATTTCGACATCATCGGGCGCATCCACATAGCCCGTCAACAGCGCATGAATATAATCCGGCCCGCCCGCGCGCGCTTTGGTAATCAGTGACAAATCCGGCGGATACGCGCCACCATTGGCCGCGCGTGCTGCTTTTTCATTCGGATAAGGCTCGATGAGCCGGTCTTTCGGCAGTGCCGGACGCTCAAACATATCGCCATAATCATCCGGGCCGTCGGTCACTTCATATTCGGCGGCAATGGCCTTGACCTCGGCTTCGGAAAACTCCGGGCCGCCCGGTTGGGCCAGATTGCGAAACGCAATTTGGTTCATGCCATGGCAACTGGCGCAAACTTCCTTATAAACCTGAAAGCCGCGGCGCAGCGCGCTACGGTCATAGGTGCCAAACGGGCCGCCAAAGCTCCAGTCAATGGCATGGGGGTGCTTGGCCTCGCCCGCGGCATTGGCCGGTGATGGTGCGGAAAGACCGGCCAGCAGCAAACACGCCGCCAGCAGGGTTGGTGTGCGTCCGATCATCTTATAGTCCCCCTCGAAACCTTATTCGGCTGGTTGTGCCGAGCCGCCCAAAACGGGTGCGGAAATACTCTCTGGCACTTCTTTCGGTTTTTCTACAATTCCCAGCACCGGCAAGATGATGAGGAAATGTGCGAAATAATAGACCGTTCCGACCCGCGCCAGCACGACATAAATGCCTTCGGCGGGCATCGCGCCCAGATAGCCCAGCAACAGACAGTCAATGATGAACAGCGCGAAGAACTGCCGGAACAAAGGCCGGTAGCGCGCCGAGCGTACTTTCGACGTATCAAGCCACGGCAACAGGAATAGAATGAATATTGCGCTGAACATTAAAATCACGCCGCCCAGCTTGTCCGGCACCGCGCGCAAGATTGCGTAGAACGGCAGCATATACCATTCGGGCACAATATGGGCTGGCGTAACCAGCGGGTTGGCCGGAATGTAATTATCGGCATGGCCCAGCACATTTGGCGCGAAGAAGATAAAATAGGAAAACAGGATCAAGAAGATCGACAGCGAAAACGCGTCCTTCACCGTGATATAGGGGTGGAAGGGCACGGTATCCTGTTTGCTTTTGACGGAAATGCCGATCGGGTTGTTATTGCCCGGCACATGCAGCGCCCAAATATGCAGGATAACCACGCCGAAAATCAGGAACGGCAACAGATAATGCAATGAGAAGAAGCGGTTGAGCGTCGGATTATCGATCGAGACCCCGCCCCACAGCCACAAAGCGATATTATCGCCAACCACCGGAATGGCCCCAAACAGGTTGGTAATGACGGTTGCACCCCACAGGCTCATTTGTCCCCAAGGCAGCATATATCCCAAAAAGGCGGCGGCGATCATCAGCAGATAAATGATAACGCCCAAAATCCACAACACCTCGCGCGGGGCTTTGTAGGAGCCGTAATACATGCCACGGAAAATATGGATATAGACGGCGAGGAAGAACATCGACGCCCCGTTTGAGTGGATATAGCGGATGAGCCAGCCATAATTCACGTTCCGCATGATGTGTTCGACCGAGTTAAAGGCATGGTCGACATGCGGTGTATAATGCATAGCGAGAATAATGCCGGTGACGATTTGCGTCACCAGGCAGAAGGTCAAAATACCGCCAAACGTCCACCAGTAATTGATGTTTTTCGGGGTCGGATAATCGGTAATATTGTCATGCACAAGCCGCATGATGGGCAGGCGCGTATCCATCCAACGCGCAAAGCCATTAGTTGGGTTATATGTGCTTTCACCACTCATAAAACAGTCCTATCCGATTTTGATGCGTGTATCGCCAACAAATTCATATGGCGGAATTTCAAGGTTTTTCGGGGCCGGCCCTTTGCGAATGCGGCCGGAAGTGTCGTAATGCGAACCATGGCAGGGGCAGAACCAGCCATTAAAATCGCCTGCCTGACCGAGCGGCACGCAACCCAAATGCGTGCAGATGCCGACCATTACAAGCCATTCTTCTTTGGTAACGCGCGCGTCATCGCCTTGCGGGTCGGGCAAAGCGTCAAAGGCAACTGCGCGCGCTTCGGCAATTTCGCCTTGTGTGCGCCGCCGGATAAACACCGGCTTGCCGCGCCACGACACAGTGACGCTTTGGCCTGTCTCAATCGCCGATAAATCAATCTCGATTGAGGCGAGAGCTTTGACGGAGGCGTCCGGGTTCATTTGGTCGATTAGCGGCCAGACCACATTTGCCACGCCAACGGCGGCAAAGGCGCCGGTCGCCAAATACAGAAAATCGCGGCGTGTTGGCTCTTCCGAGACTGGTGGTTGTGCGTCAGTCATCAGTNACTCCTTATTTCCCCTCACATATCGGTCTTATANNCNNACCCGTANNGTGNGCGCAAATTAGACCCGCAACNCNCAAANCCCTATGTGTCACCGTGTCGCGCTATTTGCNCGGGCAATGGCGCGCATTTCCGCGTGTGTTGGCAAGTTCGAAAGCGACCCCAGAAGCGATGGAAACCCCTCTATTTCGGGGCAACAATCTCGAAGTCGGGCAGTTCCTCAAAGGCATTTTTNAACCGCGTTCCCCACGCATTTGAAAGGTTTTGAAAATACGCATTATCTTGCGTGATGCGNTCTCGGTGCGAGATTGTGAACGAATCCCTCTCATAAATGACGAGATCGAGTGGCAGACCGACCGAGAGATTGGCTTTCATGGTAGAATCAAACGACACAAGCAGAAGCTTCACCGCATCTTCAAAATCCAGCTTTTCATCATAGGCGCGCACCAATATCGGCTTGCCNTATTTGGTTTCTCCGACCTGAAAAAACGGNTGGTCGTCNGACACCTCGATAAAATTGCCTTCCGGATAAATCAAAAAAAGCTTGGTATCTTCGCCAAAAATCTGGCCGCCCAAAATCATGGTCACATCAAACTGGCTGGAGGCCTCCTGCCCCAAGCCTTGCATGTCTCCAATGACGTTACGCAAGGTTTCGGCCACCAATTTGGCGATCTGAAACATGTTGGGCAGCGCAAGAATATCTTGCGCCGGGTTTTCTGCCGCCTCGCCATTGCTGGTGTTGCCATTGCCGTTCAATATATTCACGACCGCTTGGCTGGTCGCCAAGTTTCCCGCGGTTAGCAGAAAGACTTGCGCTTTGTCTTTTTTCGACCAGGTAAACACTTTTTGGTAATGCGAAATATTGTCGACACCCGCATTTGTCAGCGTGTCGGCCATAAACACCAAACCCTTTTCAAGCCTAAGTCCTACGCAATACGACATGTCTCACCTATTGAACACTTACCAATGTTGACATCGCCTCGGTTCCTTCGCCATAGCGCATGCCCGAAACAGGCTGGGCGTCGGCATAGTCAAATCCGGTTGCCAATTTTACATAATTCTGGTCGGGGGAAATGCCGTTTGATATGTCAAACCCCACCCATCCCAAACCGTCAATATAGGCCTCCGCCCACGCATGGGTCGCCTGATGTNCGCTCTCGGCCGGGCCCATTAAATATCCGCTGACATAGCGCGCGGCAAAGCCTTGGCGCCTGACCAGGGTGAGAAAAATATGCACATGGTCTTGGCAAACGCCGACGCCCAGCGCGGCTGCATTTTCCGCATCCGTTTCAACCGTCGTCTGGGCTTTTTCATATTTTACTTTGTCGAGAATGGCCGCAGATGTTTCGTGCAAAAACCCAAGCTCGTCGGTTTTTTTCGGCAGCACCGCCTCGATTTGGCGCATGTGCGGGCCAAATTTACACAGCCGCGTCTCGTGCCGGAAAAGTTCAAGCGGCAACAGATTATCATGCGGGCCGACAACCCCGAAACTGTCGGTCGTTTTCACTTCGCCCGAAGCTGAAATTTTAATCTCGCTTGTTTTGGTTTGCTGAGCAGCCAAATGAAACAAATTGCCGTGATGGTCGCGCGAACTCAGAACAATTTCCGCGCCGTCTATGNTGATTTGCCAATTTTGCACATTTTGANAATCCGANTGTNGCGGCGTGAGATTTAGCCGCTGCACGCTGTGAACNGGCGCNTCGGAGAAGCTGTATTGGGTAATATGTTCGATTTTAAACATNTTCTAGGCCCGGTTGAACTTGAANTCTTTTTCGATGCANTCACTTAGCTCCGAATTTTGCTGCACAAAACTATTGGTAAACCCTTGCAAATCGCCCAGCCGCTTGGTGCCGGTCGCGTNGCGGTCNACGGCGGTTTTTATGTTGTTCGCCATGGTGAGCGAATTAAATGGCGTGTCATAGGCACTGGTGAGTGCCTGCAATTGGGCAACCAGTTCGTGATAACAATAATTCAACGAGCGCGGTGTTCGTTTGTCCGCCACCAGAAATAAAATTATGCTGCCCGGATCCAGATTGCCCTTATAGAGCCATTTATAGGCGCGCATGACACCGGCAGCCGCCAAGACAGTCTCCAATTTGGCGACGGATTTATCCTCATGCACCAAAATGGCCGATGGCAAAAACAGATAATAATTCGCCGCGATGATGCGCGCGGTATTGTCGCCGCGCTCAATGAATGTGCCAGCCTTCAAGAAGTTATAAATATCATTCCGCAGCATCGAGCCTTCAAGAGCGCCGCGCACCAAGGCGTTGCCCTGCTGAATTTTCGCCAGGATAATGGGCAGATCATTGCTGCCCACGGGCGATTTGAGCGCGGTTTGGAGATATAGCCACAAATCATTTATCGCCTGCCACACTTCGCGTGTGAGCGAACCGCGCACGGTTCTCGCGTTTTTGCGCGACTGATTGACGAGGCTCCAAACGCTGGTTGTGTTTTCTTTATCCCGCAAGATGAAATTGGTGACAGAGCGCTGGTCGTAATCATTGCCAGAGCTGTCGTAAAAGCTTTTTTGACCCAAGAGCGAGAGTATTTCTTCCCAGACCTCGGCGGAATTATCGCGCTCTGACAGGCTGCGCCTGATGCCCATCTCCAGCAAGCGGCTGCTGTTTTCCGAGCGCTCAAGATAGCGCGCCATCCAAAATAGATTATTTGCGACACTGCCCAGCATGATCAGTCGTCCACAATCCAAGTGTCTTTTGTCCCGCCGCCCTGACTGGAATTCACAATCAGCGAGTTTTTCTTGAGCGCCACGCGCGTCAATCCACCCGGCGTTATCCTGATGCCTTTGGGCGAAACCAATACAAAAGGCCTGAAATCAACATGGCGCGGTGCCAGCCCGCGCTGCACAAGAACCGGCACGGTTGACAGCGCCAGCGTCGGCTGGGCGATGTATTTGGCCGGATTGTTTTTGAGTTTCCGTTTGAAGTTATTAATTTCTCTTTTGGATGCGGCGGGCCCGATCAACATGCCGTAACCGCCCGACCCATGAACCTCTTTCACCACCAAATTCTCAATGTTCTCCAGCACAAAAGCCAGATGGCTTTTATCGCTGCACCGCCACGTTTTGATATTGCCCAATTTGGGCTCTTCGCCCGTATAAAACCTGATGATGTCGGGAACGTATGAATATATCGCCTTGTCATCCGCCAAGCCTGCGCCGGGCGCGTTTGCCAGCATGACTTTGCCGGCGCGATAGGCGTCAAACAGCCCGGGCATGCCCAGCATACCATCGGACGAGAAATTCAGCGGGTCGAGAAATTCATCATCTATCCGCCGATAGATGATGTCGACTTTTTGCGGGCCTTGTGTGGTTCTTTGCGCGACACCCCCCTCGTGAAACACAAGGTCGGAGCCCTCGATAAGCTCGACCCCCATCTGGTCGGCCAAAAACGCATGCTCAAAATAGGCAGAATTATAAATGCCAGGGGTCAACACACTCACCGTCGGCGTATCGCCGGCATTTTGCGTAAAGCACTCGCACAAGGATTGGTAGAGGTCGTAAGGATACCGCTCAACGCGCCGAATGCGGTATTTCTCGAATAATTCGGGGAACATTTGCATCATCGTCTCGCGGTTCTCCAGCATATAGGAGACACCCGACGGCACTCTTAGATTGTCTTCCAACACGAAAAACTTGTCTTGTTCGGTTCGCACAATATCGACCCCGGCGACATGGGTATAAATATTATTGGGCGGGTCCACCCCCATCATTTGCGGGGTAAAGGCTTTGTTATCCAGCACCAAAGACGCAGGGATAACGCCCGCGCGAATGATCTCTTGGGTGTGATAAATATCGTAGAGAAAAGAGTTTAACGCGGCCACGCGCTGGCGCAGGCCGACCTCTAATTTCTTCCATTCCGTGCCTGTCAGAATGCGGGGCACCACATCAAACGGAATGAGCCTCTCTTGGCCTGCGCTCTCGCCATAGACATTAAACGTCACACCAATACTTCGAAAAATATCCTGCGCTCTTTTGGCCTCGTTTTGCAGCTGGCGCGGGTCTTGGCCTTCTAACCAATCCGACAGAATTTGATACGGTGCGCGCGTGCGTGCGCCGTCATGCCCAGAACGGTTAAACATTTCGTCGAAATAATCAGAGCCTGTTGAAAAATAGGCGTCAGAGTTATGAAGCATAAACCTGCCTTCACTACTCCCCTAACAACACTTAATCGCAGAAACCTTTGGAGGTCTAGAAAATTTTGCCAAAAAAGGAAAATTGAGATGAAAAACAATGAAAACAATGAAAAACAACGAAAATTATGTGGCGCGCTTGCGGTGAGGTTTTCCGCTGCGTGGTCGGCGTCAGCCGTGCGGTCAAGCAGAACCGGGCCGGATATCTAATACCCGGCCCGGCCAAATCCCAAGAAGCAGGAAGATCCGAAATTCAACAAGGCTCGAATTTCGGAAAAAGGGGAGGCATCCTGCCTTTCAGGAGGGGTAGCTTTAGAACTTCTTATACAAGGCTAATTTGGCGTTGAGCGGCTCCCCGACGCTCACCTGATGCGTGCTGTGTGCATGCGGGAAATACACCTCATCCGTCAGGTTCTCGACATGGAACTGCAACACCATATCGTCCCTCACAGCATAATTGAGCGATAAATCCACACGCTCATAATCGGGAAGTATCGCCGTTGATCCATCGGAAATATGGCTTTCCCCCTGATGCGTGACGCCCAGCCCCAAGTTCAATTTCGCGCTGGCCTGATACGCCGCCCAGATTGTGAAGGTTTGTTCAGGGATCTCGCGGGCCTTTTGGCCGGAATTGTCGCCATCCAGATCACTGAACGTCGCCGACAGGCTCAGCTTGTCGTTAATTTTGCCCGCATAAGCTATTTCAATGCCGTCAACCTCAAGATCTCTTTCTTCCGTTTGCTCGGCATTGATATTGGCTTTGTCATAGCGGGTGGATTCCAGCTCGAAATAGGCGATGGAGAAGGTCGCGTTCTCGCTGTCATATTTATAGCCAATCTCGGTGTTTTCGAATACGTCCGGGTCTTCCAAAGCTTCCAAAGCGTCCATTTCCTTAAATTGCTCGCCGGAGCGCGGCAGGAAACTCTCGCTATAGCTCACATAGACCGAGCTGTTATTGTCCGGCTTATAGACCAGCCCGCCGCGCGGCCCGAACTCATCCAGACTTTGTGTGCGTGAACCACCATTTTTGATGTCGTCAATCGTGATATCAAAATTATCGAAGCGCCCGCCAAGCGTCACAATCAGATTATCGCTCAGGTCAATCTGGTCCTGAAAATAAACCGAAGTCACTTCAATATCCGTCACCGTGCTGTTGTTAAGGCTGGAGGTGAAATCAAGGCTTGTGGCAGTATTCGTAGCCACCGGATCGCTGGCCGATGTCGTGGTGAAACGCATGGGCCGCGTCACGGCGAAGGTCGCTTGGTCGTCTGATGTTGCTGACCAGTTGGTGTTATAGCGATGGTTTTTGTTTTCCGTATCGACGATTTCCGCGCCCAGCAACCAAGTGTGGTTGTCCCACGCCTTGATGACATTGGCTGAAATCGTCAGGCTTTCGCGCGATGTCGGGTCAAGATAGCCATCGATCACCACTTCATTGGTGCCGGGAAGATAATCGGCGACATATAAATTGCGATAAAGCTTGTCGAAGTCGCTATACGACACGGCGAGATTGGCTTTCAGCGTGTCCGACACATCGCTGGTCAAACCGGCGCGCCAGATATGCGCCTCCAGCTTGGTGGTGTTGATATCTTCATCACCAAACACAACATCTGCGAGCGCTTCAACGGGGCGACCATCCGCGCCAGTGGGAATGCCACGGTCGATAAACCGTTCGTGATCGGCATATTCATACGACAGGTCGAGCGTCGTTTGCGGGCTCAATTTCAGTTTCAAAGTGGGCGTGAAGCCGAACCGGTCGCCATCGTAAAAATCACGGTCGCCGTCCAGTTTGTCGCTATGAATGTTCAACCGCAGAGCCGAATTTGTGCCGGTCTGAATGTTGTAATCAACCGCGAGATCCATAGCCGAGAAACTATCAAAGCTCATATCGGCGCTGCCAAACTCGGTGCCGATTTCGGCCTTTTTGGTAACTCGGTTAATAATGCCGCCCGTGCCGCCGCGCCCAAACAGCAGCGAATTGGGGCCTCTCAGCACTTCCACCTGATCCAGATTATAGAGCGAGCGGTAATATTGCACATCGTCGCGTACGCCATCGACAAAGAAATCGGCCGTTGAGCGCACGCCGCGAAACACAATAGCGTCTCTGTGCCCTTCGCCCTGACTGGTATTAATGCCGGGCGTGTAACGCGCAATATCGCCGATCGCGTCGAACCCGCGTTCAAACATTTCCAAAATTGTCGTAATCGTCGCGCTTTGCGGCACATCGACAATCGGCGTCGGCAATTTCAGCGCGTTCACCTGATTGGAATACAACACCTTGCCCTCGACGACGACTTCATCGGGTGCCGCGATAGCGTTGCCATCAGCAGAAGCCCCGGATATACCGAGCGCGGTCAGCGCCGTCGCGCAGGCGTATTTTGTTAAGATTTTCATTGTCAGATCTCCATCATAGATGCGAACCATTCGCAACATTGATGCAACTAATAATGATTCTCATTATCAATGTCAACCAAACTTATGGGAAAAGTTAACGGCACACCCCCGACGAATTTGCGGCAGAAGTTTTGTCATCGAAACCATATGCGATTTCGCCCGCTTGATTGTTTTGACTATCAAACAAAATTTTGCTTTAAAGAGTGCCGAAATCCAAATCTAATTCGTTACAGAAACCATACCGACGGAAGTTTAATCAAATGTTCAAACCAAATTTGCTGAGTACAATCTCAATTTATGCAATCTCGACCGGCCTGCCCGTGGCGGCTTTTGCACAAGGGGCCATTGACGAGGTTGTTGTAACCGCGCGGAAAAAGGCCGAAAGCCTGCAAGATGTGCCGATCGCGGTGAGCGCGCTGGATGAGAAGCTGCTGGATGAATTGGGCATTGATGTGTTCTCTGACTATCTGTTGCAAATGCCCGGCATTACCGCTGGCGGCTCCGGCCCCGGCCAGAACACGATTTACATTCGCGGCGTGGCATCGACGACCCCCAATCTGACAACCGCAGGCGTTGCAGGCCTGGCACCAAATGTGGCGCTTTATCTCGACGAGCAGCCGCTGAGCCAGCCGGGGCGTAACCTCGACGTTTATGCCGTTGATATGGAGCGTGTGGAAGTGCTGGCGGGCCCGCAAGGAACCCTGTTCGGTGCCAGTTCGCAAGCCGGTGTGGTGCGTTTGATCACCAACAAGCCGCAAATCGGCGAATATACCAATCACGGCCGCTTTGAAACCTCCTACACGCCCGAGGGCGAGCCCAGCACCAAGTTTGAACTGGTTTCGAATATTCCGGTCAATGACAAGCTGGCTGTCCGGACGGTGCTGTATCAAGACCAGCAAGGTGGTTATATCGATAATGTATTGTCCACCAATGAAGTTTCCATGGCTGATTCCGCGCGTTTCCGCACGGCCGGCACGGTGCGCGCCAATGGCGCGCCAGTGCTGGACAAGCGTAAGGGCTTTCAGGCCGGCGCTGACCTTTCAGGCGTAACTTTCGTGAATGCCGATAATACCGACCTGGTTGATGATGATTTCAACGATACGCGATATCGCGGCATTCGGGCGAGCGCGAAATATGAAGCCGATAACGGCGTGACTGTCTTGGCGTCAATCACCGACCAAGAGCTTGAGTCCGATGGCGTGTTCTTCGACGACCCCAATAAAGGGGAATACAAGATCTCACGCTTCCAGCGAGACGAAATGACCGATGAGTTCACCAATATTAACTGGACAGTGACCGGCGATATCGGCGCACTGACGGCCCTTTATACCGGCGCGCTGACCGATCGTGAAACCGATCAGGTGGTGGACTACACGGATTATGTATTTGTCGGCCAGTATTTGCCGCATTATTCGTGCGACACCACAGTTTCATATCCGAGCGCGGTGCTGACGGGTGACACGAAAGCCTCTGGTGGCTTGACCGGAACACCGACCGGCACTTGCTCGACCCCGGAAAACAAGGTCGATTCGTTTACCGAACTTACCAATGAGTCGCATGAAATTCGTTTCTCCGGCTTCCTGACAGAAACAATCGACGCCACTTTCGGCGCCTTTATGTCAGAACTGGAGCTTAAAGAACGCAACGACTTCGTCTATCTGGGCAGTATTGGCCGCTATGGTGACATTTATCCGGTAAACACACCGGGCATTTCACTCAACGAGAAATATCCGGCTGGCACAATCTGGCGTAATGACGTTACCCGAAAAGACGATCAGCTTGGCGTGTTCGGCGAAGTGACTTTTGATGTGGTACCCGATTTGTGGTCGGTGACACTGGGCACGCGTTATTACGACGTTGAAGTAGACTTAACCGGTAGCGCCCGCGGCGGCGGTTTCCCCGCCAAAGATAATAATGGCGACGGCATATTCCCGGCAGCGGATACGAACCCGACGGCCAATAATCTGACCACATTGTTCAGCGCTTCCGGTGCTGGCCCCGATAAGGCGACCGCCGATGGTTGGATTCCCAAAGTCAGCGTTTCGCACACGCCGACCGAAAACAAACTTTATTATGCAACCTATTCAGAAGGTTTCCGTCCGGGCATTTTGAACCGTCCCGGCGGAACGGTTTCGGGCAGCTATACCGTGCCATATGCGGTGGCAACCGACGAAGTGAAAAACTACGAGCTGGGCTGGAAAATAACCTCCGACGACCGCCGCATGCGGTTTAACGGCAATGTTTTCATGGTCGAGATTGAGAAGTTGCAAACCACGATCTTTGATCCCAGCATTGCAAATCTGTTTTTCTCGGAAAACGCCGCCGATGCCGAAGTTTTCGGGCTGGAAGGCGACATCACCTATCTGCCGTCAAGCATTGAGGGCCTGAGCCTCACCGGTGCATTTTCATTCCTCGACACGGAAGTCACCGAAGTTCTGGTGCCAACAAATGATGTGGAAAATGGCGTATCGCTAGCTTACGCGCCTGAGGTGCAGTTGAATTTGCGCGCCCGTTATGAATGGGAACTGGGCAATGGCATGCAGGCACATTTCATGCCGTCCGTGGTGTATTCCGATAAGCAATATAGCGATATCATCACGATCAACCGTGACGAGATTGACAGCTACACGCTGGTTAATCTGAGCGCCGGCATCACCAATGATATCTGGTCGGGCGAGTTTTTCATCGACAATGCAACGGATGAACATGCCGAAACGGCCAGAAATTTTGTGAACGATGTCGAACGCATCACACCGGCGCGTCCGATGACTTTCGGTTTGCGCTTCGCACGGAATTTTTAATCGCGACACACAAGGGCTGCAATGCAAACTGGGCAGGCTGGGAATGTTCAAAGCTTGATGGAGGCAGGGGATTTCCCTGCCGCCGCCAGCATGTTGGCTGACCAGCTTGCCGCTCTTGATGCCAGCCGGCCCGCGCAAAACGGGCCCACCACAGACGCAAAAGCGGCGACAAAAACCTCAGACGCCAAGCGCGCGCGCATCGAGGCGCTTTATCTGAGCGCCGTGTGCGCGCGGTATCAAAACGACCACGCCACAGCGCGAAGTTTTGTGCAAAAGCTGTTCGATATCGAGCCGTTTTTCGGGCGGGGGTTTCTGGAAGAAGCCCATATTTGCCGCGCCGAGGGCAAAGCGCGCGAGGCATTGAGCAATTATCAACGCGCCAGCGAAGCCAACCCCGCAATTCTGGCCGCTTGGCGCGAACAGATAAAAATTCTCGAAGCCAGCGACCAACCCGGCATGGCCGCGCATGCGCGCGGCGAACTCAGCTATTACGAAAGCCTGCCGGAGGCGGTGTTGCGCGCCCAAGCATTGCTCAATGAAGGGCGCTTGCTGAAAGCCGAAGAACTGGTGAAGGACTTTCTGCTAGGGGCACCCCGCCATGTCGACGCCATGCTGCTTTTGGCCGATATTTCCGCCCGCGTCGGGGCCTATGAAGAAGCCGAATATTTGCTGGACAGTGCCTTGCTGTTTGCCCCCGACAATCGGCGCGCGATGAAAGACTATGTTTTGGTGATGCGTAAGCAGCAAAAATTCGCCAAATCATCGGATATGTGCGCCAAGCTGGTGGCGCTGGACCCCGAAGATGCAAGCGCGCTGTTTCAGCAAACCATCGAACACATGCAGCACGGGCAAAACCAAGCCGCTACAGACGGCATTGACGCGCTGCTGGTCAGGGAGCCCGATAATCCTGCCTTTTTACTGTTGCGCGGCCATATCGAAAAGGCGCTGGGGCGACAAGACACGGCGATTGCCGCCTATCAGCGCGCTATTTCGGTTCGCAATGATAATGGGCAGGCGTTTTACGCGCTTGCCAATTTGAAAACCTACACATTTTCCGATGACGAGATAATTGTGATGAAAGCGCTGTTGGATGATGGGCGCTGCGCGCTCGATGACCGGATCCACCTGAATTTCGCGCTGGCGGCAGCGTATGAAAAAACCGGCGACACTGACCAAGCCTTTGCCCATTATGGTGAGGGCAACCGCATGAAAAAAGCCCAGAGCCGCTACACCAGCGAGGTGATGCACGAAGAACTGCAACGCCAGAAGGAATTTTGCACGCCTGCCCTCTTCGCCGCCCAAAGCGGCAAAGGCTGTCCGGCCCCCGACCCGATTTTTATCGTCGGCCTGCCGCGCGCTGGCTCGACCCTCATCGAACAAATCCTCGCCTCGCACAGCCAGATTGACGGCACGCTGGAATTGCCGAATATTCTGAGCCTCTCGCGCAGCCTGCAAAATGAGGCGCGCAAAACCAAGGCTGGCACCTACCCCGCCAATCTGCACGATTTGAGCGGCGAAGAATTATCAGCGCACGGCCAGGCCTTTATTGAAGACACGCGCATGCACCGGCAGGGGGCTGCGTTTTTTACCGATAAAATGCCCAATAATTTTCGCCATATCGGGCTCGTCAGCCTGATTTTGCCCAATGCCAAAATCATTGATGCGCGCCGCGACCCGATGGATTGCTGTTTTTCCGGCTTTAAGCAACTTTTCGCGCAAGGTCAGGAATTTACCTATGGGCTGGCAGAAATGGGCCGCTATTACGCCGATTATGTGGCGCTGATGGACCATTGGCAGCGCACATTGCCGGGCAAAATACTGCATGTGCAGCACGAAGATGTGCTGGATGATTTGGAAGCGCAGGTGCGGCGCATGCTAGATTATCTGGGCTTGGCGTTTGAGCCTGCCTGCCTCGATTTTCACAATACCGAGCGCGCCGTGCGTACGGCCAGCTCGTCGCAAGTTCGCCAACCGTTGAACCGCAAAGGGCTCGGCGCGTGGCGACCGTTTGAAAAACATCTCGATCCGCTTAAGATCGCCCTCGGCGACCATTATCGGCCCGAAAATTATTCTGGTTAGGAAGAATTATGGATATCTCGGAAACACAATCGGGCGGCGCAACACAAGCGGGCGATATGGGCACGCGTGGCAGCGAAAACAATGTCCGCTTTATGGGGTTCGATGTGCATGGGCCTGTGTTCCAACTAAGCGCCCTCATCGCCATCGTCTCTTCGGCGCTGGTTCTCGCCATGCCGGATCAGGCAGCCAGCGTGCTGCTCGATTTACGCAATAATATCATGAGCGGCTTTGACTGGTTCTTTTCGCTGTCGGTCAGCCTCATCACTGTTTTCATCATCGCGCTGGCGCTGTCGCCGCTCGGCAAAATTAGGCTGGGCGGAAATGATGCGCGCGCCGAGTTCAGCTATGTCTCGTGGATCTGCATGCTGTTTTCAGCCGGTGTCGGCATCGGCATGACCTTTTACGGGGCCGCCGAGCCGCTGGCCTATTACACTGGCTGGTACGGCACACCCTTCAATGTGGCCCCGAACACACCAGCGGCGGAAAATCTGGCTTTAGGTGCCACGCTGTTTAACTGGGGCATCGGCCCGTGGTCGGTCTATGCACTGTTCGGGCTGGGCATTGCGTTTTTGTTCCTGAACAAGGGCCTGCCCATGGCACCGCGCAGCGTTTTATACCCGCTTATTGGCGACCATGCCTGGGGCTGGGTTGGGCATGTGGTCGATATATTGGCGATTCTGGCGACGGTTTTGGGGCTTGCAACATCGCTGGGGCTGGGCGCGCAACAGGCCGCCAGCGGGCTCAACTATCTGTTCGACCTTGAGGCCGGGCTCTCCACCCAAATCGGCTTTATCATCATCATTGCAGGCGTCACCGTATTATCGGTGGTGCGCGGGCTAGACCGCGGCATTCGCGTGCTCAGCAATTTCACCATGGCGCTGGCGGTTATTTTGCTGGCCTATATTCTTCTGGTCGGGCCGACCGGCGCAATTATCAAAAGCTATGGCGACGCGCTGATGCAATATGGCGAAGCCTATTTGCCGCTCAGCAATTTTGTCGGGCGCGAAGACACGACTTATTTCCATGGCTGGACAATTTTCTATTGGGCTTGGTGGATAAGCTGGTCGCCGTTTGTCGGCCTGTTTCTGGCGCGCATTTCCAAGGGCCGCACGGTGCGCGAATTTATCGCCGTGACCTTGCTGGCACCCTTGGCGATTGCCACCATCTGGTTTTCGAGTTTCGGCACGGCCGCCATTTATCAGGCCAAAAACGGCCTCGGCTCCTTGAGCAATGGCATTGGCGATGTCTCGCTGGTCTTGTTCCAGTTATTTGACATTTTACCGGTCGGTGCGATGGCAAGCCTGTTCGCGCTGATGTTGCTGATCGTGTTTTTCGTCACCTCATCCGATAGCGGCGCGCTGGTGATTGACAGCGTGGCGGCTGGCGGCAAGACCGACACCCCGCTTATGCAGCGCGTGTTCTGGGCCTGCATCATATCTCTGCTGGCGGTGGTTCTGCTGGTCGGCGGTGGCTCGAAAGCGCTGGAAAGCCTGCAAGCTTGGACACTGATTGTGGCGCTGCCTTTCACGTTTGTTCTGTACAGTACGGCGTTTTCTCTAGTACAAACAATGCGCAAGGAACTTCAAAATAAACCACAATAAAAACACGAGGCCACAGTGGACGATTACGCAAAAGTCGGCGACGCGCTTATAGCTCTAAGGCAAATTTCGCGCGCGACCTCGTCGGATTCGCGCATGCTGGCGCGGGCCTCTGGCCTGTCTGTATCGCAGCTCATCGCCTTGCAGGAAGTGAGTGCCGCGGGCTCTATCAGCCCCTCGCGCATGGCCGAACGCATGGCGCTATCACGCGGCACCATGACGACGCTGATGCGTAAGCTGGAAGATCGCAAGCTGGTGGAACGCTCCAGCGACACCATCGACAAACGCCGGCATTTTTTCTCCCTCACCGACGCTGGTAAGCTGGCCCTTGAGGAAGCGCCCGTGATGCTGCACGAAAAATTCTCCACAAAATTCGGCGAATTGAAGTCGTGGGAGCAGACCCTGATTATCTCCGCGCTTGAGCGCGTGGCCTTCATGCTGGATGCCGATAATATCGAAGCCGCGCGCATTTTGGATGTGGGCGAAATTTCCTAAACCGCTGGCTTTGACCTCACGCCAAACCTAGATGGGTGCAGAAGCAGAAGCAGAAACCGATTAGGCCAGAATAAAGCCCGCATATCCCGAAAGGTCTTCGGCAAACTCCGCGCGGCTCAAAAGGTCGGTGACATGGGCATGCAGCGCCGGAAAGTTTTTCAACTCCGGCAAAATCGCTGGCAGTTTGGCCGCCGCCAGCTGCTCGGCCATGCGGCTTTCATTGCTCATCAGTGCCAGTTCGCACACCAGCACCACATCCGACAGGCTGAGCGCATCACCCGATATATGGGCGTGGTGCCCAAGGGCAGCCTCAAGCGCCGCGCAATAATTTCGAAACGCTTCCGCCATTGTCCCATGCAGCGCGGCGTCCAGCTTGTCACCGGCGAGAATATATTTCTGGATGATATCGGCGAACAACAAGGTCTTGTCCAGAAACCCGTCAATGCGCGCGCGTGCCGCCGGGCTCGCGCCATAAAGCGCGGGCGCGTTTGGCCCGGTCAATGCCGCCAAACGCATGATGCTGTTCGATTCAAATATGCCCATTGTCCCGTCTTCGGCGAAGGCCGCGGGAATATCACCGAACGGGTTGGCGCGCAAAAAAGCGTCCGTTTTATAAAGCGCGCCCGAAAAGCCGGTTTTGGCCGTGCGGCGGGCGCTGGCATGGGTTTGCTTTTCCGCATCGGTCATTTTGACGGCCTGATAATCCCACAGCCAATTCGCCATTTCGGGGGGCTGGTCGCCGATCACATCAATCANGGCACCGGAATAGCGNGCCACAATCGTTGCNTTATAGACGCGCGGGTTCGGCAAATAGGAAATAATACGNATGTCGCTCTTGTNGCTCATATCGAGCACTCCTTTNACAGNAAGCCGGATAGATATCAGCTTTTNANTCAGCCTAAAGATTGTNNGGGGCTTTTCAAATACAATCCGTCGCAGGCATGCGCGACCGCGCGCCCTTTCGNAGTAAATTCAAATCTGATAAAACCGCGAAACATGNNTTCGGGGGCACTATGAACGACACGCAATCCGGCACCCAAACCGNNACGGCTACTTCAAGCGANACAGACGCTTGGGCCCCGCGCAAGCAACGCGCTTGCGACTGGTTTCGCTGCTTNCGCGATGACTTATGCGCGCGNCTTGAGGCTCTGGAGCCNGATGGNGCCACTTTCGTNCGCGAAAAATGGCAGCGCGGCGACGGGTCNGTAGATCTGGGCGGCGGCGAGATGTCGATGTTGCGCGGGCANGTTTNCGAAAAGGCGGGCGTGCATATNTCCACCGTCTATGGCGAGTTTTCCGAGCAGTTCAGAGGCCANGTGGCCGGNGCCGAAGAAGACCCGCGCTTTTGGGCNGCGGGNATTTCGGTCATCGCCCATCCCGCCAACCCGCATGCACCCACGGCACACATGAACACCCGCATGGTCGTCACCACCAAAAGCTGGTTTGGCGGCGGCGGCGACCTGACCCCGATGCTGGCCGCCGCGCGCACGCCAACCCACGAAGACACGCGCGACTTTCACGCCGCCTACAAGNGTGCTTGCGACGCCCATAACGCGGACTACTACCCCCGCTTCAAAGCCGAGTGCGATGATTATTTCTTTCTGCCCCACCGCAACGAGACCCGCGGCACAGGCGGCATTTTCTACGACCACCTCGACACGGGCGACTGGGAGGCCGATTTTGCCTTTACCCAAGATGTCGGGCGCGCCTTTGTTGATGTTTATCCGGAAATTACCGCCCGCAGGCTCGGCGAAGCTTTTACCGAAGAAGACCGCCAGAACCAGATGCGCCAGCGCGGGCGCTATGTCGAATTTAACCTGCTTTATGATCGCGGGACGATGTTCGGGCTCAAAACCGGCGGCAATGTCGACAGTATTTTGTCTTCCATGCCGCCCAGTGTTATCTGGCCCTGATGTTATCTGGCTTTAAAGCCCGACATTTTAATCATCATCAGAAGGCCAGCGCCGGTGAAATTCGGCTTCGACGACCTGTTTGGTCGGAAAATCCTGCGCCACCCACCACGCTTCCAACTCGGCCAGCAAGCGCCCCATGGCCGGGCCTTCGGGCATGCCCGCCGCGGCCATGTCAGAGCCGCGCAAAGGAAAGCGCGGTGCCACCCAGTCATTTGCCAGTGCCAGCACTGAACCGGCTTCAGCTGGTGAAATTTTTCCATCAGCCAGCGCCATAACCGCCTGATCGGACACATATGGCGCGCCGTTATAATGCAAATAATGTTGCGGCCGNTGCACGAGATCGGCACCGGGATGGTCAAGTATCGCGCCCATGCGCTGCGTGCGGCGGCGCGACAAGCGCAAAGACGCCGCCACCGCCTCGGCAGTTTGCAAATCCGGCATCAGCGCTGCCAACCGCAACAAAGCGTCTGAAGGCGCAGGCAAAGCCTGTTCATACGCGAGCATGGACGAGAGGCGGGCAAAATTCCATGCCCCGTCACCCGAATTGCTTGCATCTCCCAAAGTGGTTTCAAGCGCGCCGACACGGGCCAGAAAATCCACCGCCTTTTCGACCTCTGCCAGCGCCAGTATTTTCATAAACTCGGATTGGCGGCGTTCGCCGGAAAGCGTCGCAATCTGCGCGCTGGCTTGGTTTATCGCCGCGACCGTTTGGGCATCGGGCGCAACATCCGGGCTGAGCCGGAAGTAAAACCGCACAAACCGCAAAATACGCAAATAATCTTCCCTGATGCGCTGCGCCGGTTCACCGATAAAGCGCACACGCCGCGCCGCAATATCGGCAAGACCGGAGCCGGTAGGATCATAAACCGTGCCGTGGCGGTCGACATAAACCGCGTTGATTGTGAGGTCGCGGCGCATCGCGTCTTCGTGCCAATCGCGCCCGAACACAACTTCGGCATGGCGCCCGTCGCCCCTGACATCGCGCCGCAAGGTGGTGATTTCATATTTATCGGTTGGCGGCTTTTGGGTTTTGTCGCTGGGCGCGTCATCATCTCCGNGCAAAATTGCCGTGACCGTGCCATGCGAGAGGCCGGNGGCAATNGCACGAATGCCAGCTTCTTCCAGANGCGCCAAAACNGNNTCCGGCGTCAGCGTGGTTGCCATATCGACCTCGACATGCNNGTCGGCAGTACCGGCCAGCGTATCGCGGACACACCCNCCGACACAGCGCGTCTCCTCGCCTTCNGGGGACAAAANTTCAAGCAGCCGCTGGGCTTGCGGTCGGGCAAGCCATGGCGCGCCGTGCANGTTTGGCGATTGTGATGGCTCAGTCAACGCGGCTTATTCAAAACGGCCAGGCACAACCTGACCGTCTTTTAAAGCGGGGGGGATATAGGTTTTTTCCGGTGCGTCGCCGGTCGAAAACCGCCAGACCAGAAGGCTGGATATCACCAAAATNGCGCCAACAAGCGNGGCTTGCGACCAGCTTCGCAAAACCGCCTCGCGCGGGCTGGTGCGGCGNACCCACATGGCCCACAGCGCGGTNAGCACGAAAGGCAGGAGAAATAAAAACAGGTTCCANAAAATCACGCGCNTCATGTCTGCATCCTCCTGCTGAGATTACGCAACATGCCGGCGGTCGCGCCCCATATATTGTAACCTTGATACTCAACCGCGTANTAGGCCTCCATGCGGCCTTCCCATTCAATTTCNTGCCGGCTGTAATTGGCCTCATTGATCATGAGTTCCAGCGGCACCTCGAAAGTTTCGGCGACCTCATTATGGTNNATCTCAAGCTGAAAACCGGGGCGAACAAAGCCGACCACCGGTAAAATTCTGAACCCCGACCCGGTCTCATANGTGCTTAAAAANCCTGCAACATCAACATATTCGGCNGCCAGCCCGATNTCTTCTTGCGCTTCGCGCAAAGCGGCGGAAACCGGGCCGCCATCTTCGGCTTCAACCTTGCCGCCGGGNAACGCNACNTGCCCCGAATGCTGCGCNAGANGGTCGGCGCGCCGCGTNAGCAGAATTTTCGGCTCATTGTCATANTCAACCACCGGCACCAGNACAGCGGCGAGTTTGAGTGCGCGATCACCGTTGAGACTTCGTCCCCCGTCAAGGCGCCCGTCCCCNATCTGACCCGGCGCGNTNTANAGCGTTTCGTGNTCGGGCAGNTCGGCCANAATAGCNTGGCGAATGCGNGCTTTGTAGTCCCTGCTCANNCGCCTTCCTCCAGCCAGGCTTCNACATCGGCGGCGGATGCTATNGGGAAAAACACATTTTCGCTCCACACGCCGAACTGGTCNTCGAGCGTTTCGCCCAAAGCCACAANGTCGTAAAACACCGCACGGCTGATNAGCGCTTCAAGGCGCGCGCGNATGTGAATATAGGGCGACGGGGTTTTGTCCGTGGGATCCAGNTCAATTCGCAGAGCGTGGTCTGCCCCTGCGGTGGCGAAATCATGGACATTGGTNTCAAACCTCAGCACTTGGTCGNGCCCGCTGCCCGTCACCTGCATCAGCGTGGCGACAAAGGGGGCGTCTTCCACCTCCACCCGAATTTTTTCGACCGGCGTCACCAGATAATGCTCGCCATCATCATCATGGCGCAAAATCGTTGAAAACAGGCGCACCAGACGCTTTCTNCCAATCGGCGAACCGGCATAATACCACTGGCCGTCGCGCGCAATACGCAAGCCGATATCGCCGCAATAATCCGGCTCCCACAAATGCACCGGNGGCAGGGNGTCGGTGCCGCCATCGGCTNTTNGGGCCTGTGCAATCACATTTTNCAATNCNTTTTGTGTCGATGNGTCNTCGGTCATGCAAGAATTTCCTTATGCGAGAAATTAGCACAATTCCGGAGCGGGGCGAAGCGTGCCCGACAGCGTTTCNAAGACCGTTTTCTCNGCGCGTATCAGCAGCCGCNCCGGATCAACNGGCCCNGGCAAGTGCACNTTGTCCGGCGCAATNGCAAACCCGACNCGGGCATAATAATCAAGGTCGCCCACTAAAATGACAAAGNTGAAACGCGCGTGATCCACCANATCAAGCGTTGCCTGCATGAGTTGGAGGCCAACGCCCTTCCCTTGCGCNGTGGTATCGACCGCCAGNGGCCCCAGCAAAAGCCCCNNNGCNGCNCCNAGGCGCACCGGCCAGTAGCTTATACTGCCGACGAGCGCCTCTTGGTCGTCGCGTGCAATANAGGNAAGCGCGGTAATGGGCGTGTTGGCTTCGCGCAATCGCTCTGCCGTGCGCGCANGAAAACCGGGCCCNAANGACCTGTCCAGCAAGGCAGCNATGTCATCGGCATGGGATGGTTGTGTGGAATGAAGGCTAATCATGATTTATCCGCAGAATGAACCGGAACTTGCNTGTCCGGANGAATGTGTCTGAAAGAGAAAATTTNGCACGAANCGACAANTTCCCGNNGGCCNCTNNNGNGCGTNCGNGTTCAAAAAATTTATCGTCGTCGTACGAAATNNTCCAAAACATATCTCCNGCGGAANAGCTNTNATGGGCGAGGTAGCACCCCTATNCCNACCTGTCTAGAAAATAGTGACGCAGGCNCTGGCCTNNCAGGGTCTAAGCGAGCCTAAGCAGGCTTAAGCGAGATAGAGATAGCTNACATAAAGCGCGTAAAGNANGAGGCTGAACAGCCCTTCCATGCGCGACATGCGGCGCGCACTCCGCATCAANACCAGCCCCANAATTGCCACGCCGAGCATNACCCAGACATCGCGATTGNCGATTTCNGGNCTGACATTGAGNGGGCCNANGCTGGCGACCACGCCNAGTATCANNAGAATATTGGAAATATTGCTNCCGATAATATTGCCGATCGCGAGACNTGNNTGACCGCGCANGGANGCAAAAAGNGAGATAAACAGCTCTGGCAGCGAGGTGCCGATNGCGACAATCGACAAGGCGATGACNGCCTGTGANATNCCNGCCTGNTGCGCNANACCNACNGCTCCNTNNACCATCANGTCNGAACCCCATAAAACCCCNNCNAANCCNGCNGTCAAAANCAGCANAGCCATANGCAGGNNNCCTTCNAGCAGNNTTTCNTCNACGCTGGCCGCNGTNTCATNNACATCGGATTCATGGCGCGCGCCACGGTATANAAGCAAGGTGAAAANNCCCANAATGGNAAGCAANGCAAANCCCATCCATTGCGNNATGACACCGTTCAGNGCCATCAGAACCATCAATAACGACACGCCNAGCATGACCCGACCATCGCGNTTCAGNGTTCCAGCATCGATTGTAAACGACCGGAACACNGCCATNGCACCCANCACCAGCAAAATATTGGCAATATTNCTGCCGACGACATTNCCCACGGCAATATCAGGATTNCCGNTGCGCGCAGCATTNANCGACACNGTNAGTTCGGGAATTGAGGTGCCAAAGGCAATGACGGTCAGGCCGATGAGAAGCGGCGGAATNTTCAGGCGGTNGGCGGTGGTGACAGCACCGCGCAGCAAAGCTTCACCGGATACACCCAACAAAATAAAACCCGCGACACAGTAAAGAAANGGAATATCCATGAAGCTCCNCNCACNCNCGCCGGAAATCCGGACGATCAANTGCCGNNAGTCATAGCTCATTTTTTTGGGCTGGTCTGTCATTTTCTTTTGNTCTAACTTCGGCACTNTCGANANAGGCTNGGAGGGAAGCTGATGGCGTGGAATTTTGGCGATATTCTGGACACGATTATTCCGGTNCTCCCGGACAATCATCTGGCGCTNGTGCATGGGGANCGCGANATCACNTGGGCACAGATGAGCAGCCGGTCCAATAATCTCGGNCGCTTCATGCTGGAAAACGGCGCAAATATNGGCGACAANGTCGGCTTTTATATGCGAAACNGGCCCGAATATATGGAAACACTGGCCGCGTGTTTTCGCGCCCGCCTNACCCATGTCAATGTGAACTACCGCTATGTNGCCGATGAAGTGCATTATATTTTNGACAATTCCGATGCCGCCGTCGTNGTCTATGGCAAGGANTTTCGCGACAANGTGGAAATCCTGCGCCCGCGCCTGCCAAATGTGAAGCTTTGGATCGAAGTNGGGGACGGGGCTGNTCTGCCCNCCGACACGCNTGATTACGAGCANCTGACAGCGANCGGAAACGGCGAAAATNTGGNCATTGCGCGCGAAGGCGNTGATTTGCTGTTTTTGTATACGGGCGGCACAACTGGNATGCCCAANGGCGTTATGTGGGAACATGATGCCTTGCGCGAAACCCAAACAATGGCCTTGCGNGCNCTNGGCGATGTNCCTGAAACGCTGGACGAGNTGAAAGCGCATTTGCAAGCCAACGGGCCGGGCGAAGTTTACATTCCCGCCTGCCCGCTNATGCATGGCACGGGCCTNTTCACCGCAATGGCCGCCATGATGAATGGCGGCACGATTGTAACGCTGGGTGCGGCGTCGCTGGATGCGGATGAATTATGGCGGACGGTGGAACGCCGCGGTGTGCAAAATATCGCGATTGTCGGCGANGCCTTTGCCAAGCCGATGNTGGCGGCATTGGAAGAAAATNCGGGTGCTTATGACCTGTCGAGCCTTGTCAGCATGATTTCGTCGGGCGTGATGTGGTCGATGGANGTCAAACAGGCCATGCTNGAATATATGCCGCAAGTGATGTTGGCAGACAGCTTCGGGTCATCCGAGGCGGTTGGCTTCGGCTCGTCAATCACCACCAANGACGCNCCCGTCAGCACGGCNAAATTCACCACCAATGATTTTTGCAAAGTGTTTGACGAAAACGACAATGAAATTCCNCGTGGNAGCGAAACACCGGGCTTTATCGCTTTCGGNGGGCCGGTGCCGCTGGGCTATTACAAAGACGAAGAAAAAACCGCCAAAACCTTCAAAACCATTGGCGGCGTGCGCTATTCGATTCCGGGCGATTATTGCCTTGTCGCCGAAGACGGCACNTTGACCCTGCTCGGACGCGGCTCGGTGTGCATCAANTCGGCNGGCGAGAANATATACCCCGAAGAGGTGGAAGAAGCCCTCAAACTNCATGACAGCGTGGAAGATGCGCTGGTTGTCGGCGTGCCGGATGAAAAATGGGGTCAGGCCGTGACCGCCGTGGTCAAACTNGCTGATGGGGCCGATTTTGACGGTCAGGGGTTGCNNGTTTTCGTGCGNGAAAAGCTCGCCGGTTATAAATCTCCCAANCATGTGTTCGCCGGTGGCCCGCCCTTCCGCGCGCCCAATGGTAAGGCGGATTATAAAAGCGTGACCGAATTTGCTATCGAGGAAGTCGCTAGGCGCACATGACCCTACATATTGCTGTGTTCGGCGAAATGGGTCTCCAATACGGGCATCTAATCGAAGCCGCGCTTGCCGACCTGAATGATTGGCNGGTTGATGTGTGGCCGTGCGACTACGATTTGGCGGCGCGCGATGCTATGCTTGAAACCTGCGAGGTCGCGGTTATGGGCCCCGATTTCATTTTAACACCGGGTAATTTTGGCGCGCTGATGGCTGCGCCAAATCTGAAGCTCGTGGCGCAACCTTGGGTTGGAACCGACTGGCTCGACCCNGGATTTCTGCCCAAAGGCCTTATGGTGTGCAATGCCGGCGGTCATGCTGCCTCGATGGCTGAGCATGTGATGGCAAGCGTTTTAGAACACGCGATCGACTTACGTGCCCAGCACGCCGATATGCTGGCCGGACGCTGGCATCGTAGCGGGCGCAATGCAGCACCCGATGCGCGCCACGGCCATTTGAACGGCAAAACTCTGGGGCTTGTCGGGTTTGGCGAAATTGCCCAGGCGGTCGTCCAGCGGGCAACACCATTTAATATGAGGTGTCTCGCGGTTGCACGCTCGACGCGCGCGCAAACACCCGGCGGGCTGGACTGGATCGGCACACAAGCCGACCTGCCGCGTTTATTGAGCGAAAGCGACTATATCGTGCTGACCTGCGACTTAAACNCTGAAACCGAGGGCATGATTGACGCCGACGCCTTCGCGCAAATGAAGTCGACAGCCTATCTCGTCAATGTCGCACGCGGTGAGGTGATTGTAGAAGATGCCCTGTTCACAGCGCTTTCCGAGCGGCGCATTGCTGGTGCCGCGCTGGATACATGGTACCGCTATCCGGTCAATATCGAGAATGCCGAGCCCGACCCCGACCGCGGGGGCCCGCATCAGGGGTCGCAATATGATTTTAACGCGCTCGATAATGTTTTGCTGACGCCGCACAGTTCGGCCCACACTTATAATGCCGATGAGGGCCGTTATGTGTCGATCGGACAAAGCGTGCGCGAATACGCCCAAGGCGAGACACCCAAACGCCATGTGGCGACCGGCACGGGCGAAAATCTCGACGGTTTTAAAATGCCATAGGCCAAACTTACTGCGGCCACTTGCCACGCGCGCGCACCGGACAGGGTCTTGCACTGGCAAAAGGACATGGTAGGCTTGCNCAAAGTATTTTTCGAGGAGAAAAACATGTCAGAGCTTGAGACCTTCCGCGTGGAAACCCGCGCCTGGCTTGAAAAAAACTGCCCCGCATCCATTCGTACCCCAATGCCCGAACGCGAAATGCCATGGGGCGGTCGCAATGCGTCATACCCGAACCCGGACACCAAAGTCTGGATGGACAATATGGCGTCAAAGGGCTGGACAGCCCCGACTTGGCCGGCCGAATATGGCGGCGGCGGGCTGTCCAAGGAAGAAAACAAAATTCTTCAGGAAGAGCTTGCCCGCATTAAGGCGCGTCCGGCGCTGACGAGCTTTGGCCTATGGATGCTTGGCCCAGCGCTGCTGGAATTTGCCAACGAAGAGCAGAAGAAAAAATATATCGGCGAAATCGTGCGCGGTGAAATTCGCTGGTGTCAGGGCTATTCAGAGCCGGGTGCCGGTTCCGATCTGGCGGGTCTGCAAACCAAAGCCGAGGACAAGGGCGACCATTATCTGGTGAACGGCCAGAAAGTGTGGACGTCCTATGCCGACCAGTGCGACTGGATTTTCTGCCTGGTGCGAACCGATAACTCGGTCAAGCATGACGGCATTTCCTTCCTGCTGATCGATATGGATGATGCCGGTGTGGAAGCGCGCCCGATTAAACTGATTTCGGGCTCGTCGCCGTTCTGCGAAACCTTCCTGACGGATGTTAAAGTGCCGAAAGAAAACCTTGTCGGCGAACTGAATAAGGGCTGGACGATTGCCAAGCGCCTGCTGGAGCATGAACGCAGCATGATTTCGGGCATGGGCATGGGCGCTGGTGCTGCTTCCATGGGTGGCATGGAAGCCGTTGCCAAGGAAAACTTCGGCACTGATGGCGACCGCATCGCCGACCCNGCCATTCGCAATGCCATTGCCGAGCATAAAATGGACCAACAGGCTTTTGGCCTGACCATGAAGCGCGCGGGCGAGCAAGCCAAGGCCGGCCAAGGCATGGGCGCGGCGGCATCCATNTTCAAATATTACGGCACCGAGGTGAACAAGCGGCGCTTTGAGCTGCTGCTTNNCGTTATGGGCTCGCAGGCNCTGGGCTGGGAAGGCGAAGGCTTTGACAGCAAAGAGCTTGCCGTTACGCGGTCATGGCTGCGCTCGAAAGGCAATTCNATTGAAGGCGGCACCTCAGAAGTGCAGCTAAACGTGATTGCCAAGCGTGTGCTGGGCTTNCCGACNGCCTAATNCCNCNTCCNGAACAACTGGAGAANACCCATGGCTTTTGTGTTGAGCGANGAGCAGACCATGTTGCGCGACATGGCAAAACAATTTTTTAGCGAACAAGTGCCCGTNACGAATTTGCGGCAATTGCGCGATGATGGCAGCGAAGACGGCTTCGACNGCGATGTCTGGAAACAGATTGTCGAACTGGGCTTTGCCGGCATTTTGATCCCCGAAGAAATGGGCGGCACCGGTTTCGGGCCGATGGGCATTGGNATTGTCATGCAGGAAGCTGGCCGCACGCTGGCCGCCTCACCGCTTTATGCAACCGCAGTGCTGGGCGCTGGCATGATTATGGCCGCTGGCTCCGACAGCCAGAAAAAAGAACTGTTACCNANAGTTGCCGCTGGTGAGTTATTGCTGGCATTGGCGATTGACGAAACCAACCACCACAATCCGGCAAATATCGCNATGACCGTGGNCCGCGACGGCGATGCGTTCGTGCTGTCCGGCGAAAAGAAGTTCGTNATTGACGGGCATATTGCCAACAAGCTGATTGTTGNCGCACGAACTTCGGGCGAACCAGGCGACACGCANGGCATTNCAGCGTTNTTGATTGATGCCGACACGCCCGGCGTNACCATCACCCGCACGCAAATGGTGGACACNCGCAATGCGGCNAATATTTCCTTCNATGCCGTAAAAGTGCCCGCAAATNCTCTGCTGGGCGGGGCGGATGCTGCCTATCCGGAACTGGAAAATGTGCTGGATATGGGGCGCGTCTGCCTGTCGGCAGAAATGCTGGGCGGNATTGAGACGGTGTTTGACACAACGCTCACCTATCTCAAGGAACGCAAGCAATTTGAAGCGATTATCGGCACGTTTCAGGCNTTGCANCACCGCGCGGCGGAAATGTTCTGCGAGNTGGAAATNTGCCAGTCNGTGGTNCTTGACGCGCTGTCAGCGCTTGAAGAACGCCGCAATGACATTCCACGCGCCGCCAGTCTTGCCAANGCGCGCCTGTCCGAAGCATCGCGCCTGATNACNAANGAGGGCGTNCAAATGCATGGCGGTATNGGCATGACNGATGCGGTGGATGTNGGGNTGTTTTTGAANCGCGCGCGCGTGCAGNCGCAAATGCTGGGCGACGCCAATTTTCACCGCANCCGCTATGCCGACCTTGGCGGATACTAAATGNNGCGAAANNGGCGGTTTATGNAGCCTAATNNNCTCGACATTTCNGCNTTAAAGCGATATTTTNAAAANANACCCAAATCAGAAAAGGTGCATANNTGATGGCCGACAACACCAAACTGCCTGACAGAATAACCGTTNTNGCAAAAGAATTTACGCCNGCCGCCATGGAATTTCACCGCCGGAATATGAGCGCGCGTGGCTACCGCATGGAAGGCCAGATAACACCAAGNCGNTATATGATGATTGATGGCCCCGGCGAACCTTCNGATTTGTTCGATNGCGAGGAATATTACGCNGTNACNTTTGTTCATAAAGACGCNACNGAATAGTCCTGCGGCAAATTAACCNGATATCGGTNNCTATGNNNCANNANGCNCGTNNTTANATGCTATNNATTCAGTCAGTTATGTCNTCAAGGNTAGTTTATGGCAATTAATTACCGAGNAATAGGCTNTGTTGCTGATACAATGTCGTTTGATTACGANNAATNTATNGATCAGTGCGNTNNGNTCNCTGCACGACGNAGGGCCGNTATCGNGTGTNTACNGANNTGGCGCGCCGNGCCGGTGANTTTCCGCGCGCATGGGATCATTCCNNNGCNACACCGCGCGAAATTACCGTNTGGTGNTCGAACGANTATCTNGGNATGGGTCAAAATNCNNGNGTGTTGGATGCCATGAAAGGNGCCNTCGACATGATGGGTGCNGGCGCAGGCGGCACGCGNAATATTTCCGGCACGCACCATGTGATTGTCGAACTGGAAAAAGANCTGGCCGACCTGCACGACAAGGAAGCCGCGCTNGTGTTTACATCCGGCTATATTTCCAATGAGGCNACNATCTCAACGCTGGGCAAATTNCTGCCCGATTGCCTCATATTGTCNGACGAGTTGAACCACGCCTCNATGATNGAGGGCGTGCGNCANAGCGGATGCAGCAAACGCATCTGGCGGCATAATGATCTNGAACANCTGGAAAGCCTGTTGCGNGAAGCGGGNAATGAGCGCGCCAAGCTTATCATTTTTGAATCCGTNTATTCGATGGATGGCGACATTGCGCCGATCAAAGAANTTTGCGATCTGGCCGAAAAATACAATGCCCTCACCTATCTTGACGAAGTGCATGCNGTGGGCATGTACGGNCCACNCGGTGGCGGCATTGCCGACCGCGAAGGGCTGATGGCACGCATCGACATTATCGAGGGTACACTGGCAAAAGCCTTCGGCATTATGGGCGGCTACATCACCGCCAANGCCAATCTNGTGGACGCCATNCGNTCCTTTGCANCCGGCTTTATTTTCACGACATCGNTGCCGCCGGCCATTGCCGCCGGTGCGCTGACAAGCGTGCAGCATCTGAAATCGGACAATAATATNCGNNCCGCNCATCAANAGCGCGCGGCAACCTTGAAAGCGCGCCTGCGNGCAGCAAATCTGCCGGTTTTGTCAACNGACACGCATATTGTGCCATTGATGGTNGGCNACCCGGTTTTGTGCAAGGCNGCCTCCGACCGGCTCNTGCAAACGCATAANATCTACATCCAGCCGATTAATTACCCGACCGTGCCCCGCGGCACGGANCGTTTGCGGATTACGCCGACGCCGCTGCATAGCGATGCNATGATNGACGAGCTTGTCGCCGCGCTTTCCGAGGTGTGGNTCACNTTGGGCATTTCGCGCGANTATACCCNGCCCNAGACAGCGGCTATCGCCCAATAGGGCNCCNATGTCCGGCGTCGCGCACCCATCNGTTGCCTANGGTAAAACNGGCATTCTCCTNGTTAATCTCGGCACTCCTAAAAGCCCNGANGCTANAGGCNTGCGGCCNTATTTGAAGCAGTTTTTNTCNGACCGGCGGGTNATCGAAACNTCGCCGNTCATCTGGCAACCGATTTTGCGCGGNATTATTTTGAANACCCGCCCGCGAAAATCAGCGCGCGCTTACNCCAAAATCTGGAACGATGAGACNGATGAAAGCCCNTTGCGCTATTTCACCCGCCNGCAAGCCGAGAAACTNAANGACCGGCTNGGCNACACGCTGGAGGTCGAATGGGCCATGCGCTATGGCGNGCCCTCGATAGCCNACAANCTNNCCNAACTGAAAGCACGCGGGTGCGAGCGCATCAGCGTNATCGCGCTTTANCCGCAATATAGCGCGTCAACATCNGCCAGTGTTTACGACGAGGTGTTTCGTGCCCTGCTCGATATGCGCTGGCAACCGGCGGTACGCACCGCNGCNCCATGGCACGATATGTCGGCTTATATTANCGCGNTGGCAGGGTCGGTGCGCGCGCATTACAAAACGCTGGACTGGAAACCGGATGTGCTGGTGGCGTCNTTTCACGGGCTTCCGCAAATATANTTCGACAAGGGCGACCCTTATCATTGCCATTGTGCAAAAACCGCCCGCCTGTTGCGCGAAAAACTGAAGCTGCCCGANACCAAGTTTAAANTGACCTTCCAGTCGCGCTTCGGCCCGACAAAATGGCTGGAGCCNTATACCGACAAAACCGTTGAGGCGCTGGCNCGCGACGGCACNAAAAAGATTGCCGTCATNACGCCGGGCTTTGTTTCGGACTGCGTCGAGACNCTGGAAGAGATTNATCTGGAATTGCGCGAGACATTNGCCGAGGCCGGGGGCACGCATTTCACCACCGTNCCCTGCCTCAATGANGCCGACAGCGCGATAAGCCTGCTCGAAAAAATTACCAAACGCGAAATTTCCGGCTGGTNATCCGCCCATCGCACGCTAATTGATTGACCTGACACAATTCTTGCCGCAGGGTNTGATTGTTACNGGGTGATGCNTNTGGAAACCTTTGTTCTGGTCGTGAATTTCACGCCAAATATAAGTGCATTTGCNGGGCTGGTTATTTTGGCCCTTGGGCTCGGGNTTCAGTTTCCGACTGCATCNCCCGTNGCGCTGTCTTTGTTTGTTGCTTTTNCCAGCGTTTGNATGGAAAAACTCCACCCGATTTTGANAGGCAGTGAACGCTTTATCGCNNCAGANTTTTTCGCCGCCNTTATGGTNAACAGTCTGGGTAGCNTGCTGATTTATTTTGTTGCNGCGGTGATNTTNGTCGGGGTTACGGGCTTTATCGCCCGCAGAAGAAGGAAAAAACGGGTNTTCTCCTGATTTAATTATTAATGACTGATGNGAATTTTACGCCGGCTCTCAGGGCNTATACGGTCGGNCTTTTGACCTTCATCTATACGGCCAATTATGTGGACCGNCANATAGTCGCCATTTTATTGCAGTCGATTAAACTCGATATGGGCCTTTCCGANACGCAATTGGGNCTCTTATCGGGTNTGGCCTTTGCGATTTTCTATGCCACGCTGGGCATTCCCATCGCCTATCTTGCCGACCGTGTGAGCCGGAAAAAAATCATTATCNTCTCGCTGTCGCTGTTCTCAGTCATGACGATTATTTGCGGCTTTNCNCAGAATTTCATACAGCTTTTGCTGGCGCGCATCGGCGTCGGTGTCGGNGAAGCAGGAACCAGCCCGCCCTCGCACGCCATGATTGCNGATATGTATGCGCCCAATGAGCGCGCCACGCCGCTCGCGATTTTNGCNCTNGGNATCAATATNGGCCTNCTGNTCGCCTTTCTGGTCGGCGGGTGGGTGAACCATCATTACGGATGGCGCACNGCATTTCAGGTNGTCGCCCTGCCCGGCCTGCTGCTTGTGGTCATTGCNATGTTCACTTTGCGCGACCCGCCGCGCGGACTGAGCGACGGGCAAGAANCGCAANAAGCCCCGCCCTTGGGCGAGGTGGCGCGCTATATCCTGCANAATAAAACCCTGCGCCANCTCATAATCGGCTCAACTCTGGTGGTCACGGTCGGCTATGGCGCGATTGCGTGGTTGCCGACTTACTTCGTGCGCGTGCACGCCATGACAACGATTGANGTCGGTCAGATATTGGCCCTGCTCATCGGCATTGGCGGCGGCATCGGCACGGCGCTGGGCGGGCATTTCGCCGACCGCCTCGGCAAGCGCGATGTGCGCTGGAATTTGTGGCTTATTGTTATTTTGGCGCTGGTCGGCCTGCCGTTTTCGGTGGGGGCTTATCTTGCCACCGACGCGACCTTGGCGATTATCCTGCTGGCTTTTCCGGTCAGCGTCGGGGCGCTTTATTTCGGGCCGACACTTGCCATGTTGCACACGCTGGTAAGACCGGAAATGCGCTCGCTGGCCTCGGCGATTTTGCTGTTCATCAATAATATTATCGGGCTGGGCTTGGGGCCGCTGATGATCGGCGTGTTGAGCGATTATTTTTCGACCGATTACGGTGCCCGCGCCCTGCCTTATGCTATGGTCACTTCAGCGCTTCTTGCGCTCTGGGCGTCGGTGCATTTATGGCTGGCAGCCAGCACGTTGCGTGCCGATATTGAAAATACGGGTCAGACTGCGTAACACTGTCTCGGACTGCGTAACACTGTCTCGAACTTAAATATGAGGAACGTGCAATCACCCGTTTTGCCATCGCTTTTGCGCTTTTGACTGCCGCCGCGCCGGTGGCGGCCGCACCTGCCACTTTCACGCCGACCACATATATCTCCGTCTATAAGATTTATCTGCGGGGCATTCTTATGGCGCGCGCCGATGTGGAACTGGCCGTGACCGACCAGCAATACCAGTTATCGGCTTTGCTGCGCTCGTCAGGTCTGGGCGCTGTATTCTCCGACGCCAGCGGCCTCGTCAAAACTTCGGGAAAATTGCAGGGTGCCAATCTCCTGCCGCAATCGCTGCACTATAGCTGGACAGGTGACGACAGCATAAATTTTGCCCGGCTTGATTATGCCGATGGCGCGCCGGTCGGCTATGAAACCAATTATAAATCGGAAAGACCGCAGAAAGTGGTGGTGCCGATCAGTATGGAAGATGTCGGGCCCGGCACACGCGACCCGTTTCTTTCCCTGCTTGTGCGACAAGGCCCGGAAAAAGGCGATGCGTTTTGCCGGACGCCCATGCGTTTATATGACGGGCGCCGCCTTGCCAGGCTGAACCCCGAAGATATGGAGGGCGCGCCCTTTGTCACCGCGCCCGGCCATATTGCCTGCCGGGTGCGCTGGGAACCGGTGGCCGGATATCCGGAAAAAACCTATGAGCGCGCCGCAGATATGCGCCCCGTTAACCTCGAATTCGCCGGCATTGGCAATAGCGGGTTTATGGCTCCGCGCGAGGTAAGCGTCGTCACGCGATATGGCACGGTTCGCATTGTGGCGGTCGAGCCGTTTCGCGAATCAAATATGCGGGTGGTACCAGCAAAATTGGAGTTACCGCCACCCGATGACGATNACTGANGANGAAGATTGNTAANAANATTCANNAACTTAGGGACNTTATAAATTTGTAATACTTGTTTGCCAAATANCGCTTANGAGATTTGGATCAGGGANTTGCAATGCAACAGCTTNTTACGCCACGCGACGNTAACCCGCAAACNAATCACTACANAACAATCTTTCTGTCGGATATCCATCTGGGATCGCGNGCATGTCAGGCGGATTTGCTTCTTGATTTCCTGAAATATAACGACNGTGAGAAAATATATCTTGTCGGNGANATTGTTGACGGNTGGCGCCTCAAACGCAGTTGGTATTGGCCNCAATCNCACAATGACGTTGTACAAAAAATCTTGCGTAAAGCGCGCAAAGGAACAGAAATTATNTANGTGCCGGGAAATCATGATGAGGGTTTGCGGCGTTATTGNGGCACGCATTTTGGCGGCATTGAGGTGCGCNTNACCGACACATACAAGGCCGTGAACGGCAAAAANTATCTCGTCATNCATGGCGACGCCTTTGACAATGTGGTGCTCTATGCGCGCTGGTTGGCNTATGTGGGNGACCACGCCTATGACGCCGTNCTTGCCCTCAACACGTTCATGAACGGCGTNCGCCGTTTACTCGGCATGCGTTACTGGTCNTTGTCCTCCTATCTGAAGATCAAGGTTAAAAACGCTGTTCAATTTATCAGNGATTTCGANGAAGCCGTGGTGCGTGAAGCTGAGCGCCACGATGTTCAAGGCGTTATTTGCGGNCACATTCACCACNCCGAAATNAAACAAATCGGGTCAATTCAATATATGAATGACGGTGATTGGGTTGAAAGTTGNACNGCNTTGGTCGAGCACCATNATGGGCGCTGGGAGATTATAAATTGGGCCGATATTGTCGGCANTCGAACAGGGGNCGCGCGCACAAAACCNAAAAGTGCGCTTCCCGCATGAANCGGATNCTGNTTGTTACGGATGCNTGGCACCCGCAGGTTAANGGCGTTGTCCGCACNATGCAGAATGTTATTGACCACTTGCGCGCNCGCCAATTCGAAGTNCGTACAATAACACCCGACATGTTTTATACCGTACCCCTGCCAGTATACCCGGAAGTTCAGCTGTCGCTTTTCAGCGCCCGCAAAATCCGACAAATTGTNNATGAATTTGAGCCCGATGCCATTCACATATCCACNGAAGGNCCNCTGGGATGGGCAGCACGGAATTTATGCGTCAAACGCGNNCTTGCTTTCACNACAAGCTANCACACAAAATTTCCCGAATATATGTCNNCCATGTTGCGCGTNCCGACAGGCTGGGGCTACGCCATTATTCGGCGNTTTCACGCGCCGTCGGCCGCCGTNATGGTCGCGACNCAGACACTTGAAAGCGAACTGGNAGCGCATGGTTTCNNAAATGTTGTTAGCTGGACGCGNGGGGTTGATACTGANCTATTCACGCCGCGGCGAAAGCCCGCTCTTGATTTGCCAAAACCCGTNAGTGTGTATGTGGGTCGCGTATCGGTTGAAAAGAACATTGANGNATTTTTGAACCTNGACNTGCCTGGNACAAAGCTCGTGGTGGGCGGCGGCCCACAATTGGAANCGTTGAGGCAGAAACACCCCGAAGTAGTGTTTNCCGGCCCAAAATTCGGCGAAGATTTANCCGCACATTACACCAGCGGCGATGTTTTCGTATTCCCCAGCCTGACCGATACTTTCGGTCTGGTNATGCTNGAGGCAATGGCAAGCGGCCTGCCTGTNGCGGCGTNTCCTGTNACCGGACCGCTTGANGTGCTNGGCGACACAAAAGCNGCTTTTATGGATGAAAATCTNNCAAAAGCAGTGGANCAGGCATTGCAGGTAACNGCCAANCAAGCCCGCANACACGCCGAAAAATACAGTTGGANCGCCTGCACAGACCAGTTTTTGCAAAACCTNGTTCGTGCAAGCTANGANCGTTTCCCCAATATACACGTTTAATTTCTGGTTTTTTTCNNACNGCGACCTAATTNCNNCTNNGTAGCATTGTGTCCAATCCATGCGCCTTACTCGATTGGACGGCATATCTGCTTCGGCGCGCTTTCAAAACAATGGAGGCGAGTATGCTTACAGGTACTGTAAAATGGTTTAATTCTGCCAAGGGGTACGGCTTTATCACCCCAGATAACGGGTCGGATGACTGTTTTGTTCACGTTACGGCGGTTCAGGCGTCGGGTTACAAGCAATTGCTTGAAGACCAACGTGTNGAGTTTGAAATGCAGGAAGGCCGCAATGGTCGAATGGTTGCTGGTAATTTGACCATGCTGNACGANGCCGCAGTTGATGCTGCTGGCGAAGCCGCNGANTAATTTANCGTCNCCCTTGCCAAAANCGCNGTTATCCGTATGTTGATGACAGGAGTTTCTGGTGACAATAGAAATTTANACAACGCCGACCTGCCCGTTTTGCCACGCAGCAAAAGATTTGTTGCGTGCNAAATCGGCTGTNTTTNAAGAGATTGTTGTCGTNGACCCCGATAANCGCGCNGNGATGAGTGCGCGCNTCGACGGGCGGACAAGCGTGCCNCAANTATTCATAAACGGCACACATATTGGCGGTTGCGACGATCTCTATATGCTTGAAGAAACGGGCAAGCTGAACGCTTTGCTGGCCGGAGACGCAAGCACCGGCGTTTAACCGCGCGACATTTCAACCCTTACCTGACGCTCAAGACTGAGCACGACACCAATGCTTATCAAAAAGGTGAGCATGGAGGTNCCGCCATAAGAGATGAACGGCAATGGCACGCCAACCACCGGCGCCAGCCCCATCACCATCGCCAGATTGATGAAAATATAAACGAACAGGGAAAACCCGATGCCGCCAACCACAAGGCGGGCAAACTGGTTACGCATCTGATTGGCGATAAAGGCCAGTTGCANCAGCAANAGCACAAANAGCACCAGCAAAAATACGCTGCCGATAAANCCCATTTCTTCGGCATAGATTGTAAACACGAAATCCGTGTGCTTTTCNGGCAGGAAATTGAGCCGGCTTTGGGTGCCCTCGCTAAAGCCTTTNCCGAACAGGCCACCCGACCCAATGCCAATTTTCGACTGNATGATNTGATAGCCCGCGCCCAGCGGATCGCGCTCCGGGTTNANAAAAACCAGCACGCGCTCTTTTTGATAATCNAACAGGCGTTGCCACACCAANGGAACGGTCGCNACAATGCCNACAGCNCCGGCGGCAAAATATCGCCAATTCAGCCCGGCGAGAAACAAAACACCGACACCGCTCACCGCCAGCATAATGGTGGTNCCAAGATCAGGCTGGTTNATGATNAACATAACNGGCACCAAAATGACCAGCGCNGGCACAAAAAGGTTTTGAAAATGCGANACGACATCTTGATGGATCGACTGNTAAAACCGCGCCAGTGCCAATATCACCCCAAGNCGGATAAATTCCGACGGCTGCACGGTCACAATGCCCAGATCAATCCAGCGCTTGGCCCCCATGGTTACATCACCAAAGAGTTGCACGCTCAATAGCAGNAGCAGCANNGCGCCAAACACCAGATANGCACCATTGTANAAGACCCGCACATCNAGNGCNGCCACCACGAGCATCAGAAAAAGCCCGACAATNAANCGCAGNGCGTGGCGCCANGCCCATGGCTCAAACGAGCCGCCTGCGGCTGAATATAATGTGCCGACGCCGACAAGCCCCAGCAGAAATACNGTCAGTATCAACCCCCAATTGAGGCCCTGACCGAANGCAAACCCGCCCTCGCGNNAACCGNTNGTGCCNGTAAAACTCATGATGCCCGTGCCTCGCGCACACGGCCTTCATTGCGGAGCAATTCGGCCATGATATCGCGCGCGATGGGCGCNGCNACATAAGCNCCGCCGCCGCCATGTTCGATNACGATTGAAATGGCATAGCGCGGNTCTTTATGCGGCGCATAACCGACAAACAGNGAATGGTCGCGNAAATGCCAATCCAGTTCCTTATTCGACAANACACCGCTTTCGCGCTCGTCTTTGGAAATGCGGCGCACCTGCACAGTGCCGGTTTTGCCGTTCATGCGATTGCCGTTAATGAGAATTGAGGANTCATANGCCGTGCCCAANGGCCGGTTGACGACTTTATACATGGCGCGGTTTACCCGCGCGAGATGCTCGGCATCCAGGCCAATGGGCTGNGCCGGCACTGNCTCAGTGCTGCGAATAAGGCGCGGGCGCACGATGAAACCGCCATTTGCCAGCGACGCCGTCATAACAGCCAATTGCAGCGGCGTGACCAGNAAAAAGCCCTGCCCGATGCCNGTAATCANTGTTTCNCCCGTGCGCCAGCCAGCATCATNATTTGCCCGCTTCCANTCGCGNCCCGGCACAATGCCGGATTTNTCGCCGCCAATTTCAATGCCCGTCGGCTGACCGAGATTAAAGCGGCGCGCCATTTTCTCGATATTGTCGATGCCGAGACGCCGCGCGATTTCATAAAAATATGTATCGCATGATTGCGCGATGGCCTCTTCAAACCGCATCGGGCCGTGGCCTTCATCTTTCCAGCAGTGGAAATCTTCGCCGCCGAAGGAATAAATGCCGGTGCATTCTATCGGCTCGTCCGGCGTGATGACCTTTGTTTCAAGCGCGGCCAACCCGACNAGCATTTTGAAAGTGGAGCCGGGNGAATATTGCCCGCGCATCACTTTATTCATCAGGGGTTTGCGCTCNTGCGCGACCATTTCNTTCCAGCTTTTGGAATCCAGCCCNTGCGATAGCATGTTGGGGTCAAAAGCNGGTGTCGACACCATACANAGCAAATCGCCGGTTTGCGTATCCATAACAATGGCCGACCCGCTANGCCCNGCCATGCGCTCATGGGCAAATTTTTGTAAATCAATATCCAGCGTCAGTTCGACATCCGCGCCGGGNNGACCGGGGTCAAAAGCCAGTTCGCGCACGGTGCGCCCATGCGCGTTAACCTCNACATGGCGCACGCCCGCTTCGCCGCGNAGCGCAGCTTCAAAATATCGCTCGATACCGCTGCGCCCAACCATGTCGGACGGTGCATTGCCATGCACTTCAATGTCGCGCTGGGTTTCGATGCCCACATAGCCGACNGTATGCGCGGTGGCATCGGCAAAGCTGTAAATGCGCCGGTCGCCGACACGCGGCTGCACACCGGANAGAAATGGCAGGTTCAGATTAACTTGCGAAAATGTTTCCCANCTCAGATTTTCGGCCACTGTAAGGGGCCGGAATTTCGGGCCGCGCCGCGCGCGACGCAGCAGGTCTTTTTGCTGGCGGTCNGAGAAATCNAGCAATTGGGAAAGCTTGGCAACCGTGGCGTCAAGATCGCCNGCCTGTTCGGGTATCAGGACAACTTGGAAGTCTTGGTCATTATCGGCCAGCTTNATTTTATTGCGGTCGAAAATTTGCCCCCGCGGGGGCGCCATCAGCCGGACGTTTACGCGATTGTCTTCGGCAAGCGTGGCNTAAAGGTCGCTGCGCGCAACCTGAAGATATTGCAAACGCCCGGCCAGCAANGAAAACAGCGCGACCTGCGACNCGCCNAGCACTAGCCCGCGGCGGGTAAAGGTTGTTGCATCATCTTCAAAGCCAGCCATGGGTTCGGGNCTACTCCTGCTCTTCTGCNATTAGCAGCCCNAATANTAGGCTAATTGGCAAAAACCACAAAGACGACAGTGCAGCCGAGCCCATGCTCAGCCAAANCAGNCTCAGCATATCGTCNCGCACCGCGGCTATCAGATAGCCGATTAAAAANGTGAGCGAACAAATGCCGGTATAGCCCAGCCACCGCCCGCGNAAGCTGGCGCGCACCAATACTTGCTGCTGGCCTTGTGCGGCGAAGTAAAAGAAAGTCACNAGNACNCCCCAAAAGCCGACCGGCGTGCCGTCAACAACATCCTTGAAAAAGCCCAAAAACATAATGATGACAGGGGTGAAATTGCGCCTGCTGTGCANTGCGAGAAAAAACACCGGAACCAGAAANAAGGCNGGATCNAAATGCGCGGTCAGCTCAAACCCTGACGACATNTGCCCCATCAGAATGAGGAAAAAANTCAGAAACAGCGGCAGCACATCNACCAGNACGCGCTGNCCGGGCGTTTGCACGCCGGCCGGGGTCTGCCCGCTCATCGGCCCGCGCCCGGCAAAGTTTGNGCCTCGGTTTCGCGCGGCGGCGGGGCAATNTCGCGGGTCNAAATAACCCGNACATAGCTCAANTTGTGCAGGTCTTCTTGCAGTTNGACAAANGGGCGCCCGTCATCGTCAATACGCACAACCCCGACGGGAATGCCGATGGGCACCTGCCCGCCATCNCCGGANGTAACCACCTCGGCCCCNTCTTCAATCACCGTGTTTTTGGGCAAGAACCGCAATANCGGATNGTCGGCNTTATTNCCGGAAAGAATGGCGCGNGTGTTTTTNGGGGCTATCAGCACGGGCACATGGCTGTTNAAATCTGTGAGCAGNAACAAACGGCTGGAGACGCGCCCAACCGACACGATACGCCCGATAAGACCGCGCCCGCCGGTCACTGCCTGGCCCTCTTTGNCACCGGCNAGGTGTCCGGTATTTGCCACCAGCGTTCGTACAAACGGGCTCTGCAAATCNGCAATGACGCGTGCTGAAATGACATGCAGGTCGGGCTCNACCGGCAGNGCCAGCAACTCNCGATAGCGGTCGAGCAGCACCCGNTTNCGCNGCAATTCGNCTAATTGCTCGCGCAGGCNCTGATTTTCCAGTTCCAGTTCCNGATAGCTNGCCTGCAAATCGACCAGATTGGTCGCGACATTTCGCATTTTGCGAAGCTCAAGACTGGGGCGGGAAATCAGGTCATAGGTCGGGGTNANCACATCCGACATAAGCTGTCGCAAATTACCGATAAGGCGNTCATTGCGAGCNACAAANACCAGACAGATTGCCGCAAACAGCAGACAAATTAGNGTAATGCCAGAAACGCTGATGACACGAAGTTCGCTGCGCCTTGATTTAAAACTCGCCACTTCGTGCTCCCAAACCTATNGTGCATTAATAGGCCGCTGAAAGAACATGCTTCATGGTTTTGATGTGCTCAAGGGCACGCCCNGTGCCCAGCGCAACNCACGAAAGCGCTTCATCGGCAATCGACACTGGCAGGCCTGTCGCCTCGCGCAAATANGCATCAAGATTNTGCAGCAAGCCGCCGCCGCCAGTCATAACAATGCCCTTATCGACAATNTCAGCGGCGAGTTCNGGCGGTGTCGCCTCAAGCGCCACCTTAACCGCTTCAACAATAGCGCCAACNGGCTCGGCAAGACTTTCGGCAATTTCGCGCTGNGTCAAAGACACTTCGCGCGGCACNCCGTTCATCAGATCGCGNCCCTTGATTTTGACAGACGCGCCATCTTCGCCNGGCGCCATCATNGCCGTNCCNACNTCNTTTTTGATACGCTCCGCGCTCGACTCNCCAAGNAGNAGATTATGNTTGCGCCGGATGTGCNCGATAATCGCCTCATCCATTTTATCGCCACCAACACGCACCGAGCGCGAATANACAATGCCGCCAAGCGACAGCACAGCAACTTCCGTAGTGCCGCCGCCAATATCAACCACCATCGAGCCTGTCGGCTCAGTAACCGGCAGACCGGCNCCAATGGCGGCTGCCATCGGCTCTTCAATCAAAAACACACGNCGCGCNCCCGCGGACATNGCGCTTTCTTGAATGGCGCGACGNTCGACAGCCGTGGCCCCNGACGGCACNCATACNACGATTTGCGGATTGGCGAAGGAGCGCCGATTATGCACCTTGCGGATGAAGTGTTTGATCATCTCCTCGGTGACATCGAAATCGGCAATCACACCGTCGCGCATCGGCCGAATGGCNTTGATGTTNCCGGGNGTACGCCCCAGCATCATTTTCGCTTCATCGCCAACAGCCAGCACACGATTGCGACCGGAGGATTCGAAAATCGCCACCACCGACGGTTCGTTCAAAACAATGCCNCGCCCTTTCACATAGACGAGCGTGTTCGCCGTTCCAAGATCGATGGCCATATCGGCNGAAAACATGGCTAAAAGACTGTTAAGCATCGGATACTCCCCTGACAGACGACCAAGCACTCTCAGNGTCCGGTGCCGTCTTTTGCCGTTTNATGATTAATTTATTCAATGCGCTGACATAAGCGCGCGCCGAGGCGACCATGGTGTCGGTGTCGGCNCCACGTCCNGTAACGGTCTTGCCGTTTTCTTCCAGACGCACGCTNACCTCAGCTTGTGCATCAGTGCCCTCGGTCACCGCATGTACCTGATATAATTGCAGTACGGCGTCATGCTCNAACAAGGCTTTNATNGCGTTAAACGTGGCNTCGACAGGCCCGTCGCCAGTGCTTTGCACGGCNTGTTGTTCGCCGTTAATCTCCANCTCCAGATCAGCCGATTGCGGCCCCTCGGAACCAGAAATCACGCGCAGCGAAACCAGCTTGATGGCATCGACGCCCTTGGCAACTTCNTCATCCACCAATGCGATGAGGTCATCATCGAANACATGTTTTTTGCGGTCGGCCAAATCCTTGAAGCGCACAAAAGCTTCCTGCATTTGATTGTCGCCCAGCTCATACCCCAATTCGTGGATCTTCTCGCGGAACGCATGGCGGCCCGAATGCTTGCCCATAACCAGCGATGACTGCGAAATGCCGACGCTTTCCGGCGTCATAATCTCGTATGTCTGATTGTTTTTCAGCATACCGTCCTGATGAATACCGCTTTCNTGGGCAAACGCATTTTGCCCGACAATCGCCTTATTATACTGCACCGGAAACGCCGTTACCGACGACACCAGCTTGGAGGCGCGNGCCAGCAAAGTGGTTTCNATGTTTGTCCACTGTGCCATCAAATCGGCGCGCACATTCATCGCCATAACAATTTCTTCCAGCGCNGCATTGCCCGCACGCTCACCAATACCGTTAATCGTGCATTCGATTTGGCGGGCACCNGCCTGAACACCNGCCAGCGAATTGGCAACCGCCAGCCCCAAATCATTGTGGCAATGGGTGGAAATCANNGCCTTGTCGATATTCGGCACACGGTTACGNAACATGGTCACGGTTTCAAAATATTCCTGCGGCATGGTGTAGCCCACCGTGTCGGGNATATTGANCGTCGTGGCACCGGCCTTNATCGCCGTTTCNACAACCGCNCACAGAAAATCAGGGTCGGTGCGGGTNGCGTCTTCGGGCGACCATTCGACATTNTNGGTATANTTACGCGCGCGCGTGACGCTNAAGGCAATGGCCTCCATCACTTCGTCCGGCTGCATTTGCAGCTTGTGTTTCATATGCACCGGGCTGGTGGAAATGAANGTATGGATGCGCGGGTTTTTGGCNTGCTTNAGAGCGTCGCCAGCGCGGTCNATATCTTTTTCGCCAGCGCGCGCCANCCCGCACACNTGCGCGTTNTCAACCAGCTTTGCGACCTCGCTCACGCTTTCAAANTCACCATTGGACGCAATNGGAAAACCGGCCTCAATAATGTCGACGCCCATTGTGTCTAACAGTTCGGCGACNCGCAATTTCTCGCCCAATGTCATGGATGCGCCGGGAGACTGCTCNCCNTCGCGCAAGGTGGTGTCAAAAATCAATACGCGGTCNGCGTTCGATCCCTGTTGTTTTGTTTGATTGGTCATGTGTTTATCCTTCTCAAAGTCCGGGTTTTTCCGGATAGATTANTTTCTCTTTTTTAANCCCCTGAGAACGNGCCATTGCATGGACTGTNCGGTCTCAGGGGCACATAAGGAGAAGGATTTCCAGATCGGATTTCACGCGCGCGGACANGCATGCAAAAGNGCGCTGNGGCNCANGCAAGCTTTGTCCCGTCATCGTGNTACCCNTATGTGCCATTCANATCCACATTNNCTGTAGTTTCANCTCTATTTGTTTATCTAAGCGCGGGCCTAGAANCAAGCAAATTCAACAAGATCNCCGCCCCGACAACTCGCCTGTTCGNGCCTTGACTTCGGCGACCAGAAAATCCATCACNGCGCGCACATGGCCGAGCTGGGCGAGATCGGAACGCGTTAGNAACCACAGNTCCAACCCGCCGATAAGTTCGGGGCCAGCGACGCGCTCAATGCCCGCCAACTGATCCGCCTCAAAACACGGCAAAGCGGCGAGTGCCTCATCTGCCAGCACGGTGCCCAGCCGCACGGCCGCATTTGACGAGCGCATCACCACACGGGCATTGCGCTCGGCGCGCGAGAGCCACCAAACCGGCCCCAAAGGTCGGTCATCGGGGGAAACCCCGACAATCTGATGGCCGCTCAAATCGCCGCTAATGGGCACTGTGCCAAAGCGTTCAATATAAGACGGGGTGGCGTAAAGCCCGTAAGCCACATCACCCAGCTTACGCACCAGCATGTCGCCTTGGGTGGGGCGCGCCAGCCGCAAAGCCAGATCGACATCGCGCAAGGCATTTAGAACGCGCGGTGCCGCGCCCGGCCCCGTAAGGCTAGGGTCAGTGACGATATCGAGCGCAATATCGGGTTTTTCAGTGCGAAACCGGCCCAAAGCCGGGGCAATAAAGCCGCTGGCGACAATATCGCTGGCACCCAGCCTGACCGTGCCCTGTAGGGAAGTCGCGCCGGCCTGAAAATCGCGCGACAGCGAGGTTAAACGCTGGTCAACCGGTTCCAGCGTCTCCATCAGACGGGTACCTTCCTGGGTGAGCGCATAGCCCGAACGCAGGCGTTCAAACAGGCGCGCCTGCAATGCCTCTTCCAGACTGGCAATGCGCCGCAAAACGGTTGTGGTATTGACGCCCAATTCGCGCGCGGCCGCAGACAGGCTGCCCGCCGCGGCGACAGCCAGAAAAAACCGCAAATCGTCCCAGTCGAGCTTTTTCATAATTGCAATACTATATCTGCACATATGCAGCATTGCAATTTAGCAAACAGGCAGTTGCAATAATCGGCCCTGCCGAGCGTGCGCCTTCAAAGCCGGGCGCGGAGCAACAAAAACCGCTAGTTTTTGGACTGGTCGACCAGTTTATTGTCGGAAATCCAAGGCATTTTAGCGCGCAAATCCGCGCCGACCTGCTCAATCGGATGCGCGTCAGACTTGACCCGAAACTCCTTGATTTCTTCCTGGCCGCCCTGCATCCAGCGATCGGTAAACTTGCCGCTTTGAATGTCAGCGAGAATTTTCTTCATCTCGGCCTTGGTTTCATCCGTCACCACGCGCGGGCCGGAGACATATTCACCGAATTCCGCTGTGTTGGAGATCGAATAATTCATGTTTTTGATGCCGCCCTCATAAATCAGGTCAACGATGAGCTTGACCTCATGCAAGCACTCGAAATAGGCCATTTCCGGAGGATAACCGGCTTCTGTCAGCGTTTCGTAGCCAGCCTTGATAAGCTCGACCACGCCGCCGCACAACACGGCCTGCTCGCCGAACAGGTCGGTTTCGCACTCATCGCGGAAAGTTGTTTCGATAATGCCGGAGCGCCCGCCGCCCAGACCGCAAGCATAGGACATGGCAACGTCACNGGCTTGGCCGCTGGCGTCTTGATGCACCGCCACCAGACANGGCACACCGCCACCTCTGGCAAATTCACCGCGCACNGTATGGCCGGGGCCCTTNGGGGCCNCCATCGCNACATCCAAATCGGCNCNCGGCACAATCAGATTGAAGTGAATGGACAGGCCATGGGCAAACATCAACATCGCGCCTTCGCGCAAATTTGACCCGATATCGGCGTTATAAATGTCTTTTTGCAACTCGTCGGGGGTNAGGATCATCNCCACNTCGGCCCAAGCCGCCGCTTCNGCGATATTCTTAACCTCAAGNCCTTCGCTCTCGGCCTTGGCAATCGAACCGGAGCCGTCGCGCAGACCGACNCAAATTTGCTCNACCCCGCTATCGCGCAGGTTCAGCACATGGGCGTGGCCTTGCGAACCATAGCCGATNACGGCCACTTTTTTGGTTTTAATCAGTTCGNTATCCGCATCGCGGTCATAAAGCATGTCCATAAAGTCACTCCAAAAGACGGGTTGCTAAAGGGTTTTTCGGCTATGGGTTTACATGGCCTCGNCGCCGCGCGCAATGGCCGCGACGCCNGTACGCGAAACTTCTTTCAGTCCCAAGGGACGCATNAGGCTGATNAACGCATTGATTTTTTCTGTCCGTCCGGTCAGCTCGAAGACGAAACTGTCCGGCGTCGCATCGACCACGCNGGCGCGAAACGCTTCCGACATNCGCAAAGCCTCGACGCGGGCTTCGCCCTTGCCAGACACTTTGATGAGCGCCAATTCGCGCTCAACGCTGTCGGTTTCCANNGTCAGGTCGACCACGCGATGCACCGGCACNAGACGGCCCAGCTGGGCTTTAATCTGCTCNATCACCATNGGCGTACCGGTGGTGACAACAGTGATGCGCGAGGTGNGCGCCCCATCGTCAACTTCCGCCACGGTCAGGCTGTCAATATTGTAGCCGCGNCCCGAAAACAGGCCGATAACGCGCGCCAGCACNCCNGCTTCATTATCCACCAGCACNGAGATGGTATGCGTATTTATCTGGTCTTGCGTGGTCATTATTCCTCACATGCATATAAGNCGCGGGCTTTAANNGGTAAATTCATNGGGGNATTCNTAGCTTACGCGCCNGCGATATGGAAGCCTCGGCATTACACCTTCACTTTACACCATGACTTTGCCAGCGTCGGACACTTCAATATCCAGCCCCTGATCATCGGCNAGCAGCATATCATTATGTGCCGCGCCCGACGGTATCATCGGGAAGCAGTTTTCGTCCTTGGTNACAATGCAGTCGAAAATGACCGGGCCTTTTGTCTGCATCATCCGGCGAATGGCNTCATCCAGTTCGTCNGGTTTTTCGGCGCGAATGCCAGTGGCACCATAAGCCTCGGCNAGCTTGACGAAATCGGGCAGCGCCTCGGAATAGCTGCTCGAATAGCGCCCGCCATGCAGTAATTCCTGCCATTGGCGCACCATGCCCATATATTCATTGTTCANGATGAATATTTTGACCGGCAGACGATATTGCACCGCGGTGGAAATTTCCTGCATGGTCATCAGAACAGANGCCTCGCCAGCAATATCAATGACCNGCGCATCCGGATGGGCAACCTGCACACCCACCGCTGCNGGNATGCCATAGCCCATNGTGCCCAGACCGCCGGAGGTCATCCAGCGATTGGGTTCTTCAAAGCGGTAATATTGCGCCGCCCACATCTGATGCTGGCCGACCTCGGTGGTGATATAGGTGTTCGGGCCTTTGGTCAGTTCGTAAANCCGNTCAACNGCATATTGCGGTTTGATGGATTTACTATCTTTGCGATANGCGAGGCATTTGCGCGCCCGCCATGTTTCGATTTCCGCCCACCAGTCGGCCAGTGCCTTTTTGTCGGGCTCGGCGGCGCGNGACTTCCAGACACGCAACATGTCTTCGAGAACATGCGCCACATCGCCGACAATCGGCACATCCACCACCACATTTTTGTTAATCGANGACGGGTCGATATCNATGTGAATTTTCGTCGAGTTTGGCGAAAACCCATCCAGCCGACCGGTAATNCGGTCGTCAAAGCGCGCACCGATATTGATCATGACATCGCAGTCATGCATCGCCAGATTGGCTTCATANGTGCCGTGCATACCCAGCATGCCNAGCCANTGCGGNTCGGCAGAGGGAAANGCGCCGAGCCCCATNAGCGTCGATGTGATNGGGAAGCCTGTCAGCTTGACAAACTCGCGCAAGAGNTGGCTGGCCTGCGGGCCAGAATTAATCACCCCGCCGCCGNTATAAAACACNGGCTTTTTGGCCTTCGAGATGAGCTCGACCGCCGTGTAAATCGCCTCGATATCNCCCTTTAANTGGGGCTTATAGGTTTTGTGCTGCACCGCNGCGGGGCGCATGTATTTTGCTTCGGCAAACTGAACGTCCTTCGGAATATCGACCACGACGGGGCCCGGGCGTCCNGTTGTCGCCACATGGAACGCCTCNTGCAAAATGCGCGGCAAATCATCNGCNGATTTCACCAGATAATTATGCTTGGTGCAGGGCCGCGTAATACCCACCGTATCGGCCTCCTGAAACGCATCATTGCCAATCAGATGCGTGGCGACCTGACCAGTGATGCACACCATCGGTATGGAATCCATCAACGCATCCGTCAGCCCCGTCACCGCATTGGTGGCACCCGGGCCAGATGTAACCAGAACAACGCCCGGCTTGCCGGTTGAGCGCGCATAGCCTTCGGCGGCATGCGTCGCGCCCTGCTCGTGGCGCACCAGAATATGTTCGACCGCATCCTGCTGAAAAATCTCGTCATATATCGGCAGCACAGCCCCGCCCGGATAGCCGAAAATATGCTCAACGCCCTGATCTTGCAGAGCCTTCAGAACAATTTGCGCGCCTGTCATGGTCTCAGACATATCGTGTCTCCTCAAAAACCAAGGCAGAAAGAGACACGCGCCCGCCTGACGCCCGCCTTTTCTGCCGTTTGAGGGCAAATTAGAGGTTGAAAATTACCAAGTCAACTATTTTTTTGAAATAAATGAAAAGATGTTGGCGAAATTATCTTCGTAATCTTGCTCAGTGAAACGCGGCCAATCGGACATTTGATTGCGAAACCATGTCATTTGCCGCTTGGCATAGCGACGCGTATGCATTTGTGCCTGCGCGATTGCCGCTTCGACATCCATGCCATCATCCGCAACGGCCTGTAATTCGGCCACGCCCAGTGCCTTGAGCGCCATTGCCTGGGGTGGCAAATACAGGGCTGACAGGGCGGCAATTTCGGCCTGCGCCGCACCATCGGCCAGCATGGTCTGAAACCGCGCATCGCACCGCGCATAAAGCCAGTCGCGCGCGGGCGCGAGCATGAGGCATGTGGCTGGCTCAGACAAAAGCGGGTTTTGCGCGTCGCCCTGCCAGTCCGACAGGGTGCGCCCCGTCGCTTCGACGACCTCCAGCCCGCGCAAAATGCGCTGCGGGTCGTTGGGATGCAGGCGCGCGGCAAGTTTCGGGTCGCGGGCCTCCAACTCAGCGTGCAGTGTGTGAACGCCTTCATCTTCGAGGCGTTGGCGCAAGCCCTCGCGCAGCGCGGCGGGGATATCTGGAATATCTGCCAGCCCGTGAAGCAAGGCCCTGAAATAAAGCCCGGTGCCGCCGGTGAAAACCGGAACCTGCCCATCGGCACGCACTTGCGCCAGCGCAGCGCGCGCATCTGTTACCCAATGGCCGACGCTGTAATCAGCTTGCGGGGCGACATGACCATAAAGATAATGCGGCACGCGCGCCAAATCCGCTTCATCAGGGCGCGCGGTCAAAACCCGCAACGTGTCGTAGACTTGCATTGAATCGGCATTAATAATGGCGCCATTAAACGCCTCGGCGATCGCCAATGCTAATGCCGACTTGCCGCTGGCGGTAGGGCCTGCGATAAGAAAGGCGGAAGGGGCCGATGACATGTCGGGTTTCATATTTCCAGTTCTAATGGGTTCCGTGCCATGACGAAAGAATTTCTGGTTTTAACCGCACCGCCCGGTGCCGGTGTCTTGACCACCGATTTGGTGAACCGGATTGCCGACACTGTCGCCGACACGATTGCGGATGCGGCACCGCCCAATGTGTTGGGCGATGGAGANGCCGTTGAATTTGCACTGCCNGAAACCNGCAACGCTNTGGAAGCANCNCTGAGTGCCTGTCTGCAAGGCGNGCCGGTNGACGNTAATTTCGTGGCCGCTGGCGCGCGCCGCAAGCAGCTTTTGGTCGCCGATATGGAAAGNACCATTATCGAGCAGGAATGTCTGGACGAACTGGCGGTCGAGTTCGGCGTNCAGGAAAAAATNGTCGANATCACGGAGCGCGCCATGCGCGGCGAACTGNGTTTCGAACCGGCCTTGCGCGAGCGTGTCGCCATGTTGANCGGATTGCCGGTATCGGCGCTGCACGCGCTTTACGACACNCGNATAACGNTGATGCCCGGCGCGGGCACNCTTCTGGCGACCCTCAACNCCAATGCCACTACTTGCGGGCTGGTTTCGGGGGGNTTTCGGTTTTTCGCGGAAAAAATCGCNGACCGGCTCAGCTTTGACCGCTTCCAAAGCAATGACCTCGGCATTGCNGATNACAAGCTGGATGGCAGCGTCGCCGACCCNGTATTGGGCCGCACGGCCAAGGCCGACATNATGCGAGACTGGGCCAAGGAGCTTGGCATTGCGCCNNCCCAAGTTTTGGCCGTCGGCGATGGCTCAAACGATTTGGCAATGCTGGANGCCGCTGGNATGGGCGTNGCGTTTCGGGCCAAGCCCGCTGTGGCCGNCGCNGCNCGCTTCACTGTCGAGCATGGCGACCTGACCGCGCTGTTATATTTGCAAGGCTATTCCAAATCGGAATTTGTCNAAGGGTAANTNAACTCTGGCCTATNATTTANGGCGNCAGATCAATCACCACATAGCGAATGCCNGCGCGCGATGTCACNAGCAGCAGCACTTTTTTCATGCCCTCGNCCGCGGCATCGTTTATCGCCGCGACAACCTCTTCCGCATTTTCGGTTTCGCTTTGCTCAACCTCGGAGATAACGTCGCCCGNGCGCAAACCCTTTTCAGCCGCATGGCTGTCGGANGCCACTTTGAGNAGCACNGCGCCNTTGACCTTGGGGTCGATTTGAAACCGCTCGCGCAGCGCCTCGTCAATNTCGGCAAGCGTCAGCCCCTGAACCATAGGATTATCGCTGGTATTTTCCGGCTCCNCCGGCTCGGCCTNNGTTTTTTGCACCAGCGGTTCNTCAAGGCGGCCCGTGACGATNGTCAGGGTNTTGCTTTTNCCGCGCCGGATAANCTCGACNTTGACCTTTTTATTGATCTCCGTATCGGCAACAATGCGCGGNAGATCGCGCATTTCCGGAACTTGTGTTCCNTTAAAGCGCACNATCACATCACCGACNCGAATGCCGCCCTTNTTCGCCGGGCCANCTTCTGAAACTTCCGANACCAGNGCGCCGCGCGCCTTATCGAGCCCCAAGCTTTCGGCCAGATCATCCGTAACNGCCTGAATGCGAACACCNAGCCAGCCGCGNCGCGTTTCGCCAAATTTGCGAAGCTGCNCGATTACCGAACTTGCCANATCTGCGGGGATCGAAAANCCGATACCNACAGACCCGCCCGATGGGGAAATAATGGCCGANTTGACGCCGATAACTTCGCCGTCGAGATTAAATAACGGGCCGCCNGAATTGCCGCGATTGATGGCGGCATCGGTCTGGATGAAACTGTCATAGGGGCCCGCATTAATGTCGCGGTTAATGGCCGAGATGACNCCAGCCGATAATGANCCGCCNAGCCCGAACGGATTGCCGATNGCAATGACCCAATCGCCNACACGCGCNNCAGATGATTNACCCATCGNNACAAATGGCAGGGCCTTGTCCGCCGTTATTTTCAACACCGCAATATCGGTTTTCGGATCGCGNCCNACAANCGTGGCGNCATATTTCGAGCCGTCGGAGAAATTGACAACGATCTCGTCGGCTTCCTCGATGACATGATTATTGGTGATNATGATCCCNTCAGGGTCAATNACAAAGCCCGAACCCAGNGATGANACCTTGCGGCGGCTGGGGGCTTGCGGNTCTTGGCGCTGGCGGAAAAACTCTTCGAAGAAATCATTAAACGGCGGCTGACCNGGCGGTGTCGCGCNGGTNTCGACGGTTTGNCTGGTNGANATATTGACCACGGCAGGCATCAGGCNCTCTGCNAGATCGGCAAAACNGTCNGGCGTGCCGCGNGCCAAAGCCGGGCTNGCAAGCCCCAACAGGGCNGTTGCCAGTATCACGGAGCGGGAGTGTCGGAGAAAGNTTGAGATAAATGTCATTGCAAACCTGTTTTCAATTTACCAGCCAGACCAGCACCACNCCGNCAACCAGAGCGACAAGACCGCNGAGNCGAAGCTGGGCATCATTGNCCATGTCGACCTGACGCACAATACGTCGCAAAAATGTCGGAAAAAGGGCATAGACNGCGCCCTCAAGAGCCAACACCAGCCCAAGTGCCAGCANAACTTTGTCAATCAGCAAGTGTTTCGTCAATCCTTACTATACTGGCCCCAATTTAATGGCCCCTATTTATTGAGCTGGCTGCGCTTCGGCAGATGCAGCNGCATCAGCCAAGGNCTGCTTCGNNATTTCAGGGCACAGTGCNNTACTCAGGCTTTTGCCATTGGCNGTTAACCGNCGNATATTAACNCGCTCNCCGCGTTTGACNGACCCTTGGCGGCTGTTTGCCAGCACACTGTTCGGGTCGCGCAAAAACTGAAAAAACGCGCTATCGGGCGACAGCACCATGGTNGTNCCCTCATCTTCAAGCGCGCGCTCATAGGCCTGCATCGACCGGTAGAAGGCGAAAAAGTCGGGGTCTTGCCCAAAAACTTTTGCAAACACNCGGTTACGGCACCCATCGCCCTGACCNCGAATAATTTCGCTGTCGCGGGTNGCTTCGGCCAGCAACACAGTCACCTGCTTGTCGGCTTGCGCGCGAATGGCGCGTGAAACTTCCTGCCCGCGCGCNCGGAACTCGGCTGCTTCCTGCTCACGCTCGGTCTGCATGCGGCGGTAAATGGCTTGCGAGTTGGCTTCCGGCAGATCAGCGCGGCGAATACGAACATCGACGATTTCAATGCCNAAATCGGCTGCCTGTTCATTGACNAGATCGCGGATGCGGGTCATCAATTCNTCGCGCTTGTCGCGNACGACNGCTTGAAACTCNTCTTCACCNAGCACGGAACGCATGGAAGANGAGACAATCGCNGCCAGTCTAGAACGCGCNCGGCGNTCATCGCGCAAGGCTTTGTANAACTGCAGCGGATCGATAATGCGATAGCGCGTAAACGCATCNACAACCAGNCGCTTCTGGTCGGAGGCNATCAANTCCTCGGCCGGGCTGTCGAGATCGAGAATACGCTTGTCGATCGAAATGACGTTTTGCACAAACGGCACTTTGAANTTNAACCCCGGCTCGGTGATGACGCGGCGCGGATCACCAAATTGCANGACAAGTGCCTGCTGNGTCTGGTGAACGGTNAAGATGGNTGCCGACGCCAGNANCCCCAGCGCAACGACAACAACAAGTCCAATAATTCCGGCTAGACGACCCATTAGTTGGCCTCCTTCTTACGGTTCAGCTGATCGAGCGGCAGATAGGGAACGACCCCNGACCCACCATCCTGATCGATGATAACCTTGTTGGTATTGCCNAGAACGCGCTCNAGCGTTTCGAGGAACATGCGCTGNCGGGTAACACCNCGCGCATTGNGNTATTCGTCATAAATCGAGGCAAAGCGCGTGGCTTCACCATCGGCTTCNGCAACGGTCTGGGCGCGATAGGCTTCCGCCTCACGCCGGATTCGCACGGCCTCACCTTGGGCTTCCGGCACNACNCGGTTGGCGTAGCTATTNGCTTCGTTACGCGCGCGTTCTTGGTCGGCNCGCGCCGCNTGCACATCNCGGAANGCGTCAATAACGGCTGCNGGNGGGNCAACTTTNTGCATTTTCACCTGCGTGATGCCGATACCCGCGCCATAGCTNTCCAGCGTTTGCTGCATNACTGCCTTGACCTGCTCTTCGTTTTTCTGACGCTGCTCGGTCAAAATNGGCTGAATGTCNTTTTGCCCNATAATCTCGCGCATGGTGCTTTCNGCAACGGCTTTNACTGTGCCGGTCGGGTTTTGNATATTGAACAAAAAGTCCGGTGCATTNGTGATGACCCAAAACACNGAGAAATCGACGTCGACAATNTTNTCGTCNCCGGTCAGCATCAGGCTTTCTTCGGGCACATCGCGGGTCACGGCATTGGAGCCGCGCCGGTCTTCAAGACCNCCGCGCATGCCGATATCCACNCGGTTAACCGTCGTGACCTTCGGCGTGATGGCGCTTTCGATCGGCCATGGNAGGTGGTAGTTGAGGCCCGGGCTGGTTTGCGTCAAAAACTTGCCAAAGCGCAACACAACGCCCTGCTCNTCCGCTTGCACCCGATAAAAGCCCGAAAGCCCCCAGAANGTCAGCAAAACAGCCAGCACGACCAGCATGGACGACCNGCCGCCACCGGGCAGGATNTCGCGNATGCGTNTNCGCATTTGCTCNATAANTTCATCNATATTTGGCTCGTTTGGCCCCGAACCACGCCGTGGCCNACGGTTTGGACCGCCACCCCAAGGGCCNCGATCNCCACCCGAATTATTTTCCCAAGGCATTTATTTCTCCTTATGCNGCGCGGTTCAGCNAGGTTNTNAAACCTTCGCTANTTATNTAGGTCNCCGCACCGCCAATCTCAATGAGCCCTTGCNGCGTATCATTACATGTNTATANATCAGTGACGTTNCACATNTAAATGTGGGCAGAGCGCAGCCTTTTTTCAAGGCGGACGNAGAAAGAAAAACACATGGCCGACTTTTCNGAAACCGACATNCGCGCCGCGCTNTCAAAAGTAGCGCGATCCNGCGNGAGACNNGGATATTATCAGTTCCGGTCGCGTGCAGGGGCTGNTCTTGCGCGGGCCCAATGTNGGNTTTTCGCTGGATGTGGNCGGCCTAGCCGAAAACGCGCCGGCTGACNTGCAGGCCGCAGCGGAAGCCGCCGCNCNCGCCGTGGCGGGGGTTACGTCGGTCACTTGNGTGCTGACCGCGCATAATGACGCGCCCGCCGCACAAAAATCGGGCGACACACCGCGCCCGAATACCGANATACCGGCGGTTTTTGCCAAAATAACCCGCGTGATTGCGGTTGCCAGCGGCAAGGGNGGGGTTGGTAAGTCTACCGTCGCNNTCAATCTGGCCGCCGCATTGCANGCCCNAGGCTTGCGCNTTGGCCTGCTGGATNCNGATATTTACGGGCCATCACTGCCGCAGCTTTTCAATGTCACCGAACGCCCCGACACGACGCCGGAAAAAAAACTCATNCCNGTCGAGCGCCACGGTCTGCANACCATGTCGATCGGCTATATGGTGCCGCCCGAACAGGCGATGATCTGGCGCGGNCCGATGGTGCAAAGCGCNCTTATTCAGATGCTTGANGNTGTGGCTTGGCCGGAACTGGACATTCTGGTGCTNGACATGCCGCCGGGCACTGGCGACATTCAACTGACGACAGCCCAACGCATTCCNGTCGATGGGGCGCTCATCGTCTCGACGCCCAGCGCNCTGGCGCAAGCCGATGNGCGCCGCGCAAAGGCCATGTTTGAAAAAACCNATGTGCCCGTGCTNGGCCTCATCGAAAATATGGGCTTCATGGACNCACCGGACGGCACGCGAATGCACCCTTTCGGTAGCCCCAGCGCCGACGCGCTCGCAACTCTGCCGCTAGATGCAGACGTTCACGCNGCTGCTGAAAGCGGCGTTCCTGTGNTCATAGATNCGCCGCAAAGCNCGGTAGCNCNNGCCTTCNGNGANCTTGCGACAANNATAACCGGCTTGCTGGAAGGNNCCAAAACATGACGGATAATTCANCGANCGNNANGCCAAAANCNTNCCGCTTTCTNNCCGGTGCCGANGATGCCGAATTTTGCCAGCGCGTGAGNGNNGCGTTGCGCGACGGCTNTGTGCTTTACGGNCCGCCGCTTTTGCAAGTGNACGCGNACGGCAACCGGCATTGCGGGCAGGCGGTTGTGTTGCCCGAATTTGGCGTCGGGGAAAACCCTCCTACACGTTCAGAAAATTAAGCGGCAAGCCGGGCGCATCCCATGGCGTTTTCAACAGACGCCCCGTCGAAGATAGGGTGATGTAAGCGGTACGCAAATCTTCGCCGCCAAAACAAATATTGGTGGTCACGCCGTCATCGGTCGGCACATGGGCAATCGAGCCGTCTTTGGGCGAGATGCGCGAAATGCCGCCATTGGCAATGGTCGCAACGGCCACCGTGCCATCGGCTTTCACCGCCAACGAGGCCGAAAAAATTAGACCCC
>NZFC01000007.1 GCA_002689195.1 Rhodobiaceae bacterium | reverse complement strand
GGGCTCGGAAGCCCATAAAGCCGCCGTCACCGGCGACACTGTTGGCGATCCGTATAAGGATACGGCGGGCCCGGCGGTTAACCCGATGATTAAAATCACCAATATTGTTGCGCTTTTGATGCTGGCTGTTCTGGCCCATTAAAGCGTCGCAAAAAGATAAAACCTCCGGCAGAGCTAACTGTCGGAGGTTTTTTTATGCCCGCGTTTTGAAATTAAAAGTTGCTGCCGTCACCGGATTCAAACCGGCCCAGATTGCCAAAGATTTGCTGCAAGAATGTTAGTTCGCGTCCTTGCGTTTCGGTGGTGCGCGCGACGATGGTCACAATATTGCCGTCCTCAAGCGTGTAAAAACCAAGGTCGCGGATCTTTTTGTCTTCGTCGAGAAAGATCGCGAGCACACGCCGCTCGGTTTCGCGCGGCGCGCGATAGGCCTCGGTGATAAACCTGCTGCTGATATAATAATATGCCCCGCCATTGAGCGTCGATACGGTCGACGGCGAGCCCATAATGGTAATGATGTCAGCCTCAGAAGTGGTGCCCACGACGAGTTGTGGCAGCAGGCTTTCGTCAAACACATAGCCGCGATTGTCGATAACCGGCGCACAGGCCAGCAGACCTGACATCACCAGACCTGTCGCTGCACCGCGAAGCCAGTTTTTGCGTTTATCGGAAGGGGAGGGGATGCTTGTTGCCTGCTTCATTTTAACTCTCTTAGCCGCGAAACCGTATAAATGACCTAAACAATCGTATATGGTGTTGCAACTGAATTCTTATATCCGAGCCGGAGACAAACCCCATGGGCTTGCTGGATTTCTTGAAACCGCGTGACAAAACCGCTTCCGTGCAGGGGGCGTATGTGTCGATCGTCAAGCAGGCGCGTCGACCAGAGCTTTATGCGCCCGGGTGCGCGCCGGATAATTTCGACGGGCGCTTCGACATGATGGCGTTGCATGTGCATCTGGTTTTGCGCCGGATGCGCGCGCTGGGCATGGGGCGCTCGGATATCGGGCAAGACCTTTTCGATATGTTTTTCAAAGATATGGATCAGGCGATGCGCGAAGCCGGAGTTGGCGATATGGGCGTTGGCAAAAAAGTGCAGAAAATGGTCGAAGCTTTTTATGGCCGCGCGACCGCTTATGACGGTGTGCTGGACGCGCAAGGTGACAATGCACAAGGTGACAATGAGCCAGGCGAGAATGCGAACAGCGACATAAGCGACATATACGATATTCTGTCGCGCAATCTTTATCCCGATGCCGCCATTTCACCACAACAAGAGGCGGGGCTGCGCGCGCTGACGGCTTATGCGCTGGCGCTTGAGGCGCATCTAGCGGGCTTGACGCTTGACGATATTTTGTCCGGCCAAGGCTTTAAAGCCGCCCCTCAAATGAAGGTGACGCATGGATGACAGCGAGGTGAGTTTGCGCGATGACATGACGCTCGATTATGTCATCCGCGTCGACGATGTTCCGCCAACCGGCCGCGACGCCGCGTTTGAGCTGCCGGAGGAAATGCGCGCCGCCATGACCCAAAGGTTCGGGGTCAGAAACCTTGATGCGCTGAAAGTCGATGCGCGCCTCGTGCCGCTGGACAAGGAGTGCCTGCATGTCACGGGCACAGTGCGGGGCCGTATTGAACAAATTTGCGGTATCACGCTTGAGCCCATGTGGACTGATATTTCCCAGAGCTTTTCGGCGGAGTTTCAACCCGAAAGCATGGTCGCCAAATTCGTCATTCCGGACGATGATTTCGAGACGGATTTGCCCGAGACGCTGAAAGATGGCGCGGCCAATATTGGCGAGCTGGCAATGCAGGTTTTTGCCATGGAAATACCGGCCTATCCGCGCCAGGAGGGGGTTGCCTTCGACGCTGGCGCGGCGGGAGCGGAAGCGCCCGTCTCGCCATTTTCCGTGTTGGCAGATTTTCACAAAGCGAACCCCGGCAATGATGACTCTTGATATTCGCTGCGAACTGTCGCATCCATTAGCCGACTTAGTTCTAACATTTGGTTAGAGGGAATATGGCTCACCCCGTTATCTCTGTCGATGTCATGGGCGGTGACCACGGCCCGGACGTTATCCTGAACGGGATCGAAAAGGCGCTGGTGCAGCGTTCGGACGCGCGTTTTCTACTTTTCGGCGATGAGCAAATCGTCGGGCCAGCCTTGGCGCGCCACCCCCGCGTTGAAAGCGCCAGCACGCTAACCCATTGCGATATGTCGGTTGCTATGGATGCCAAGCCCAGCGTCGCCTTGCGGCAGGGCCGCAAAGTCAGCAGCATGTGGCAGGCGATTGAGGCGGTGAAATCCGGCGCGGCGCAGGCATGTATTTCCGCCGGTAATACCGGCGCGTTAATGGCGATGTCCAAGGTCGTGTTGCGAACCTTGCCCGGCATTGAGCGGCCGGCGATTGTGGCTGTATGGCCGACCATCAGAGGCCGCAGTGTTGTGTTGGATGTTGGCGCAACCATTGGCGGGCCAGCCTCGCAATATGCCCAGTTTGCTGTCATGGGGGCGGCTTATGGGCGGGCGATTTTTAATATACCGAACCCGACAATTGGCCTTCTGAACATTGGCGTTGAAGATGTGAAGGGCACGGACAGCGTGCGCGAAGCGGCTGATTTATTGGCGCGTTCGGAATTGAATTTTACCGGATTTATCGAAGGCGACGGCATCGGGCGCGGCGACGCGGATGTGATTGTCACTGACGGTTTTACCGGCAATATTGCGCTTAAAACAGCCGAGGGCACAGCGCGCCAGATTGCCGAATATTTGCGCCAAGCGATGGGCGGCTCGGTTTTTTCACGGCTGGGTTATATTTTTGCCCGTTCCGCCTTTAAAACCCTGCGCCAGCGCATGGACCCGGCCGCTGCCAATGGCGGCATGTTTCTGGGGCTTAATGGCATTGTTGTCAAAAGCCATGGCGGCGCCGATGCCAGCGGTTTTGCCGCCGCCGTTGCGCTGGCGGTCGATGTGGCCGACGCTGATATTTCCCAAACCATTGCGGCTGATATCGAGAAAATGCAACTATTGCTCGACGATGCCTGGGCTCAGACATTGGATTAAAACATGGCAAGAAAAGCGCAGGTTAGAGGTATTGGGGGATATGTCCCCGACAAGGTTCTTTCGAACGCAGACCTCGCCGAGATTATGGACACCAGCGACGAGTGGATAGTCGCGCGCTCTGGCATTCATCAGCGCCATCAGGCCGATGACAGTGTTATGGCCTCAGACCTTGGCGTCGTCGCCGCGCAAAATGCTTTGGCGGATGCCGGCATGAGCATTGCCGATATTGATTTGATTGTGGTTGCCACCTCAACGCCCGACTTCGCATTTCCGGCGACGGCGGCTTATGTGCAGCAAAAGCTGGGCTCCTCGCACGGTGCGGCGTTTGATGTTCAGGCGGCGTGCTCTGGCTTTGTCTATGGCATGAGCCTTGTTTCAGCGATGATAGAAACCGGGCAGGCCAATGGCGTTTTGCTGATCGGGGCCGAACTTATGACGCGCCTGCTAGACTGGCAGGACCGCAGCACGGCGGTGCTGTTTGGCGATGGCGCCGGTGCCATTGTGCTGAGTGGCGAAGATGTTGGCCCCGATGCGCCGCAGGTGATTAAAAATTATATCCGCTCGGCAGGCGAGTATACCGACCTGCTTTATGCGACCGGCAGTGCCAATGCCGCCGCCAAAGACGCCAAGATCCACATGCAGGGCCGCGAGGTTTACCGACATGCGGTGACGAATATTGCCGAAGCCGTGACCACCTTGCTCGAAATGGCCGAAATGGATGTCAGCGAGATTGACTGGTTTGTGCCGCATCAGGCCAATAAACGCATCATTGATGGCGTGGCGCGCAAAATCGGCCTGCCACCTGAGAAAACCATTTTGACGGTCGACCATCATGCCAACACATCCGCTGCATCCATTCCGCTGGCGTTGAACGAGGCCGTGCAAAACGGCCAGATCAAGACCGGTGACTTGGTGATGACGGAAGCTATGGGCGGCGGGTTGAGCTGGGGTGCGAATTTAATCCGTTGGTCTTAAAGCAATTTTAGGCCACTATTCGCTTGCACTAATTTAACTCTATGTGGTTAAATTTTGGAATTAAATGAGGGCACTATGACTGATAAGACGGTAACTCGAGCGGATCTCAGTGAGGCGGTTTACAATGAGATTGGCTTGTCGAGAAGTGAATCCACACAAATTGTCGAAAGCGTCATTACCGAAATTTCCGACGCGCTGGTAAGAGGCGAGGCGGTGAAATTATCCTCCTTCGGTTCGTTTATGGTGCGCCATAAAAATGGTCGTGTCGGGCGCAATCCGAAAACCGGAGAAGAAGTGCCGATTGACCCGCGCCGTGTGCTGACGTTTCGCGCCAGCCATGTGCTGAAGTCAAAAATCAACAAAATGGCTGGCCTGTCTGACTGATATAATGCGTGGTCAGGTTTTAAATGTCTGAAGAAAAATCCGAAACCGCTTACCGCAGCATCAGCGAAGTTGCCAGTTCCTTGAACGTGGAAACGCATGTCTTGCGTTTTTGGGAAACCAAGTTCGACATTATCCAGCCCTTGAAACGTGCTGCCGGTCGGCGGTTTTACCGCCCCGAAGATGTGCAGCTCATCGCCGGCATTCAGTGTTTGTTGCACGAAGATGGTTTGACCATTAAAGGCGTGCAGAAAATTATCCGCGACCACGGCGCTGATTATGTCCGTGCCCGCCTTGAAGGGACTGGTGCCTTGCCGGGCGAGGGGGCCGGGCTGAGCAAATCGCAGCGCGAACAATTATCTGCCGCCCGCGATCAATTAGGGCAAATTCGGCACCGTTTGCTGGGCGAAGAAGCCAGCTAAGGGCTGGCTTGCTAATAGCTTGGAAACCGCCTAAAACCCTGAACGTCGGAGCGTAGCGCAGCCCGGTAGCGCACTTGTCTGGGGGACAAGGGGTCGTGGGTTCGAATCCCGCCGCTCCGACCATTTTTTAATTATGTCTGTTTTTGGCTAGGCCAGTGCTTGCAAATTGGCTGTCAAATGATAGTGTCGCGCGCAATGAAAGGATTTCTTCATGACTGCGATTCTGCCCATCGTTATTTTCGTCGTTGCCATTATTGCGCTGAACATCATCCAGTTCGGGCGGCCCGACTAGGCATTAATCGGGGAGCTGCATCCACCAGATGATCGCCGCTGCCGGCGGTGTCCACGCCAGCCCTGTAATCAGATAGAAGAAAAACTCCGCTGCCCCCTCCTGCGGCACTCGGCCGCTGACGGCAATTGTCATCACAATCAATGCGTAGACGAACAGCAAAAGCAGCAGCCCGATAAGGCCCAGCAGCTTGCGAATTCGTATGGGGAGAAGGGGTTTGCGGCGTTCCATGAGCCTTATATAGGTGCTTTTGGTGCTGGAGGCGAGGGATATCGCCAGCAAATGCGGGCCCGCCTCGCGCGCCGTTTGGTCGCGCCCGCAAGTGCTATCGCAGGTCGGTGTGAGCGGTTATACATAAATGCATGAGTGTAATTGCGATACCCGAGGCGCATCGGCGTCAACTGGCTTATTGGCTGTTTACCGTTGCTGGTTTTGTTGTGTTGATGGTGCTGGTCGGCGGCTTGACGCGGCTGACCGATAGCGGCCTGTCGATCACCGAATGGCAGCCGATCACCGGCGCTCTGCCGCCCCTGAACGCGGCGGACTGGGAACTCGCTTTCGCAAAATACCGTGAAATTCCCGAATATCAGCTGGTCAATGCTGGTATGAGCCTTGAAGCCTTCAAGGTGATTTACTGGTGGGAGTGGGGGCACCGCCAGCTGGGGCGCGTCGTGGGACTGGTGTTTTTCCTGCCTTTCGTCGTGTTTTTGCTGCAGCGCAAAATCCCCAAAGTCGCGCTTGGGCCTCTTCTCACCCTGTTTGCGCTGGGCGGGCTGCAAGGCTTTATGGGCTGGTATATGGTGCAAAGCGGGCTGTCCGACCGCGTCGATGTCAGCCAATACCGCCTTGCCATGCATCTTGGGCTGGCGTTAATCATCTTTTCGTTTTGTCTTTGGATGGGGTTGCATTTTATGCGTGATGCGCGCCTGCCTGCTGCCGCCGGGCCGGGGGTTGCGCTCAGTGGCACAATCGCTGTTCTGGTGCTGGTGCAATCGCTGTTGGGCGCGCTGGTCGCCGGACTGGATGCGGGCACCACATATACCGATTGGCCGTTTATGGATGGCGATGTTGTGCCGTCCGGTCTGTTTGATATGTCGCCCATGGTCAGCAATTTGTTTGAAAGCCATTTAACCGTGCAGTTCAATCACCGTTTGGTGGCCTATGCGCTGACAGGCGCGGTAATCTGGCATGTTTTCAGGCTGTCGCGCACTCAAGCACCAAGACCCGTTCTGGTGTCCGGCGCATTGCTGGTCGCCGCGGTGCTGGGCCAGGGTGTTCTTGGCATTGTTACCTTGATGAATGCGGTGCCTTTGCCGCTTGGGGCGGCACACCAATTGGGGGCTGTGCTGGTTTTGGGGCTGGCTGTCACGCATTTACATTATATGCGCTTTCCTGAAGCAGTTACACTCAGGTAATTATTTACCTAAATTATAAGCTATTGTTTTATAGCGCTAAATTACGCCTGTTTTTCGTTGCATTTGCGGCTGGGTTTGGATAAAACCTGTCCATCCGCGCGTAAGGCGCTTGAAACGGGGTGAAAAGATGAAAACCTTTTCTGCAAAACCGGCTGATATCGACAAGAAATGGGTGTTGATTGACGCTGAAAATATGGTTGTCGGGCGGCTTGCTGCGGTCATTGCCACGCGTTTGCGGGGCAAGCATCTGCCAAGCTACACACCGCACATGGATTGTGGCGACAATGTTATCGTGATTAACGCCGATAAGGTCGTTTTTACCGGCAATAAACGGTCAGACAAAACCTATTACCGGCATACTGGTTATCCGGGCGGCATTAAGGAAACCACCCCTGAAAAAGTGCTTGAGGGTAAGTTTCCCGGGCGGGTTCTGGAACTGGCCGTTAAGCGCATGTTGCCGCGCGGCCCCTTGGGACGCCAGCAATTATCAAATATGCGCGTCTATGCAGGCACCGAACATCCCCATGAGGCGCAAGCCCCTGAAACCCTTGATGTTGCGGCGATGAACGCCAAGAATGTGAGAGGCTGAACATGTCAGAGACAAATCTGGAAAATCTGGATACGGCATTGGCCGATGAAGGTGTGGTGGTTGAACCGACAGCACCGGCAGAACCGCAAATTGACGCGCAAGGGCGTGCTTATGCCACGGGCAAGCGCAAAAACGCCATTGCACGCGTCTGGATCAAGCCGGGCAGCGGCGTCATCACGGTTAATGGCAGCGAAGAAACCAAATATTTTGCGCGGCCCGTATTACGCATGATTTTGCGCCAGCCGCTGGTGGCTGCGGCGCGTGACGGACAGTTTGACGTTGTTGCTACGGTCAGCGGCGGCGGCCTCTCAGGACAGGCCGGGGCCGTGCGTCACGGGCTTTCCAAGGCGCTCACCTATTACGAGCCAGCTTTGCGCGGCACGTTGAAATCAGGGGGCTTCCTGACGCGCGATAGTCGCGTCGTGGAACGTAAAAAATATGGTCGCGCGAAAGCCCGTCGTAGCTTCCAGTTCTCGAAACGCTAGCTTCTTCGGTTTTCCGGAAAAGAAAAAGGGGCTTTTCAGCCCCTTTTTTGTTATTAATGACAAGCTTGATTCATGTTGATTCATGGGAGAAAAAGATGACCGATTCGCTTCCCGGAACTTCAGTTAACATTCAGGATATTCTTGATTTTCTGCCGCATCGCTACCCGTTTTTGCTGGTCGACCGTGTGGAAGACATGCAAGGCGAGGAAACCGCTGTCGGCATCAAGAATGTTACCTATAGCGAACCTTGGTTTACCGGCCATTTTCCCGATCGTCCGGTTTTTCCGGGCGTGCTTATCATTGAGGCGATTGCCCAAGTCTCCGCCATTTTGGTTATGCAAAACGCCAAATTAAATGGCGAGCCCATCATTGCCGACAAGATTTACTTTATGACGGCGGATAATGTGCGGTTCCGGCGGCCTGTGGTGCCGGGCGACCAGATGCGTATTCATGTCGAGAAAATCCGGCGGCGCGGTTGGGCCTATAAGTTTCGTGGGCGCGTTTTTGTCGGTGATGAACTTGCCGCTGAAGGCGAGATTATGGCTGTGAACCAGAGCGACGACTGAGGAAAAAATGGCCGTGTCGCAGATCAATGTCGCCATAATAGGCGCTTCCGGTTACACCGGCGCAGATGCCGTGCGTCTACTGGCCGCCCATCCGCGCGCGCGCATTGGCGCGCTTACGGGCAATGCCCATGCCGGACGGGAACTGGCGGAAATATACCCGCAATTTGCCAATATTAACGTGCCAGCGCTGGCGCGCGCCGAAGATGTCGACTGGACAGGCATTGACGCGGCGATTTGCGGCCTGCCGCATTCGACCGCACAGGATGTGATTGCCCAAATTCCTGCCCATGTTCGGATTATCGACATGTCGGCCGATTTCCGCTTGCGCGACGCAAACGTCTATAGCGAATGGTATGGGCGCGCGCATGATGCGCCAGCTCTTTTGGCGGATGCGGTTTACGGGCTCACCGAGCATTATCGCGCGCAAATTGCCTCGGCGCGTCTGGTAGCGTGCCCGGGCTGCTATCCGACGGCCGCACTGACGCTGCTGCTGCCGCTCGTGCAGGCGGGGTTGATTGAAACCGACGATTTGATTATCGATGCCAAATCGGGCGTTACCGGAGCCGGTCGCAGCCTCAAGGAGCAAAACCTGTTCAGCGAAGTGGCCGAGGCCATGCATGCCTATAGTGTCGGGGCGCACCGGCACGCGCCTGAGATTGAACAGGAAGTGTCGCTGGCTGCAGGCCGCTCGGTCATGGTCAATTTCACGCCACATCTGGTGCCGATGAACCGTGGTGAATATCTGTCTGTCTATGCGAAATCGGCTAACGGGGCCAAGGCACAAGACATGCGCGCGTGTCTGCAAGCGCATTACGCCGATGCGCCGTTTGTGCGGGTGGCGCGCGAGGGTCTGGTACCCGCCACGCGGCATGTGCGCGGCTCGAATTTGTGCGAATTGGCCGCGTTTGACGACCGGTTGCCGGGACGGGTTATTTTATTCTCCGCGCTGGACAATCTGGTTAAAGGCTCAAGCGGACAGGCCGTGCAAAATTTGAACGTCATGTTCGGTTTTGACGAAACGGAAGGATTGCAGCAACAACCGCTGTACCCGTGAGTGCCTGCGACCATGAAAGGCCTTTAATTAGCCGCAATTCGGTGGCATAGACGGGGAATTAAAGAGGCAAGAGAAGACTTATGGCACAAGACTTTCAGCGTATTCAGCGTCTGCCGCCTTATGTGTTTGAGCAAGTCAACAAACTGAAGGCGCAAGCCCGCGCGCAAGGCAAAGACATTATTGATTTCGGCATGGGCAATCCAGATTTGCCGACGCCGGACCATATTGTTGAAAAGCTGGTCGAAACCGTCCGCAATCCGCGCACGCACCGATATTCTGCCTCGAAGGGCATTCCGGGTCTTCGCAAGGCGCAAGCGCGCTATTATGAGCGGCGTTTTGGCGTCAAACTCGACCCCGACACGGAAGTAATTGCCACGCTGGGCTCGAAAGAAGGCTTCGCAAATATGGCGCAGGCCATCACCGACCCGGGCGATGTTATCCTCGTGCCGAACCCGACTTATCCGATACACGCCTTCGGTTTCATTATTTCCGGCGCAACCATTCGGCATTTGCCGCTGGAAGAGGGCGGCGATTTTTTCGCCGTGCTTGACCGCGCGGTTGCCAACAGCCACCCGACCCCCAAGGCGCTGGTGCTGAATTTTCCCGCCAATCCGACGGCGGAAGTGGTTGATTTGGCGTTTTACAAAGAGGCGGTTGCTTACGCCAAAAAGCACGACATTATTTTGTTGTCCGACCTTGCCTATTCCGAGATTTATTTCGACGACAATGCGCCGCCGCCCTCAATCTTGCAAGTTGACGGCGCCAAAGACGTTGCGGTTGAGTTTACCTCGCTGTCGAAAACATTTTCCATGCCCGGCTGGCGCATGGGGTTTGCGGTCGGCAATGCGCGGCTTATCGGGGCGTTGACGCGGATCAAATCCTATCTTGATTATGGTGCGTTCACGCCGATACAAGTGGCCGCTTCCGCTGCGCTGGACAGTCCCGAAGAGGTTATCCGCGATATCCGTTATGTCTATAAGGAGCGGCGCGACGTTCTGATTGATGTGTTTTCGCGTGCCGGATGGGATGTGCCATCGCCGCAGGCCACCATGTTTGCTTGGGGTCGCATTCCGCCGCTATTTGAGGGCATGACCTCGCTCGAATTTTCCACCTTGCTGTTGCAGGAGGCCGACATTGCAGTGTCGCCGGGTATTGGCTTTGGTGAGTATGGCGACAATCATGTCCGCATCGCGCTGGTTGAAAACGAACAGCGCATCCGTCAGGCAGGGCGAAACCTGCGGCGGTTTATGGAAGAGCATTCGGAAAAACGGAAATCTGCATGAACGGGTCGTTGCGGATAGGCTTGGCCGGTCTGGGCACGGTCGGTGTCGAGGTGGCGGGTCGCTTGCTGGCGGGGGTGGTACCCGGTGTCACGCTGAGCGCGGTTTGCGCCCGCGACAAGGCACGCGACCGCGGGCTTGATTTATCGGGCGTGCGCTGGGTTGAGCATCCGGTTGACCTGGCCGAGGCGGGTGATGTTGACCTTGTTGTCGAACTGATTGGCGGCACGGGCGATCCAGCGGCCGCCCTGATTGACGCTGCTTTGGCGGCGGGCAAATCAGTGGTCACGGCCAATAAAGCACTATTGGCCGAGCGCGCCATGCATCTGGCTGTGGTCAGCGAGGCAAGCGGCGCGTCCCTGGCCTATGAAGCGGCGTTGGCGGGTGGCATTCCGGTTATCAAAACGCTGCGCGAGGCATTGGCAGGCAATAAAATCAGCCGTGTCAGCGGCATTTTGAACGGCACATGTAATTTCATATTGAGCCAGATGGAAAGCGATGGCGTATCGTTTGAGGCGGCGTTGAAAGACGCCCAGGCCCGCGGTTTTGCCGAGGCCGAGCCCGATCTCGACATTAGCGGCATGGATGCCGCCCAAAAACTCGCATTGCTGGCGGGGCTGGCCTTTGGCGTGCAGCCCGATGTTTCGCAAATATCCGTAACCGGCATTGAGGCGATAACCGACCAAGACATCTCCTTTGCCGATGAGTTCAACAGCGTCATCCGCCTGATTGCCATTGCCGGCGAAGGCGAAGACGGGCTGGTGCAATGCGTCGCGCCGATGNTGGTGGCGCGCGGTCANGCTCTGGCGCANGTCAAAAACGAATTGAACGCCGTTGCCATTGAAGCAAGNCCGGTTGGGCAGTTGTTTTTGCANGGGCCGGGTGCAGGCGGCGGGGCNACAGCGTCTGCTGTTTTGTCNGATATTGCTGATTTGGCGCAAGGTTTCGGGCGGNCTGTTTTCGNTGCNGACGCGCTCAACATGNAAGCCNCTCAAGTNGTTGACCNNCCGCCGCAGGCTTGGTATCTGCGCCTCGNGCTGGCCGATGAGCCGGGCAGCATGGCGTCGGNNACGCAAGTTTTGGCTGAAAGCGGCGTATCGATTGAGGAAGTTGTGCAAAGATCCCGCAATGCGGGTGACACATATCTTCCTGTAGTGTTTATTACGCACAAGGNTGATGCGGCCCATCTTCGGGCGGCCTTGAGCAGTCTTGCCCGTCAGGACACAATAAGTAATCAGGTTCTGGCTCTGCCTGTTTTCGAGGCTTAGCTAATAAGAGCGGTGCNAATAGGAGAGGTTATGAGTAAATCCACAGGCATTAACCGTGTTTTGACATTGGANTTGGCGCGCGTTACNGAGCGCGCGGCGGTCGCAGCGGCAGGCTTGATTGGGCGCGGTGACGAGAAGGCCGCAGACCAGGCCGCGGTGGATGCCATGCGTCGGGAGCTTAACTCTCTGGAGATTGACGGCGAGGTTGTNATCGGCGAGGGCGAGCGNGACGANGCGCCNATGCTTTATATCGGTGANAAAGTCGGCAANGGNAAAGGCCCCAAAGTCGATATTGCNCTNGACCCGCTNGANGGNACNACNNTNACAGCCAAGGGCATGCCAAACGCGCTGGCCGTGGTTGCCATGGCCGAGGCTGGCAGCCTGCTAAATGCGCCCGATGCCTATATGGATAAGATTGCGCTNGGCGGCAATTATCCTGACGATATTGTCGATCTGGATGCAACACCGGAAGAAAATGTGAAAGCGGTTGCCAAGGCNAANGGTGTCGGGGTCGAACTGATCAANGTGTGTATTCTCGACCGCCCNCGCCATGCAGACATGATCGCGCATGTGCGCGAATGTGGCGCGCGCGTTACCCTCATCACCGATGGCGATATTGCNGGTGTTATTCACACAACAGACCCGTCNACCGGCATTGACCTTTATATGGGCACGGGCGGGGCNCCCGAAGGCGTGCTNGCAGCCGCCGCGCTGCGCTGCACAGGCGGCCAGATGCAGGGCCGCTTGGTGCTGAACGGCGANGACCAANAANAGCGCGCCCGCAAAATGGGTATTACTGACTTTGGCCGCAAATACAAAGTCGATGAAATGGCAAAGGGNGATGTCGTGTTGTCGGCCACCGGCGTAACGTCAGGGTCGATGCTGTCGGGCATATCGCAGCAAAACGNCGTCATCTGGACGGAAACCTTGCTGATGCGCTCGTCAACNGGCACCATTCGCTGGATTAAAGCGTGTCACGCCAACAAGGATAAATTNCACCTGAATGATTGAGANGAGCGACCAGACAGCTTTAGGGGTTTCGCGTTCGGCGGCCGGGCAGGTCTGGAAGTTTCGTCCAAGCGATGANCGTCTCGTGNTGGCAATGTGCCAGCGTCACACCATNCCGGATATTTTGGCGCGCCTATTGGTGGCGCGCGATGTCGCGCTGGAAGATGTGCCGACCTATTTGGAACCGCGCCTGCGCGACCTTCTGCCTGACCCGTCTTGNCTGACGGATATGGACAAGGCGGCTGAGCGTCTGGCGCTTGCGGTCGAGCATGATGAGANAATTGCTGTCTTCGGCGATTATGATGTGGANGGGGCAACCTCNTCGGCNNTTNTGTNGCGNTATTTNGCNGNTCTNGGCAAACAGCTGCGGGTTTATATNCCCGACCGCCAGAAAGAGGGTTACGGGCCGAANATCGACGCNTTCCGCCAATTGCAGGGGGAGGGNCACAATCTNATTGTGACCGTCGATTGNGGCACCATGGCGCATGACACGCTTGCCGCCGCGCATGCGTCGGGCATTGANGTGATTGTCGCCGACCATCACCAGACNGGNGGCGGTCTGCCGACCTGTTTTGCNTTGNTCAATCCGCGCCGCGCCGATGATACAAGCGGCTTGGGNCATCTGGCTGCGGTCGGGGTTACGTTTTTGCTGGTGGTTGCGGTGAACAGATGCTTGCGCCGNAGTGGTTATTTCGACNCGCGCGACGAGCCGGATGTGCTGGGCCTGTTGGACATGGTGGCGCTGGGTACGGTNTGCGATGTNGTGCCCCTGCAGGGNCTGAACCGCGCGCTGGTGCGTCAAGGCATGGCGGTGGCCGCGCAAACCAGCAATNNAGGCATTCGCGCGNTGGCGCGTGTCTCGCGCGCNAACCAACANTTGGGCNCTTATGAGTTCGGNTNCCAGCTGGGCCCGCGCTTGAATGCGGGAGGGCGCGTNGGTGAAGCCTCNCTGGGGGTGCGNTTGCTATCGACCGAAAGCAGNGANGAAGCCAGCGGCTTTGCCATGCGGCTTGACGATTTNAACACCGAGCGGCGCGCCATTGAAGCCGAGGTTTTNTCNGAAGCCATGCATGATGCGGAGAACAAAATTGCCGNGCATAATGCACCNCCACCCTTTTTTCTGGCTGCGCGCGAGGGNTGGCACGCGGGCGTTATCGGCATTGTGGCGGGGCGCATAAANGACAAGTTTCACCGACCCAGCTTNGTAATCGCGCTGGATGAAACCGGCCTTGGCAAGGGTTCAGCCCGCTCAATTTCNGGCATTGATGTCGGTCGCCTNATTGCTGGCGCGGTGGATCGCGGCCTCATCGAAGCCGGGGGCGGACACGCNATGGCCGCCGGGCTCACCCTGCGCGCCGAGCAAATGGNGGGNTTTGAAGNCTATTTGACGCAAGAGCTNGGCGAATTGGCNCTGGATGGCCCNCGCGACCTNTGGCTCGACGCCACTTTGTCGCCTGCCGCGGNCAATACNGACNTGCTNGAATTNATCCAGAAGGCTGGCCCNTTTGGGGCTGGCAATGCCGAGCCGCGTTTTGTTTTTCCGGCTGTGCGCGTGGTGCAATCCGACATTGTGGGCNACGGGCATGTGCGTTGNGTTCTTGCTGGCCGCGAAGGNGGGCGNCTGAAGGCCATNGCTTTTTCCAGTGTGCCGGAAAGCGTGCGCGCGCTTCTNAGCAAGCCGCCATCGCTATGTCATATCGCCGGTTTTCTGCGCGCCGATAACTGGAACGGACGCAATGATGTGCAACTGATGGTGCATGATGCCGCATATGCTGACAGTGCTTGAAATCCGCTAGAAATGTGAGTATATCANNNCTNCCTAAAGCCATAGAGCGCCCTTCGTCTATCGGTTAGGACGCCAGGTTTTCAACCTGGAAAGAGGGGTTCGATTCCCCTAGGGCGTGCCATGGCTTTCTGGACTTCCAAATTTTATTGCGCTGNCAAGTTTATTGCGCTNNTTGNTAGACGGTNTCGTCNCCGGCCCANNNTTTCTCAATNAANTGATCGCNNCCCGAACGATAGCGGTAATATTTATATTTCAGCGANCTTNTNAGATANTANTCCTGATGATANGCCTCGGCTGGGTAAAAAGCGCCGGCCGGCTCAATCGCGGTTGCAATCGGCGTGTCAAATTTGCCCGACGCATCAAGGGCTTGCACGCCACCTTCGGCGAGCCGGCGTTGGGCGTCGTCGACATAATAAATCGCCGAACTGTATTGGCGGCCGCGATCGACAAAGCTGCCTGTTGCGTCTGAAGGGTCATGCATGCGCCAAAACGCGCTGAGAAGGTTTTGGTAGCTGACTTTTTGCGGATCAAAAACAACTTTGACGGTTTCGCGGTGTTGCGTGCGCCCACCGGCGACATCGCTGTAAGACGGGTTGGCTTTTTCGCCGCCCATAAAGCCGGAAATAACTTCCGACACACCGTCGATATTCTCAAAATCGGTTTCGGTACACCAAAAGCACCCGCCCGCGAAATAGGCGACCCGTTGTTCGGATTGGGCCATGGTCTCGGCGGCGGTGAGGGTTACCAAAACAAGGCCCAAAAGAGCCAAGCGCGGGAATTTGTTTATTTGATTATTTTCCATGTTGTTTTTGTCGGCGATGTTTAAGGCTTTTTTGTGACGGATGGAAAAATCGGCGTCCAACGGCGCGCGCGCTCCTTGCCGGCAAGCCAAGTTTCTCTGTCGAGCCGCGCTTCGAGCACGTCGATGGAGGCTT
>NZFC01000006.1 GCA_002689195.1 Rhodobiaceae bacterium | reverse complement strand
GTTTAACGTGATGCCGGCGCTAATTTTTTCGCCAAACTCGAAGAATTTTATAACAACAAAACCAGCGCCGCAGGCGAAAGCGGGGATCAGAAATTTGGCACCCAGTTCGGTATCCGCTTTTCGGTACAATGAGACACTCATCGCGACGAACCAAGAGCTGGTTAAAAGCAACAATGTGTTGATCACACCATAATCCCGGTTCAGCAAAGCCTGGGATTGTGAGAACAGTTCTCCTTGTTCCACTCGNAAATAAAAAAGAAAAGTGNCAAAGAACATGGTAAACATGACCATGTCGCCGAGAACAAAAGCCCAAACCCCATCTTCCCCTGGCAACCGTTTCGCAAGCGGTTCTTTAATCATTCAATCCTCGACTAATAACAGAACAGAATTCCTTCTTGAGCTGCCATCTAAGAAGCAACAGGGGTCATGCTTTGCCTATTGCCTATAGCTTTCAAAGCCAAACCGGACATCACCAACATCCAGCCACCAAAAACAAGAACAGGAAGCCACAGGCCAAAGAATCCATGCCAGGCAAACGGACCGGTTTTGAAGAGCGGAATTAACCCTGCGGGAAGAAAAATCAAAACAGCCCATAGATTCAAAAATCCGGCCCAACGAGGAAACACCGGATCTTCCGAAGTATCACTGAATATAGCCAAACCGATCGTCAAAGCTTGGCCCATGAGGGGCGTGACGGTTCCAAGGAAAACGATGAAAGACCAATCATTCAGTGTTTGAATTATTTCTGGCGCGCGCTCGGGGCGAAAAGCGCAAATTACCCAACCGGCGCAAGCGAAAGTGAACACGGAAAACGCAACGATACCGCACGCCAAACTGGTGAGACTAAAGATAGGAGACTCATCTTTTTCGATATAACGAAGTTGAACACTGAGCATGGCAGACCACATCACACCGGGGCCAGACATTTGCACGCACAAGGCGCCACCTAGCAAAAATATCCAAGAACTTTTTGATTGGTAATGAGCTTTTATCGCCTCGGCTCCCTCCGCAGGGCTTGGCGGCGGAAAAAACCCCATAATAATCAACAATGGAAAAACGATAAGCACGAGTGCAATGCCCAACCAGGCGCACAACTGTTGGAACCGGATATTCATAAAATACTCCCCCGAAGAAGCCAAAAGTTAGGCTGAGTCATCGACAAGCACAAGCTTGGCCGCGATCAACAGATAAAATATAAAAAAGGGAGAATGGTGAGCCCGAAATGAAATAGACTCTACTTATCAGTTTAAACAATAACTTACTTTGTTTGGTGTTTTATTCTTTACCGCGCTACGCCCTATCAAGGAGTCCCTTCCGGCGGGTAACCGAGGATTTTGAGCGCCTCGGTAATTTCATCCAGTATGGCTGGGTCATCAATCGTTGCCGGCATTTGCCAATCTTCGCCATTGGCGATTTTGCGTATCGTGCCGCGCAATATTTTGCCTGAGCGCGTTTTCGGCAGCCGCGCCACGCGCGCAGCCAATTTGAACGCGGCGACCGGGCCGATTTCATCGCGCACTTTTTGAATGCATTCGGCCACGATTTCCGTATTGGGGCGATTGACCCCATCATTGAAAACCAGCAGCCCCAAAGGCAGCTCGCCTTTCAGCGCATCATTGACGCCAAGCACGGCGCATTCGGCAATATCGACATGGCCGGCCAGCACTTCTTCCATGCCGCCGGTCGACAGGCGATGTCCGGCGACATTGATAATGTCGTCCGTGCGCGACATGACATAGAGATAGCCGTCGTCATCGATAAAGCCGGCATCGCCGGTTTTATAATAGCCGGGGTAATCGTCCAGATAGGCGGCCTCAAAGCCGTCGCGGTTTTGCCACAAGCCGGGCAAGCAGCCGGGCGGCAGCGGCGTTTTAACGACAATGGCGCCCGTTGAATTGGCGGCGACCGGCTTGCCGCCCTCATCAAGCACGGCAAGTTCATAGCCCGGCATGGCAACACTGGGTGAGCCCTTTTTAATCGGCAGCAATTCAATGCCGACCGGATTGGCACATATTGGCCAGCCGGTCTCAGTTTGCCACCAATTGTCAATCACCGGCACACCAAGTGCGGCTTCGGCCCAATTTATCGTGTCAGGGTCAACCCGCTCACCGGCCAGATAAAGCGTTTGAAAAGCGCGCATATCATAATCCGCGACCAGCTCTCCTTGCGGATCTTCTTTTTTAATAGCACGAAAAGCGGTCGGCGCGGTGAACAGTGCCTTGACGCCATGCTCAGAAATGACGCGCCAAAANGCTCCAGCATCGGGCGTGCCAATCGGCTTTCCCTCATAAATCATGCTGGTCGCGCCAATGGCCAAAGGCCCGTACAGAATGAAACTGTGGCCGACCACCCAGCCGAAATCAGACGCCGACCAAAACACNTCGCCCGGCGCAATATTAAAGACATTTTCCATCGTCCAGCTCAGCGCCACCAAATGCCCGCCATTATCGCGCACAACCCCTTTTGGAATGCCCGTCGTGCCTGATGTGTAGAGAATGTAAAGCGGGTCAGTGGCCAATACCGGCACGCAANTGGCGCGCCTGTCACTTGCGCGTGCTTGCTCTTCCAATGCCTGCCATTCAAAATCACGGCCATCAATAAGTGGGGCCGGCGCTTCGTCNCGTTGCCATATGAGGCAAGCCTCCGGCCTATGCGATGCCAATTCGATGGCACCGTCGAGCAACGGTTTATAGTCGATAGTGCGCCCCGGTTCCAAACCGCAAGACGCAGCCAGCACCAATTTCGGCTTGGCATCGTCCAGCCGTGTGGCCAATTCAGCCGCAGCAAAACCGCCAAATACAATTGAATGAATGGCCCCGAGTCGCGNGCAGGCCAAGGCNGCAATCGCCGTTTCGACAATCATCGGCATGTAGATGATAACACGNTCGCCTTTTTCAATGCCCTTATCTTGCATCATGGTGGCAACGCATTGCACGCGATCGAGTAATTCAGCATAGCTGATTTGGCTTTTTGTACCGGTCATCGGGCTGTCGTGAATAAAGGCAATGCGCGCGCCATGACCAGCCTCAACATGGCGGTCGACGCAATTAAAGCATGTGTTCATCACCCCGCCGACATACCAGCGGTCGCCGCTCTCATTGTGCTCGAAAATTTTCTCTGGTGCGGTCTGCCATTGNAGTCGTTGGGCTTGATCGGCCCAGAACTCTTGCGGGTCGTTGCGCCAGTTTTGATATTGGTCTTTATAGCGCATAATGTTTCCCCACAATCAATCCTAACGCTTTGGCGCGGCGTTTTTCAAGCCATGCATGGTTAGTTTTAACCGCTTGCTTGTTTATTGTGTTTTATGTGGTGTTGATTTTGTCTACTCCAGTCCACTTGATTGAAGTTACATAAAACCCAGAAAACTCAAAAAGGACCGCATTTCTGCGGCCTACAAACAATCGACAAAAAAATAAACAATGGTGAGCCCGGAAGGATTCGAACCTTCCTATTTTGTACCAACACGCTTACAAACCAACGTTACCGGTACATACGCACAACAAGTTGTGACCCAGGTGGCGGGTTATTCGTGGTGTTAGGCACACGTTAGGCACACGGCTAGGATTTGCGGAACCGGCGCGTCTTTTTCATGATGCTACCCTGCTACTCTACAGTTTNCCACTCAAAGAGTGCCCGCTCAGACATCTGTCGTTTACGTTTTAATCTTTTCCCAAGGCAGCCGGGAATTGATATAGTTTTGGAAGCTATTATCAAATTTTTAATTATCTATGTGCACAGATGGAAAGTTTGCGAAAAATAAGTCTTCAGTTAGTTTTATCACTGTTTGCTATATTTCCAGCCAGCAGCTCTGATTTAGACTATGCATTAGACCTTTTAGCAAACGGAAAAGTTTCGTCCGGGATAATCAAATTAGAAAAACTTGCTTTTCGAGGAAACGAAGATGCCAGTTATTCGCTTGGAATACTCTACCTAGCAGGTAAAAATTTTCCGACTGATCTCAAAAAAAGCTATTTTTGGCTTCGCCGCGGTGCAGATAATTGTCATTCAAGGTCCATCGAGATTCTGAAAACCTATTTTTACGAAAAACGAGGCTCCCGATTTTTTGATCCTCTCAAATATGAGAAGACCCTTCGAGGATGCCAAAAAGAAACCGAGTTGCAAAAACCTGGACGCAATAAAGGATTTTTTGAAGAAACAACTCAGCAGTCGAGTAACAAAAAATTTCTGCAACAGTGGGAAGCGAGGCCACCCGAAAAAAAATATTATGATGGAGTGGTCAAGGGTCAGGGCTCTGCCCTCGCTATCAACAAATTCGGAGATTTTTTGACTAATGAGCATGTAATAAACGGCTGTGACTTTGTTTTAGTTCAATATTGGGGATTTTTCACACCCGCTGAAATTGGCCCTGTTGATAAAGACAAAGACCTGGCTATAATTCGGTCTCGTTTACCAACGCCCTATTTTTGGACAGTGAATGGGAAACCGCTGCTGATGGGGGATCAAGTTTTTTCTATCGGATACCCGTCCGTTGTTGTGGAGAGAAATCGTGTAACCCAAGGCACGGTTAATATTGAACCAGTCTTTATTAGGGGGTTGGTGTTGACAAAAAGTCAGATACCGCATCAGGACCAGGTTAATTTTGAAAGCGCAGCTGGTGCGAGCGGTTCTTCTGTTTTTGACGCTAATGCTTCTTTTCGCGGAGTGCTCACTGCTTTAGCCTTGAAAACCGACGAAAATGGCCCGTCGAACATGACTTGGGCATACATATCATCTCCATCAGCTACAATTGATTTTTTAAATGAATTCCGAATTGACTATGTACAAAAAGAAAATGTTCGCGCACTTAACACGACAGACTTGGCCAAATACGGCAGCAATAGAGCTGGGTTTGTAGTTTGTGGGAGTTATTAGATGCAAAATTTTGAGTACTCGCAATTATTGAGGGAATTAAGTTTTGATGACATGGCGAGGAATGCCCTTACCCGCAAGGCAAAAAAGCTCGGTGAAGCGAACAAACCCGACACCTCCGCAAAACAAATAAGCGGAGAAGAAAAAAAACTATTAGAGAATATCGTGGCGAAGTATTCTGCGTGGCGAGGTTCTGTTCAAAAAGAGATGGATAGAATAAGAAGTCAAAGTAACGATTTAATTTCGGGACTAGAAATTACGCTACCACAAGAAGAAGAGGGGGCAGACCGAAAATTAGAGCAAAAGAAGGAAAAAGTAGAATCTGCTTTTGGCGAAAGATCGGCAAAATTCGATTTTTGGAAAAATCGGGTGATTGAGAGCGAGCAAGAACTTAATGCGGTAAAAAACGCTGTGGGAAATAGACCCCTTGAAATTAAGTTTGAAAATTTTTACCTGCCCTTTATGGGCGCTCTTGCACTTGCCGAAGTTTGGGTTAACCGGCTGGCATTTGAGTTATTTTTCGAGTCGAGTCCTTTAGTTTCTTTCTTCCTGGCAGTTTCAGTGGGAGCAATGCTCGTTTTCTTCGCCCATGTCACTGGCGAGTTTTCGAAAAGAATTTCGAGCCAGGATTATGAGAACAAGGTAATGCAGACTTTGTCGGGCCTGTTTCTTCTTAACTCGATAATTATTGTTTTTATTTATTACTTAGGGAAAATGAGGCAGGCATTTGTTGCGTTAGATGATATTGCGGGCGCCGGTCTCAATTTAACGCCCCTGCTCGATGATCCTGTTTCGGCACCCTTGGCAGATCTAGTATCCAATGAAAGTGCATTAGACAGTCTTCTCGGTGCCTCGCTCGGGGAGGAAGGAATTTTTCTTCTACTAATAAACCTGACGATCTACATCTGCGGAGCTGTAGCCTCGTTTATGCGACATGATAGTCACCCTGTTTATGAAAAAATTTCCAAGAAACATAATAAAAATTTAAACGTTCTGCTGAGTTTGAGAAAGAAATACGAAGACGAGCTGTTGGAAATTGACGATACAAGGGTGGCAAGTAGCAACGAAATGTTGGAGAAAAGACAAAAATTCGAGTCTGAAATGCGGTCATTAAATGAGCAAACAGATAAGCTCGAGAGGGAATTGGTGCAAACCAAGGCAACCTGCAAAAAAGCAGCCAGAGAAATTTTGGAACACTTTAGAGAGATTAATCGTGAGTCCCGCTCCACTGCCGCGCCCAGATATTTCGACGACTATAGCTTAATAGGGAAGAATTTTGATGCAGAAGAATAGGCAAATTCTGGGGTTCATTATTGGTCTTATGCTAATTCCTAATATGTCGCATGCCACAGAAAAATACTGCGCCTTTTTTGAAGGGTCCACGGTTTTTGATGTTCACCTGTTTCCTGGTTCGTACTCAGACGGCGAGCAATATAGATTTCTGAGCGGGCTCGACGGGCTTACCAGCGATTTGACCCCTGGGGATAAGCTAAGACTTATCGAATATTCGGAGGGTAAAGGGAGAGTAAAATTTCAAGAATGCCTGCCCGGCTGCCCAACAACCTCTTTTTTAGAGGGGCTAATGAAATCGGAATGCCTAACCCAGGTCGCAAAAAAGGATCTTTCCATCTTCAAATCCAAATATGCTAGCGCTGTTAGAGAGAGTATGCAGGCTCGACCTGCAGAACGAGACCTAATGATTGAGTTAGAGGAAGTTGAAGCGTTCTACCGTGGGTCGTCGTTCTTAGGCAGCAAATTCTTGCTACACAGCCTAGACCCTCAATTGATTGATGGAAAACCCGATTACGACGCTGCTTTCGTAAAAGCAATTCAGTCCGGTGTTTTATCGAAGCTAAAACTAGAACAAGTAACGGTCGTTAACCGAAACTCCAGCAGAGAAAACGACAGCTTTTGGCAAGATTTAAGACTTGAGGGAAACGACCAGGGGCTTTCAATAGAACTCAATCAACGCAAATTTGATTAGTTCCTGCAGTGTTGCTTAGAAAAAACGTTCACCTTCCTAGAACTTATTGAATCTAATGTTCCTGACGCGTTATGCCGCGCCAGAACCTGACAGCTTTCCTCACAAAAGTTTCGGCCTAAAACGTCAGTCATAATTTTAAAGGGGAGTTTTACCATCGTCTCAACAATATTTGCATCTTTGAAACAGGCTTCAGCCACTCTTACTTCTGCCGCGGGGTAGCCTTCCTTAGCCAAAGTTTCAATTTCTTGAATAGCTGCCTTTGGAGTTTCATCTACAGTAAGATCAAAAAGATATACCTTCGCTAACTTATCTCCGCTCAACTTGCCTTTTTTAACTAGATTAAGCGCCTGCATCTCCTTCTGATCTTCACTAATGCCTAAAAATTGACTATTCCTCCCCATCAATATTTGCGCCCCTAGAGAGCATGCACCAACACTTGCATCTTCATCACAAATTTCCTGAGATAATTTTAGTGCCTCAGATGATTGACCAAGTTTTCTCTGAAGTGTCTGAGCTATGGTGTAGGCAGCCTTGGCATCTTGCGCCGGGCAATCGTTAATAATTTCATTTGATTGGGCAACCAGCTTTTGCGCTTCTGAAACGGTGGCACCGTCAAGTGCCGCCGCAAGTTCGAGGCACCTGTCAACAGTTTTGCCACTTTGTAGTTTACTCATTGAATATTCATTGGCCAACTCTTCATTATATTTGTCTAACGTACTTAAAATCTTACCGTTAAGCGGATATTTTCTTAAGGTTTTAAACAGTGCTTTTTCCATCGAAGGTTGTTCGCGTTTTAGCAAATTAGCCAAGGTTGTTCGAATGTCATATTCATATCTCGAGAAGAGTTCACTGTCATTCAATCCAATTTCTATAATCCTAATGTCGTCGATAGTTTGATCATTCTCTTCTGCTTTTAGCCAGTATTGTAACTCCTGTTCTGGGGTCCCCTCAATTTTGGATCTCCTAATGCATTCCGCTTTTAGGGCGTCTGAGTCGGCTACAGAAAAATAAATTTTGCAGGCTTCCGCCGAAAACTTTCCGTAATATTTCGGAACCAATTCAGTAACTTTGCCTTTTGCACGCGTACTTCCTTTTTTTTCGGCAATCCTGTAATACTTCATCGCCTGTCCAATATCGGCTCTTACGCCGTTTTGGTTATTTTCGAACAAAGACCCTAAAAAATTTGCTAATCTTGGTTGCTTACTTTTTTGTTCGTTTTTCTTTACTAAATCTAGCGCACCCTCAAGATCTGCCTCCGCGGACCCGAGCCCAGATATCAATATTTTTGCAACTATTATCGTAGCTGCTGGTTCGCCGCTTAAAGCCTCTGCATAAGAGAGCCTTAATGCCTTGTCATAGTTTTTGCTCTCAAATTCATTTTCAAATGAAGCCCAAGAAGAGGCAGTGGTTACTGCAAGTAAGAAAAGATAGATGGCCAAGTTACGCATGGGTTTAGTCCTCTGCATTCGCAAACTCGCATAGAAGATTGATCTTAATTGTTGCTCCGGATGTTGTAAAATACAAGCTTCATCTGATACGGAGAATAGTTGTTTCTAAAAATTAAGTGATGATATTTGAGGATTTATTGGAGAGCCCGGAAGGATTCGAACCTTCCTATTATCTACCACCACAAGCACAAACCAACAAAACCGGTACATACGAACAACAAGTTGTGACCCGTGTTATGGGTTGTTCGTGGTGTTAGGCACGCGGCTAGGATTTGCGGAACCGGCGCGTCTTTTTTCTGAACAAAAGCTGAAGATAGATTTAACTAATTAGGTATTTGACAGTCCAAACTGAAAACACCATAAATATTGAAGGCATTTAATCACCAACTTGTGCGCCTTGGCATTCCGCCTAAAGCACTAAAGCGGAGAAGACTAATGACAAATATTGTCGATTTCCCAAAAATTGAGAAGATCCCACAAGCATTACCCCGTCAGCGTGTTTATTATGTCGGATATAGATATGTCGGGCCGATGCTGTGCCAGGAGGTTCAAAATCTCTACCTCAAACGAAAAGGCATAACTTACGAGGGTCGCTGGTGGGCTATGATCACCTATGCTCCATTCAATGACTATAGTTCAAGACTATATTCACTAGAACTTGAACAGTGCCACGAAGACTTTGTGCCAGAAATGCTAGAGGTATATGGGCTTCAAAATGAAGTAAGTATCTCTGAACTTCGGAAAATGGGTTGGAGAGGTAGGGTTTTAGAGCCCGCTCCGGCAGTGCAGCTTTATACAAAACAAGGCGATTTGTTTGTAGATTAACACTAGATGTTATTAATCCCTGCCCATTTTACTCATGGGCGGGGGTTGTTCAGATGGCTATAAAATCAATCCGGTATGTCAATACTTTCACATTTGTATGGCAGTCCGCGATCGGGGAAGATTTCCCACCTATATGTTATAAAATCGATTGCCGAGGTTCCAGTTTCATCTTTTTGAATACAGGCCCAATCTTTGGCAGTGTGGCCGGCAAAACCACTGATTTCATCAAATGGGATCCATTTGCCAAGAGTTCGTGCGTAACATTTATCGTTAAGTAAACCCTCCTCGTACTTAAAAACCGAGACAACCGTAGTTTTAATAAAGGGTACATTTTGACGACAGGACATCGCCCTGATTTCCGCCCACGCTGGCGTCGCAAACAGCAATGAAAAGATGATGGCTAGGCGGGTCATTTTTTATACTCAGACAGCTTAAAATCCACCTGATAAAGAAAAACATCGATGTTGGGCACCATTTGCTGAGCATAATGTAGTCTTTGGTCAAAACTCCCTGCAACAATAATGCCTTTGACATCGGGGTCTTTTAACTCTTCTTTCACCCAGCCCATATATCTTGCAACTTGCCCCACTGTGTCATCGCTCGTTTGGTCCCGCTTTAGTTCAATCACCACATGGCTACCTGTTTTCTTGTCCTTAGCCAAAATATCGATAGGTCCAATTGAAGTCGAATACTGCTGGCTTTTTAGAACTCCGTCCTGAAATATAAGCTCATACTGCTCACCGAACTCTGTTTCATCCCAATTGCGAATTATGAAGTCTTCTAATTGCTTCTCCATATAGAAGAGACCCTTGCTCAGGTCGGAAGACTTATCAGAAACCTCAATGTCTAGGCACTTGCGGTATTGGGAAAAAAGCTCATTAAGGTCGCTCTGGAGGTTTTGAGCAGTGACCGCTACGCCATCGATCGCAATTTCCCACGACCCACTTTTGTTTTTTACACTGTAGTGACGAAATACATAACTGTCTCCATAGCGAGGCGGGCTTTGAATGGCCTCAGAGATTAAATATTTTGATTCAATAATTTGTTCGTCCCATGAAACGCCAAAATCGTTTGTTTCGCTAATTCCATAAGCTAGAACGAGTGCCTCTTCGTCCTTGAAGTATAGATAAACAGGGTAGTAGCCATTACTTATGCTCATTCCGGAGGCCAAGAATCCCAACCAAGGCACCTTTGCTGGATTTCCTTGTCCAAAAGAAACACGGACTTCAAGGTCGCCAAAACTATTCGGATAGAGGTCCTTAGTTTTAAGATTGTCGCTATGAGCTTGTTTAATAAAATCATGTAGAAACTGCATTCATATCTCCGAGATACAAGTCAGCGTAAACTGAGCCTCAATTCAGGATCTTCGCTCTGGGTGGGGGGTTATTTTGAAAGCTCCATTTCGCATTGTGGTTGAGCATAGAAAAGCACTATAGCTAGACGATGATCAAGCCTCCGCTCACCTACGGACAGCATGTCGGCATTAGTGACGGGACATAAAACTGGCGAGTAGTGAACCTTTTGCGCCAATCTTCTAAGTCATTGAAAATAACAATTGCTCAGACACTGTTAGGCACACAGAGGGGGTGTTTTCAGCGAATATATAATTTTATCAGTGGGATAATTGGTGAGCCCGGAAGGATTCGAACCTTCGACCCACTGATTAAAAGTCAGTTGCTCTACCACCTGAGCTACGGGCCCCACGCGTTAATCTGGTACACTTTCAACCGTTTTTAGGCAATACCCTAATTTGCCGCACCGCCCTTTTCAGCGTTTGCCATCAATCGCGCGTGAAACCGACCAGATGGTTTAGTTGCGCGAAATCAACACGCTCGGCATCGACATCGCCTTGCAAAAGCTCACGATAAGCGCGCGACAATCCGGTGGCGGCGACCGACATGGCGGCCACCGGATAGATGACAAAATTAAAGCCCATATCGGCAAGTTCAGCGCGCGGCAAAAGCGGGGTGCGNCCNCCCTCAACCATATTTGCCAAAAGNGGCGCNTGGCCCAATTCCCTGCCGATNATCTTCATNTCTTCAGTGCTTTCNGGCGATTCAATGAACAACACATCGGCACCNGCNGCCAAAAATTCATGGCCNCGNGCAAGTGCTTCTTNAAGCCCGTTTTGCTCGCGCGCATCCGTGCGCGCCACAATCAGAAAATCTTGCGAATTGCGGGCCNCAATAGCNGTCTTGATATTGGCGACCGCGTCCGCACGCGCGATCACTTCGCGNCCNGCAATATGACCGCAAANTTTCGGCACTTGCTGGTCTTCCAACTGGATGCCGCAGGCGCCGGCGGCCTCATATGNGGCGATNGTTTCGGCAATATTGCCAAAGCCTGTNTCAGCATCGGCAATTAGCGGCGTGTGNACCACATCTGTCAGGCTTTTGATGCGGGCCTGCATATCNGANGCNGACAAAAAGCCATTATCNGGCTTTGCCAGCAGGCTGGCCGAAACCCCGTAGCCGCTNANATACAGCACATCGAAACCGCTGGCATCGGCAATGCGCGCCGANAGNCCGTCATAAACGCCGGGGCCGATAATTTGCGCGCCCGAGGCTAGTTTTTCNNGCAAANGCGTATTTTTCGTGTCGCCCGAACCACTCACNCCAAACCTGCTCTAACTCTTATTAGCAATATTATTGACAATGTTATTGGCTGGCGGGTCAGCCCATTTTTTGGAGGCACCGGTTATCGCCTCATCGGGTGNGGCCAGCATCGCCTCATATATTTCTTTGGGATACTGATTATGCGGCTTGTCGGGGTCNTAGGCCGGTTGCTTTACGGCCCCGCCCTNGGCCNCATNGTCANCNGGATNCATCANGGCGGCAAGCTCTTNGTCGNTAATGCCTGCCAGTTNCTGCACCTCGCGGTCNATCCATGTGCCGTCATTATCAAGCGGCGCNGTGGCGCCACCGGAGGTTGCAACCTCCAGCGCCAANCCTTCGGGCCCGCCGAAATAAATCGACTGGCANAGCCCGTGTTGTAGCGGCCCAAACACATTGACCCCGCGCGAGCGGATGCGGTCGCGCATCGCNAGNAAATCTTCCGGCGTGTCGACGTTCAGCGCAATATGCTGCATGCTGCCCGGCGCGCTGTTGCCCGCCCCGCTGCCAGCATGGGTTACGCCATATTCAATATCGATGTTTTCNTTGCCCGGCACGAAAGCGAAGGCAAATTGNGCCTCTCCCATTTTCATAAAGGCGTGCCACGCACCCTCCACACCATGCATCCAATANAGCCCCTGCAGGCGCATNCCCANCACATCGCTNAAAAANTGCAACTGCGCCTTCATATCGCCNGTGGCAATGGCAATGTGGTGAAGTCCGTTAATNTTGCCCATNNNTCATCCTCCCCNAATTCTCGTCCGCGCGCCNTCTCACGCTGTGCCCATCAGCCCCTGTTTGTGCATCCAGTCGCACGCCAANCCAGCTGATTTGCTCGCCAGCTCTGGCTGGCCGAGGNAATAATGCGTCGCGCCCTNTATNTCGTGNATTTCTTTATTGTCATGGGCGACNCCTTCAAACAGTGCCTGCGTATGGCTNGGCGTGCAAGCATCATCGGCGGAATTGCCAACNACCAGCACGGGCTTNGTCACATNNGCCAGACTTTTTGGCCCGTCGGCATTGGCGTCATCNTAACTCCATTGCGACAACCAGCTNCGNAAGGTCGAGAACCGCGCCAACCCCACNGGGCCATTATTAACGATTTTCGGCTCGCCCAAATAGCACCATNCGGCTTTGCGATCATTCGGGTCAATGGCCGGNTCAANCCATCGCGGGTCAGCCATNGTGCCGTGCGTGACAAAGGCAAATTCTTCGTTCTCGCGGCCTTTATCCGCCAGTTCCTGNAATTTGTGTTTGACCCAANCGGTAATCTTGCGATTGCGGGCAATTTGCGCCGCCCGATAAGTTTCCAGAAACGCTTGGGCATAGGGCGGCTTGATATCCGCGCCGTAAATATCCAACNCCGGATCGCGCCNCTCNGGGTCGGTNTCATCTGTGATGCTNGCATCCATCCATTGCGTCAGCGTGCCATGNCGCGAAACATGNGCCGCCATCAGAATAAGCCCGTCTGCCGGAACGAANTCNTGNTTGGTNAAATCCGGCCCGCCCCCGCACGGGCTANAGGTCACNGTGGGGTTTTCCGCTTGCGATTGGTAAAACGCCGAAAGCGAACCGCCACCGCTCCAGCCCANNAGAACGANATTTTTATAGNCCAGCTTTTCTTTNGCATGGCGCACCGCATTGCCCAAATCAATGGTNACTTTTTCCATATTNAGGGCCGNATCGACGCCNCGATAACGCCCGTCACAGGCCAGNACATGAACGCCGNNGCNNACAAATTCGTTCATAATAGGCAGCCACCCCGTGCCACCAATCGGATGCATGGTCACAAGGCAGGTATCGGCCTCCGCCTCTGCGCGGATAAGCTGNCAAAACGACACAACAANATCTTCNGCCCCGCCATAGGTTTCNTTAAAAGCGGATTTTTCAACGGTCACAATTGGAAANGGCAAACGTGAAANTTTCATCTCGGCCATTTTNTTTCTTCTCCCAANCAGTGCCCNCGCATTTAGGCTTTTGAAACGGCCAGNACCTTGCTTTCAATCAGCGCNTCGATCTCGCTNGCGTCATATCCCAGTTCCCCAAGCACTTCNGGCCCGTGTTCGCCAAGCTTGGGGGCAGGCCCCTGAATGCCGCTGGGNGTNGCCTCAAAGNGTGCCGCGGGTCGNGCTTGGCGCACTTCGCCAAANCCGTCATGCACCACGCGNTCAATGGCATCATTGGCGATAATCTGTTCGTGCTCCATCAACTCCATGCGGTCGAGCAAGGGCGCGGAGGGCACATTTTCTTTCTGCAGNCGTTGNAGCAATTCTGCGCTGTTCCATTTTTCAATCTCTTCGCCGGTGATTTTCTTCCGCAATTCTGCGTTAGAAACCCGNGCGGCGGATGTGTTGAAGCGTTCATCATCNANCAAGTCTTCACGATTGAGNGCACGGCACATGCCAGCCCATTCGGAATCCGACACAGCACCGGCTGTGATATAGCGGTCTTTNGTTTTATAAATCAGATCCATTGTTCCTTGTAACTTNCTGACATCNAACTCTTTTTCNNNGTAAACAAGNCCTGCCATNCCTTCGGGCCAGAAAAACGCCAACATNGNATCNAGCATCGACAGNCGCACATGCTGNCCTTTGCCGGTGCGCTCGCGCGCNAACAGCGCGGCAGATACCGCTTGTGCCGCCGTCAANGCGGTTACNTTGTCNGCAATAATGATNCGAAACATTTGCGGGCGGCCCGANGNGCGGTCNGCCTGAATGTCCGTTGCACCGCTCAACGCNTGAATAANTGGGTCATAGACGCGGCTNTGCGCNTATGGGCCGTTTTCNCCAAAACCNCTGATTGACACNTAAACGAGCNTTTCATTNCGCGCGCGCAAAACCTCCTCGCCAAACCCCATGCGGTCAATNGCCCCCGGACGAAAGTTTTGAATGAANACATCCGCCCTGTCCGCCAGCTTCATCAAAACNTCCTTGCCAGNNTCGGATTTNAAATCGAGNGCAACCGACTTTTTGCCNCGATTGCACGAATAAAAGACCGGGTTCACCCCGTTATGCGGGGCCGCCATGTGGCGCACTTGNTCNCCAATATACGGCTCGATTTTGATAACCTCGGCACCTTGGTCNGCCAGCATCATGGTCGATGCNGGGCCCGACACCATGCTGGTCAGATCCANAACTTTTATTCCCTCAAGCGGTCCCATCCAATACCTCCGGCAGATTTGCGTAATTGATTGCCATTGCTTTTTTGTAAGCCGGCCTAGCAGNNTGACGCTTNCGATAGGCCTGCATATGTTGTGGTAAATCTTCACCANAGAAAACNGCCCAGTCAAGNCACGACATCAGCATTATGTCTGCCAGCCCGAAACCNGACGGCAAAAGCGTTTCATGCNCGCCAAGATGGGCATCAATNACGGTGAAATGGCGTTGCAAATAAGCCCNACATCCGTCCACTGCCTGNGGTGCTTCGCCGTANATATCCGTCAAATCATAATGCCGCCGCATCACATAAAGGCTGGTTTCGTCCAGCTCGCCATAAATATAGCAGCACCATTCGTCTTCCTTGGCNCGCNNAGCGGCATCTGCCGGCANCTGNAAAGCACCGGGCGCAAAGNTCGCCTGCAGATAGCGGCAAATCGCAAGNCTTTCCGACAGGNTCANATCCGCCGACTGCATAAACGGCACTTTTTGTTTGCGCGTCANCTGTNTGTACTCNGGCGTTTGCGTCTCGCCCGTGCGCGGGCCGATGGGTTTTAGCGTGTAAGCAACGCCCATTTCCTCGGCCATCCATATCGGGCGAANCGTGCGNGCCGTGCCTGCCCCCCAAANTGTTATNTCTGCTTCGCTCATTTTCCTATCCTGTGCCGCCATCACACGCCACAATNGCNCCGGTGACAAAGCGNGAGGCATCACTCGCCAGATAAAGCGCCGTNGTNACGACTTCCTCAGGATTNCCGGGTCGCCCCAGCGCATTGGGNGCNNGCCGCCGCATTTCCTCCGGCCAGGCCTTGGAAATATCCGTNAGAAACGGCCCNGCCTGTATCGCATTGACCCGCACTTTCGGGCCAAGCTCATGNGCCAGCGANANCGTCATGGCGTTCAAAGCGGCCTTNGCCCCCGAATAGGGCACAACGCCNGGCACNGGCTTGACGGCNGCCATGGAAGANATATTGATAATCACGCCGCCCTCCNCATNGGCCATGCGGCGGCCGATATTTGCGGCCAAACGGAACGGGCCTTTGAAATTCAGGTCGACCACGCCGTCAAACTGGCGCTCGGTAATTTCATGGCTGGCAATGGCGGGNGATTTTCCAGCATTATTGACCAGAATATCGACCTTGCCGAAATGCTCGTAAGCCGCATGGGTCANNTCATCCATCGCATNCCATTGTGTCGCGTCAATGGACAGCGCCAGACCCTGCCGCCCCATCGCTTCTATTTCACCAACAACGCTTTGGCAGTTTTCCAGCTTGCGGCTGGCGATAACCATATCCGCACCGCGCGCGGCATAGGCCAGCGCCATTTGACGCCCAAGACCGCGCGAGCCGCCCGTGATGACGGCCACCTTGCCGGTAAAATCAAACAGATCTTCCATGCTCCCCCTCGCCCGATTTTTTCCAGCCTGCCTGCAATTTTACTTGCGGCGCCCGCGCCGGATTCATATCTTGCTCACCAGTCTATAGGAGAACCGCATGTCTGACATTCCCAAAATCCTCGATGGTTATACGAAATGGGGTTTCGAAGAGCCGTTTGAAGACCATGCCGGCCCCTTCTATATGAAAATCAACCCCGACACTGGACGCCATCTATCGGCGTTTATTCCCGAAAAGCGCCACATGAATGGCGGGTCTTTTCTGCATGGCGGCATGCTCATGTCGTTTGCCGATTACGCGCTGTTCGTCATCGCCCATGATGAGCTTGAAGATATGAACGCGGTAACAGTTTCGTGCCAGACGGAATTTTTGAAAGGCGCGGCACCCACCACGCCCGTATTCGCCGATGGCGAAGTGACGCGCAACACGCGCAGCCTTGTGTTTGTGCGCGGCCGCGTTTTTCACGAAGACGAGACTTTGGCGACCTTTAGTGGTATTTTGAAAAAAATTCAGCCGAAGTAATCGGGGAATGGTCATGAATATCGAGCAAATTACCGGCGCGTGTGGCGCAGAGATATCTGGCGTTAATCTGGCGCGATTGTCCAATTCCGAGTTTGACAGCATTCACACTGCCCTGCTCGACCATGGCGTGGTGTTTTTCCGCGACCAGAATATTTCGCTCGATGAACAAGTCGCCTTTGCCAGACGTTTCGGGCCGCTCGAAGTGCATCCGATTGTCGATGGCATGAACGACAATCCGCAAATTACCAAAGTGCTGAAGCCTGCTGGCGAAAGCGCCTCATTCGGCACCGGCTGGCACACGGATAATTCGTTTTTTGAAGCCCCCAGCATGGGCTCGGTGCTGTATGGCAAAACCATTCCGCCCTTTGGCGGCGACACGCTGTTTGCCAATCAGTATCTTGCTTATGAGGCTTTATCGGACACGATGAAAGAAATGCTGGGCGGGCTCAACGCCGTTCACTCAGCATCGGAAGCTTATACGGTGGATGGCACACAAGCCAAATACGACAAGAAAACCGCCATCACCTATAGCTGGGACGACAGCATTATGGATGAGGTGGTGCATCCGGTTATCCGCACGCATCCCGAAACTGGCCGCAAGGCGCTTTACGTCAATGACATGTTTACCTTGCGTATTCAGGGCATGTCCAAGGCCGAAAGCCGCGCGCTGCTCGACTATCTTTTCATTCATGCCACCCGCCCCGAATTTTGCTGCCGCTTTCGCTGGAGCGAAAACGCCGTCGCGATATGGGATAATCGCTGCATGCAACATTATGCGGTGGACGATTATCAGGCCTATGAGCGCTTGATGTACCGCGTCACCATTGAAGGGTGCCGACCCGTTTAGGCCGCCATGCCCCGCTTTCTGGTTCTCGATGGTTATGACAAGGCAGGCCGCGCCGCACTCGACGCCGCTGGCGCGACGCCTGCTGGCACGCTCTACCGCGATATGGTGCTGCGATATTTGCCGCAAGCAGAGGTCGATATTGTTCACCCCGCCGACCCGCAAAGCAGCATTGGCGATCTCGACAGCTATGACGCGATGTTGTGGACCGGCTCCAGCCTGACAATTTTTCATGACGACCCGGCTGTCACCGCGCAAATCGAATTGGCGCGCGAAGGCTTCCGGCGCGGTCTTGCCGCTTTCGGTTCGTGCTGGGCACTCCAGCTNGCCGCGGTCGCTGCCGGTGGCACATGCCACAAAAACCCGAACGGGCGCGAGTTTGGACTGGCACGCAAAATCACCCTCAACGAAGCCGGGCGCGCGCATCCATTTTACGCCGGGCGGCCTGCGCCCGTGTTTGACGGGTTCACCAGCCATTTTGACGCCGTGGCGCATCTGCCNGCCTGCGGCACGNTTCTGGCAAGCAACGCCATGACNGGCATTCAGGCCGCCGATATTCAGCACGAGAGGGGCCGGTTNTTTGCCCTNCAATATCATCCGGAGTTTGATTTNGGGGAAATCGCCGCNCTAGCAAAATTTCGCGGCGGCGGGCTAATCGATGATGGCTTTATGGCCGACACAACGGCACTGGAAACATTTATCGACCAATGCGCGGGCCTGCATAGTGCGCCCGAACGCGCGGATCTGCGCTGGTCACTCGGCGCGGATGATGATGTGCTTGATGTTAGTCGCCGCCATAATGAATTTATCAACTGGCTCGGCTGGCTGATATCGTCTCACCGGCTCAAGGCGGCAATCGTATCGGCAAAGTAACCGACACTTTCCATAATAGTTGGCGAGGGGCGCGAGAAATGCTTCGCGCCATCCAGAATATGAATGTCCAAATCGGCAGGNAAATTTCCTATCGCGGCCTTGNCCGTTTCAACCGACTGCCCGCAACACGCCGCGACGATAAAATCGGCCCCGCAATCGCGCACCNTGTCCCATGAAACCTCATGNGANGGCGCNCCCNACTGCGCCAGAGCGGAGGTGCANCCNANCCATGAAATAATNTCGGGNACCCAGTGACCGGCGGCAAAGGGCGGGTCGAGCCAATCCAGAAACGCNATGCNATAATTATCCNCGGCAAAGCGGNCACGGCACGCCANNAGNGCCTNGGCCCAGCGTTGTTGCANGTTTTCAGCCGCNGCGGGTTGGCCGATGACCTGCCCGANCTGCTCGAAACACACCGGAATATCNGCAAGGCGAAACGGCGCGAGNGTNACCAGTTCGGGNGNNGTCGGCAGTGATTTCAGCGCGTCATCAACATCGCCCGACGGCACNGCGCACACATCGCAAAGGTCTTGGCTGATGACGATATCGGGTGCCAAAGCTTCCAGCCGCGCAATNTCCAACTCGTATAGNNGCGCGGTGCTGTTTTTCACTTGCNCGTCAATGTCACTGGCCGGCGCATTTTTATCGATCAGCGTGCTGGTCAAANCCGGCAAATGCGCCCAGTCNCCGNCGCAGCTATGGCTGACCCCGACAAGCAAATCACCCGNGCCCAAGGCGGCCATAATATCNGTGGCGCTTGGCAGCAAGGAAACAACGCGTGGTCCGTCGGTAAGTGGCATGGGCACCTGCTTATTATTGTGTTTGGCCTGTTTTTAAAAATTACCAAGCGTACCGGTTCAGTCAAGCGGGGATAAATCACCCGCCGCCTGCTGGCGCTCGAAACTTTCGATAAATTCGGACATTTTGCCCGCCTCAATCGCCGCGCGAAGCCCGCCCATCAGTTGCTGGTAGTAATGCAGATTGTTCCAAGAGAGCAACATCGGCCCCAGATATTCGTTGCATTTGAACAGATGATGCAAATAAGCGCGGCTATATTGGCTGGCGGCGGGACACGCGCTTTCATCATCCAGGGAGCGCGCATCATTTGCGTGGCGGGCATTGCGAAGATTGACCTTGCCGCGGCGCGTATAGGCCAGCCCGTGACGGCCCGCGCGGGTCGGCATCACGCAATCAAACATATCAATGCCGCGCGCGACGGCCTGCACCAGATCATGCGGCGTGCCGACACCCATCAGATAGCGCGGCGCATCGGCAGGCAGAACGGGCACGGTAAAATTAAGCACACGCAGCATTTCTTCATGCCCCTCGCCCACCGCCAAGCCCCCTACGGCATAGCCGTCAAAGCCGATATCAATCAGCGCGCCTGCGCTTTCATGGCGCAAATCTTCGTAAACGCCGCCCTGAACAATGCCGAACAGAGCGTCGCCTTTTCCGGCATCGTATTTTTCAAACGCGGTTTTTGACCGCGCCGCCCAGCGCGTCGATAAATGCATCGAGGTTTGCGCGACCTCATGCGTGGCGGGAAAGGAAGTGCATTCATCCAGCACCATGCGGATATTCGCGCCCAGCAGCGTTTGAATTTCGATACTGCGTTCGGGTGTAAGCATATGTTCGCTGCCGTCAATATGGCTCTGAAAGCGCACGCCGTCTTCGCTCATTTTTGCGAGCTTTGCCAATGACATAACCTGAAAACCGCCACTATCGGTTAAAACCGGGCCGTCCCATTGCATGAAGCTTTGCAAGCCCCCAAGCGCGGCAACCTCTTCCGCGCCCGGGCGCAGCATCAAATGATAGGTGTTGCCCAGCACAATATCGGCACCCAGTTCGCGCACTTGGCTTGGATACATCGCCTTAACCGTGCCCGCCGTGCCGACCGGCATGAAGGCTGGCGTTCTGATGGCCCCTCTGGGCGTCTCAATGCGTCCAACCCGCGCCATACCATCGGTTTTTAGAAGTTCATATTTCACCGGCATTCTCCGTGCCCGTTTCTTCAGTCCGCGCTACCCCAGCCCGCGTCAGAAGACACGCATCGCCATAAGAATAAAAACGGTAGCCCTTGGCAACCGCTTCGGCATAAGCGGCCTGCATGACCGAAAGCCCTGAAAACGCTGACACCAGCATAAACAATGTGGAACGCGGCAGATGAAAATTCGTGAGCAGCAAATCGCATATTCTGAATTGATAGCCAGGCGTGATGAAAATATCCGTATCCCCGCGAAACGCCGCAATGCGCCCCGCCTCCGGACACGCGCTTTCCACCAAACGCAACGCCGTTGTGCCGACACAAACAATGCGTCCGCCTTGCGCGCGCGCCGCGTTNATCGCATCCGCCGCTTTTTGCGTCACCTCGCCCCANTCGCTGTGCATCACATGGGTCTTGGTATCGCTCACCTTCACGGGCAAAAACGTNCCCGGCCCNACATGCAGTGTNACCTCGACCACGCGCACGCCCTTATCAGNAAGGGCCGCGACCAGTTNCGGCGTGAAATGCAGNCCCGCNGTCGGTGCCGCCACAGCGCCAGCATGGGCGGCAAAAAGCGTCTGGTAATCATCATTATCGCGCGCATCGGGCGCGCGTTTTCCNGCAATATAAGGCGGCAAGGGCATNGCCCCGATACGCGCCAGAACCGGCTCCATNACNGNAGGTTCAAGGTCAAACTCCANGGTGGCAGTGGCCCCGTCGCGCGNGGTAACTTGCGCTTCNACATCACTGTCGAACAGAATTTTGTCACCGGCCTTGACCCGACGGGCNGGCTTCAACANGCACCCCCAAGCGACCGGCCCNAGACGCTCGGTCAGGGTCANTTCAACTTTTGCTCCCGTATTGGCGCCTCCCTCACCGGCCGGGCGNACGCGCCGNCCGACAAGGCGCGCCGGAATAACCTTNGTGGTGTTGACNACCAGCACATCGCCCGCNCCCAAGAANTGCGGCAACTCAGAAACCACATGATGNTNGGGCTTGCCCGTCGCGCCGACATGCAGCAAACGCGCACTGTCGCGCGGCACCGCAGGGCGCAGGGCAATCAGCTCTTCGGGCAGGTCAAAATCAAACAGATCGACCTGCATTCGGATTAGTCGGCCAGTGTTAGGCTGATAATTTGGTCAGGTTCCGCTGGNGGCTCGCCGCGCGTGATGGCGTCGATATGCTCCATGCCGTCGACAACCTCACCGAACACTGTGTATTGGCCGTTCAGCCAGGAGGAATCTTCAAAGCAGATGAAAAACTGGCTGTTGGCGCTGTCGGGATGTTGCGAGCGCGCCATGCCTAGCGTGCCGCGCTTAAATGCTTCGCTGGAAAACTCGGCGCGNAAATCCGGATAATCAGAGCCGCCCATGCCNGTGCCGGTCGGGTCNCCGGTTTGNGCCATAAACNNGTCTATGACGCGGTGAAAAATAATGCCGTCATAGAATTTTTCGCTGACGAGCTGCTTGATGCGCTCNACATGATTGGGTGCCAGATCGTCGCGCAGGGCGATTTTGACCGTCCCGCTTTTGAGTTCCATCAACATGTATGACTCCTTACTGCTGGTGTTTGCCCATGCGGAAACCGACCCAAAAACAACCATGGCGGCGAAAAAGGTGGATATAAAGTAACGCATGATATACTCCGNTTAATTANCTATTTTAATTCNNTAATTTTTTTAAGAACTGAGGCGGGCACAAAGGGATCAACCACCCCGCCCATGCCAACAATCTGGCGCACAAGCGTCGACGACACGAAGCCGACTTGCGGTGATGCGGGCAGNAAAANCGTCTCGATTTCCGGTGCCATGGCGCGGTTCATCGCGGTCATTTGGGTTTCATATTCGAAATCGCCTGCAGAGCGCAGCCCGCGAATAATCAGGCNNGCATTATATTGGCGCGCAACATCGACGAGCAGCGNGTCGAAACTGATAACTTCCAGACGCACATCGCGCGCNGCCGCTTTTGGGCCCACCTCTTCCTCAATCATGGCGAGGCGTTTATCAAGCTCGAACAATGGGGTTTTGGTGGCGTTTTTGCCAATGGCAATCACCAGATGGTCAACAATGGTGAANGCNCGNTCGATAATATCNATATGGCCGACGGTNATCGGGTCGAAACTTCCGGGATACAGACCTACACGCATAAACTANTCATCCCCCGCTTGNGGTTCGNCGGCGNTGTCNTCACTTGGTTCCACGCCAGCTNCTTCACCAGTTTCACCAGCTTCCTCAGTATCTTCATCCTCATCATCATCGCTAGTCTCGCCCAAACGGGCAACTGAAACCACGGTTGCGTCNTCTTCCGTCTTGAAGATGGTGACGCCTTGCGTGTTCCGACCGGCAATGCGGACATCATCAACCGGACAGCGGATCAACGTGCCATTATCCGATACCAGCATGACCTGATCACTGTCTTCAACTGGAAACGCCGCCAGCAAATCGCCGTTTCGTTCGGTCAGTGTCATGGCGATAATGCCTTTGCCGCCCCGCCCCGACACCCGATATTCATAAGCCGATGACCGCTTGCCATAGCCATTGGCGCTGATCGTGAGAATAAACTGNTCGGCCGCNCCCAGTTCGGCATACCGCTCGGCAGACAATGCGNTGGTTTCTTCTGCGTCTTCGTCATCTGTAGCGACTTCTTCGACTTCGGTTTNGGNCTCGCCTTCCTCGGCGGCAGCCCGNCGAATGGCCGCTGCNTGGCGCAAATAAGTNTTGCGTTCCGCCGGTGTCGCGTCGCTNTGGCGCAAAANCGCCAGCGATATCACCTCGGCACCCTNGGCCAGCTTAATGCCCCGCACACCGGTCGAATTGCGACTGCGGAAAACCCGCACAGCATCGACCGGAAAGCGAATGGCGCGCCCGTCTGANGTCGTCAGCAACACATCGTCTTCGTGCCCGCAGGTTTCAACGCCGATAATGCGTTCGTCCTCATCCGGCTTCATAGCAATTTTGCCGCCGCGATTAATCTGGACGAAATCCGACAATTCATTGCGGCGAATATTGCCAAAACTCGTNGCAAACATGACNTTCAGCGCCNCCCACTGNGTCTCGTCTTCCGGCAACGCCATAATGTCAGCNATGCCTTCNCTACTATCNAGCGGCAAAAGATTGACNAACGCCTTACCNCGCGATTGCGGACTGCCAAGCGGCAGCTTCCAGACTTTCATTTTGTAAACCATGCCGGTNGTTGAGAAAAACAGCACCGGCTGGTGGGTGTTGGCGACAAATATGCGGGTGACGAAATCCTCGTCCTTGGTCGCCATGCCCGCNCGNCCCTTACCGCCGCGGCGTTGCGCGCGATAGGTCGAAAGCGGCACGCGCTTGATATAGCCCGCATGCGACACGGTCACGACCATATCCTCCTGCGGTATCAGGGCTTCGTCATCAACCTCGCCATCATGTTCGATAAATTCAGAGCGGCGCGGGGTTGCAAACTCATCGCGCGTTGCAACCAGTTCGTCGCGGATAATCGCCATCACGCGCGTGCGGCTCCGCAAAATATCCAGCAGGTCGGAGATTTGCGCGCCCAGCTGCTTCAGCTCATCCCCTATTTCATCGCGCCCCATGGCCGTCAGGCGTTGCAGGCGCAGTTCCAGAATGGCGCGCGCTTGCGTTTCGCTCAGCCGATATGTGCCGCTATCGTCGACCTTGTGCAGCGGGTCGTCAATCAACGCCACCAAATCGGCAACATCAGCCGCCGGCCAATCGCGGCCCATCAGTTGCACCCGCGCTTCGGCCGGTGACGGGGCCTTGCGGATAAGCCCGATAACCTCGTCAATATTCGCAACCGCAATCGCCAGTCCGACAAGCACATGCGCGCGGTCGCGGGCCTTGCTCAGCTCGAATTTTGAGCGGCGGGTGACAACTTCCTCGCGGAACGCGATGAAGGCCTCCAGCATCTCGCGCAAATTCATCAATTGCGGGCGTCCACCGTTCAGCGCCAGCATGTTGGCACCGAAAGATGTCTGCAATTGCGAGAACCGATAGAGCTGGTTCAGCACCACATCCGACACNGCGTCGCGCTTCAGTTCGATAACAACACGCATGCCGTGGCGGTCAGACTCATCGCGCAAATCAGATATGCCCTCGATGGTTTTGTCGCGCACCAAATCGGCGATTTTCTCGATCATCGANGCCTTGTTNACCTGATAGGGAATTTCGTGAACGATAATCGCTTCGCGGTCTTTCTTGATCTCCTCAATGGTGACGCGCCCGCGCATAATAATAGATCCGCGCCCTGTCGTTACCGCAGACCGCGCGCCGGCAGAGCCCAGAATGAGGCCACCTGTCGGGAAATCGGGCCCGGGCACAATCTCCAGCAAATCCATATCGGAAACTTCATCATTATCAATNAGGGCCAGACACCCGTCGACCACCTCACCCAGATTATGCGGCGGCACATTCGTCGCCATGCCCACGGCAATGCCNTTNGCNCCATTGACCAGAAGGTTCGGGAACCGCGCTGGCAAAACAACNGGCTCGCGNTCGGAATTGTCGTAATTGTCCTGAAAATCAATCGTGTCTTTGTCGATATCNTCAAGCAGCGCATGGGCGGGTTTTGCCATCCGCACTTCNGTATAACGCATGGCNGCGGGNGGGNCGCCGTCGACCGAGCCGAAATTGCCCTGCCCGTCAAGCAGCGGCAGGCGCATGGAAAAATCCTGCGCCATCCGCACCAGCGCGTCATAAATCGACTGGTCNCCATGCGGGTGATATTTACCGATAACATCGCCCACCACNCGGGCNGATTTGCGATNCNGCTTNTTATAGTCATAGCCGTTTTCATTCATCGAATGCAGAATGCGCCGATGCACGGGCTTCAGGCCGTCGCGCACATCTGGTAGCGCCCTTGAGACAATCACGCTCATGGCGTAATCGAGATACGAGGTCCGCATCTCTTCTTCGATATTTACCGGGCTGATATCGCTGCCATCATCATCGCCGCCGGGGGGCCGCGCCCCGGCTTCGGGCGGTGCGCCCGCGCCACCTTCTTCGGAGGCAACTTCCTCTTCAGAAGCGACAATTTCTTCATCGACAGCTTCGGTATCAACGGGCGTGTTATCGTCGTTATTATCGCTCAATTTGGTACTTTCGGTTGCGGCACAAAGCGTGCGGATATAGCTCAGAAGTTACCATAAATTCGTGGCAAAGAACACAAAAACAACCCCCTTTACATGAGGTCTAACGCACTGAAGTATCTATATTTTTTGGCTTAGAACGGGATTTCGTCGTCGATCTCGCCGCCGCCGCCCTGCGCCAGTGCTTGGCCGCCCGAATCGCCGCCGACAGCTTCGAAACCACCGCCCGAATTGCGCGAGTCCAGCATGGTCAGCGTGCCGCCGTAATTTTGCAAAACAACCTCTGTCGAATAGCGGTCATTGCCACTGTCATCCTGCCATTTGCGGGTTTGCAACTGGCCCTCAACATAGATTTTCGAGCCTTTTTTCAGATATTGCTCGGCGATGCGGCAAAGTCCCTCGGAAAACAGGACAACACGATGCCATTCGGTCTTTTCGCGGCGTTCGCCAGAGTTTTTATCGCGCCAGTTTTCGCTGGTTGCCAAACTCAAATTCACCACCGGACGCCCGTCTTTGGTGCTCCTGACATCGGGGTCTGCGCCAAGATTTCCCACCAAAATGACCTTATTCACGCTTCCTGCCATGATTCGTCTCCTTGTTATTGCGCTAGAGTATCCGACCATGCTTCATTCACATAACCAAGTTTCTTCGATTTACCGGTAAGCTGTGGAAAAATACTGCGCGCGATTGCCGCGCTTTCAGATTTTTCGTTCTTGCGGTTTGGACACCGGGCCCAACAGGGCTAAGTTACCGATAGACAGACAGGATACCCATGCCCACGCCCAGTAAAAAGCACACGCCACAGGCTCGAAAAATCCGCATTGTCGGCGCGCGCGAGCACAACCTCAAAAACGTCTCGCTGGATCTGCCCAGAGACGAATTGATCGTCATTACCGGGCTGTCGGGTTCGGGTAAAAGTTCGCTTGCCTTCGACACGATTTACGCCGAAGGCCAACGCCGCTATGTCGAAAGCCTATCGGCCTATGCCCGCCAATTCCTCGAAATGATGCAAAAGCCCGACGTCGACCAGATTGACGGGCTGTCACCGGCGATTTCCATCGAACAGAAAACCACCTCGCGTAATCCGCGCTCNACCGTCGGCACGGTGACGGAGATTTACGACTATCTACGCCTGCTTTATGCCCGCATTGGTGTGCCCTATTCGCCAGCCACCGGCCTGCCGATTGAAAGCCAGACGGTCAGCCAAATGGTCGACCGGCTGATAGCGCTGGAAAGCGGCACGCGGCTCTATCTACTTGCGCCCATCGTGCGCGGACGCAAGGGCGAATATAAGCGCGACTTTGCCGAACTGCAAAAGCGCGGCTTCCAGCGCGTCAAAGTCGATGGCACATATTACGAGATAACGGATGTGCCCGCGCTCGACAAAAAGCTGAAACACGACATTGATGTGGTGGTTGACCGGCTGGTCATTAAAGACGACCTCGGCAACCGCTTGGCCGACAGTTTAGAAGTGGCGCTGGGGCTGACCGACGGCATTGCCGTTGCTGAAATGGCGGATGCCAAGGCGGAAGGCGAAGACCCCGAACGCCTTATTTTTTCGGCGCGCTTTGCCTGCCCCGTTTCCGGCTTCACGATTGACGAGATTGAACCGCGCCTGTTTTCGTTCAACAATCCGTTTGGCGCGTGTCCGGCATGCGACGGGCTGGGCACACAGTTTTTTATCGACCCGGTAGCGGTTGTGCCCGATGGTGGTCTGTCGCTCTATAAGGGCGCGATTGCGCCATGGTCGCGCAGCACCTCGCCCTATTACACTCAAACGCTGGAAGCGCTTGCCCGCCATTACGGGTTCAAAATGTCGAGCGCGTGGAACGACCTGCCGGAAAATGCGCGCGAGGTCATTCTCTATGGCTCTGGCGAAGAGGTCATCACCTTTCAATATGATGATGGTTTACGAAACTATAAAACCCGCAAAGCGTTTGAAGGGGTTATTCCCAATCTTGAGCGCCGCTACCGCGAAACCGACAGCAGTTGGGCACGCGAAGAGATTGAAAAATACCAATCCATCACCGATTGCGAAACCTGCGGCGGATATCGCCTGAAACCGGAAGCGCTGGCCGTCAAGCTGGGTGGCTTGCATATCGGACAGGTGGTGCAGCAATCCATTCGCGCCGCCGAGCAATGGTTTAACGACCTCGAAACACAGCTCACCGACAAGCAAAAGCAGATCGCCGTGCGTATTTTGAAGGAAATCCGCGAGCGGCTAAAATTTCTGAACGATGTCGGCCTTGAATATCTAACGCTTTCGCGCAATTCCGGCACTTTGTCCGGCGGTGAGAGCCAGCGCATTCGCCTCGCCTCGCAAATCGGGTCTGGGTTGACGGGCGTTCTCTATGTGCTTGATGAACCTTCCATCGGCCTGCACCAGCGCGACAATACCCGTCTGCTGGATACGCTGGTCAGATTGCGTGACCTCGGCAATACGGTCGTCGTCGTTGAACATGATGAAGAGGCAATTATGGCCGCCGACCATGTGGTCGATATTGGCCCCGGCGCGGGGTTGCATGGCGGCGAGGTTATCGCGCAAGGCGCGCCNGCGAAAATCATCTCCACCAAGAAAAGCCTAACCGGACAATATCTTGCTGGCACCAAACAAGTGCCAGTGCCGAAAAAGCGCCGCGCCACAAAAGCCAACAAATGCATCACGGTGAAAAACGCGCGCGGCAATAACCTTAAAAATGTCGATGCCGAAATTCCGCTGGGCACNTTCACCTGNGTGACNGGTGTTTCGGGTGGCGGCAAATCCACCCTGCTGATNGANACATTGTACAAATCACTCGCCCGCAAGCTNAACAATGCCCGCGCCACCCCTGCCGAGCATGACACGATTGAGGGACTGCACCTGCTCGACAAAGTAATCGACATTGACCAGTCACCAATCGGGCGCACGCCGCGGTCAAATCCGGCAACCTATACGGGCGCGTTCACGCCCATCCGCGAATGGTTTGCCGGCCTGCCGGAATCCAAGGCGCGCGGCTATCGGCCCGGACGGTTTTCGTTCAACGTGAAAGGCGGGCGCTGCGAAACCTGTCAGGGCGATGGGGTCATTAAGATTGAAATGCATTTTCTGCCGGACGTTTATGTCGAATGCGATAGTTGCCNCGGCAAACGCTATAACCGCGAAACGCTTGAAGTNCGCTTCAAAGACAAAAGCATTGCCGATGTTCTGGACATGACGGTGGACGAGGCAGCCGATTTTTTCAAAGCCGTGCCGATGGTGCGCGATAAAATGCTGACCCTGCAGCGCGTCGGGCTGGGATATATCAAAGTCGGACAACAAGCGACCACGCTTTCGGGCGGCGAAGCGCAGCGCGTCAAGCTTGCCAAGGAATTGTCGAAACGCGCGACCGGTCGCACGCTCTANATTCTGGATGAACCGACCACGGGCCTGCATTTTCACGATGTCGCCAAATTGNTGGAAGTGCTGCACGAGCTGGTCGACACGGGCAATACGGTCACTGTTATCGAGCATAATCTGGAAGTTATCAAAACCGCCGACTGGATTATTGATATCGGCCCGGAAGGTGGCGATGGCGGCGGCGAAATCGTGGCAACTGGCACGCCNGAAGACGTTGCCAAGGTAAAACGCAGCTACACCGGAACTTATCTCNCCCCGATTTTGAAAAAAACGGCGACCCAGNAACCGGCAAAGGCATCAACAAANACAACAACNAAGAAAGCGGCCCCAAAGCCNAANANNCGCNNNNCCCAGCGACCGAAAGCCGCCGAATAGGTTCTTTTCGTGNCGNCTTNAACGGTGTATGTCTGAANCATGACAGACNCACATAAACTCCANATTGTCGGCGGCGGGCTGGCGGGCTCAGAAGCCGCATGGCAAGCCGCNAATGNGGGNATGNNCGTNGTGCTGCACGAAATGCGGCCTGTGCGTAAGACGGACGCNCATGTCACGCAATCGCTTGCCGAACTGGTTTGCTCAAACTCTTTCCGGTCTGATGATGCGGAAACAAATGCNGTCGGGCTGTTGCACGCAGAATTGCGCGANGCCAACAGCCTGATTATGAAATGCGCTGACGAAAACCAAATTCCGGCGGGCTCCGCATTNGCGGTTGACCGCGAGGGCTTTGCCGAAGCCGTGACGNGAGCNCTTGAAACCCATGCCAATATTGAAATNCGNCGCGAGGAAATTTCCGACATTCCCGCAGANTGGGCCAGCACNATCATCGCCACCGGNCCGCTNACCGCGCCTGCGCTNTCGCAAACCATTGCNNNCATGACGGGCAAGGACAGGCTGGCGNTTTTCGATGCCATTGCGCCGATAATCTATCANGACAGCATTGATATGGATGTCTGCTGGAACCAGTCGCGCTACGACAAGCTGGGCCCGGGCGGTACGGGCAAAGACTATATNAACTGCCCNATGGATGAGGCTCAGTATAACGGCTTCATCGACGCGCTGCTCGACAGCGAAACCGCCGATTTCAAAGAATGGGAAACCGACACGCCCTATTTCAATGGCTGTTTGCCGATTGAGGTGATGGCCGCGCGCGGGCGCGAAACGCTGCGCCATGGGCCGATGAAACCGCGCGGGCTGACCAATGCCNACCAGCCGGATATCAAGCCTTACGCCGTTGTGCAATTGCGCCAGGACAATGCGCTTGGCACGCTGTTCAATATGGTCGGGTTTCAGACCAAGCTNAAATATACCGGTCAGACGGATGTGTTCCGCCTTATTCCGGGGCTTGAAGAGGCGCGTTTTGCGCGCCTTGGTGGTTTGCACCGCAACACNTTTTTGAACAGCCCCACCCTNCTGGCGGGCGACCTGTCGCTCAAANCCCGCCCNGACATTCGTTTCGCCGGACAGATAACCGGCGTTGAAGGCTATGTGGAAAGCACNGCCATTGGCTTGTTGGCCGGGCGCTTTGCCGCCGCCGAANTGATGCATANNCCCCTGCCCGCGCCGCCGCCGACCACAGCGTTTGGCGCGNTGCTGGCNCATATCACGGTCAATGCCGAAGCNGGCACATTTCAGCCTATGAACATGAATTTCGGCCTGATGCCACTGCCCGACACCACCAGTTCNGAAGAANCACCGCGTAATGATGACGGCAAAAAGCTGCGCGGCAAGGCCCGCATGCACGCACGCAAGCTGAACCGTCAACGCGCCTATACGCGCCGCGCGCGGGCCGATTTTGCNCCCTGGCTGACNGCGATCAATATGGCGCGCGCCGCCGAATAGCTAAATTTTTCCCNGAAACGCNGANANNAGCAGCNGTNTTTGATGGCGCANTAATGACNCNTGCNTCGGCCACGACCGCGCAAAGCGCGCTGTTAGCCCGATTATCAAAAACGCTGGCAGCAGCTTTGCCCGNTCGCGGCGCGGGCTTGCGTTAAAGCCAGCGCGCGCTGTTGCAAGCCATGTCGACGCCCGNGCCATCACAATTTCNGTTGGCCCGTCATGGGCAAGGCGCACCAGTTCAAAGCCAATGCCNGCATCGCGCGCCCAAGCGGGGCATGCCGCAGGGTCGTGCCCCAATGCTTCTAGCGATAGCCGCATGAAAGCCGGGCCCACAATTGTCGCCTCGGCTTCCAATTCATCCAGCGTGGGTGTCTGCATTTGTGCTTGCGGGCGCTCAAGCGCGGACATACGACCATCAATCAGACAGGCAATATCCTCGGCGCAAAAATCACACNCAGCCAACGCCGCCACAAAGGGCGACGCGCTAGACGCATCAGGCCCAGCCGCCAGCGCATCTCGCCACCATTGCAGGCGAATAGCGCCGACCATGGGCTCGCTGACTTCTGACGGTACGCGCGCAATTTCTGTATAGGCCGTATAAAGGGCCAGCATGCGTTCGCGTTGTGCGGCGGGGGTAAATAAATGGCAGAGATATAAATCACCATCATTCATCCGCAACTGCGTTCGCAAAATATGTGCGTGTTCGTCCATATAGCCTTTCTATGACGCGGCANTAAAAAAACAAAGNGCCGCATAATGGCGGTCGAAAAACAAAGGGCCGCNCAANGGCGGCCCCTCGAAAAAATGGTAGATNGCTCTAGTACANGTTTTGTGCAGAAACCATCGAGAACAGCATCGGGATCGACAGCAAAGTGTTGGTTCGTGANAACAACATTGCCGTGCGCGCCGAGGCCGCTTTTGTGTCAGCGTCGGCTTCAACAATCCCAAGCGCCTTTTTCTGATTGGGCCAGATAACAAACCAGACGTTAAACCACATCACAATGCCCAGCCACATGCCAATTCCGATGGCGATGTTTTTTGGCACCGCGAAGTCGTTCATCGCGCCCAGCGACATGGCGTCATGGATNTAGCCGTTGAGATAGCCCAGAATAAGTCCNGTCAACACCGTTGCCATTGCCGCCCAACGGAACCACCACAGNGCCGCTGGTGCAATAACCTTGCTGATAGCAGGTTTCTGCTCATCGGGAATATTGGGCATGTTGGGGATTTGCACGAAGTTGAAATAATACAGCAGACCAATCCACATAATGCCGGCCAGAACATGGAGCCAACGGAACANGAACGCNTAAAAAGCGGTGTCCATCATGCCGCCGCCATTCAGGTACATAAGCTCCAGAATGAACGCAAGGACAAAACCTGCGATTACCGTGTTGCGTAGTGAGGTTAATATCATCGCCATGTCTTATCTCCCTGTCGATACGATTCTTACTNATAGTGTACATGCGACAGGTTTTAAGGGCAACCAAACACGGGGCCTAACTGCTCTGCACCTCAGACCAGTCGCGTTTGACGCCCAGCCGGATAAGCAAGGGCGCGGCAATGAAAATGGAGGAATAAGTGCCCACCANCACGCCCCAGATCATCGCAAAGGTAAANCCACGAATAACTTCACCGCCCAGCGTGTAAAGCGCAATAAGCGCCAGCAGCGTCGTCACAGACGTCATCACCGTGCGCGACAATGTCTGGTTGATGGCGATATCCAGCAATTCGGAAATATCCATTTTCTTGTATTTGCGTAAGTTTTCGCGCACGCGGTCATAAACCACGACCGTATCGTTCATCGAATAGCCGACAATGGTCAAAATGGCGGCGAGNATCGACAGATTAAAATCCAGTTGCAGAAGCGAGAACACGCCAATCGTCAAAATCACATCATGCACCAGCGCCATCACCGCGCCGACGCTGAACTGCCACTCAAACCGGAACCAGATATAGATGAGCATTGAACTGATCGCNGCNANAACGGCCAGAAGGCCGGTCTGGATCAATTCGCGGCTCACCTGCGGGCCAACAATCTCGACGCGGCGGATTTCAAACTCGCCCTCTAAATCCTGCCGCATAGCGTCAACCNCACTCAGGTCGCGTTCGGTGGAAANAGCATCATCGGCTTCGGCNACGCGGATCAAAACATCCGTNGGCGTGCCAAATTGCTGAATTTGCACCTCCCCCAANTCAAGCGTCTGCATGCGGCCGCGCAAGCCCGCNATNTCGACGGGTTCGCTTGANCTAATTTCAACCAGAATGCCGCCCTTGAAATCGATGCCGAAGTTTAGTCCCTGCATCAAAAACGCCAGCAGCGANCCGATAATCAGCACGCTCGAAAAAACAAAAGCGCGGCGNTTGTAANGCACAAATTTAAAATCCGGTGTGCTGGGAACCAGNTTCAGAGTTTTCATTTAACCGTGTCCTTTGCAGCCTATACCGGCAATGTATNGGGCCGCCCTTGGCGGCGCAGCCATATCGAGATGAAAAACCGCGTCAGCGTAAACGCGGTGAAAACCGAGGTTACAATGCCGATAGCCAGTGTCACGGCAAACCCGCGAATGGGGCCCGCGCCAAGCTGGAACAAAATCAACGCGGCCAGCAATGTGGTGATATTNGCGTCCAGAATGGTACCCAGTGCCCGATTATATCCAAGGTCAATCGATGTGACCGAGTTTTTGCCAGCAGCGATTTCCTCACGAATACGCTCGAAAATCAGCACATTGGCATCCACCGCCATGCCGACGGTCAGCACAATACCGGCAATACCGGGCAAGGTCAGCGTAGCCTGAAGGCCCGACAGCACGCCCATCACCAGAAACAAGTTGATAATGAGAGCCATATTAGCGAACACGCCAAACAGACCATAACTCACACTCATAAAGCCGATGACAGCGGCAAAGCCGACAATCAACGCAATGCGCCCGGCGGCCACGCTGTCCGCACCAAGCCCCGGCCCCACCGTGCGCTCTTCCAGAATATTCATCGGGGCTGGCAACGCGCCCGCGCGCAGCAAAATCGCAAGATCATTGGCACCCTGAACCGTGAAGTTGCCAGTTATGCGTCCGGCACCGCCCAGAATGGCCGTCTGGATGACCGGCGCGGAAATGACCTTATCATCCAGAACAATGGCAAACGGACGCCCGACATTCGCGCGCGTCACCTCACCAAATTTCTTGGCACCGACAGAGTCGAACCGGAAATTGACCTCCGGCGAACCGGTTTGCTGGTCAAACCCAATGCTGGCATCAACCAGACTTTCGCCGCTAACCATGGCGCGGCGCTTGATGAGATAGGGCACAGCCGGTTCGGTATCGGTATAAACCAAGCGCGAGCCCGGTGGCATACGCCGCCCGTTCATCACCTCAAACGCGCCGACATTTTGGTCGACAAGGTGAAAGTTCAGTTTCGCGGTCTGCCCCAACAGGGCTTTCAGGCGCTGCGGGTCGTCAAGACCGGGCACCTGCACCAGAATACGGGTGGCGCCTTGCCGCTGAATGGTTGGCTCGGTTGTGCCCAGTTCGTCAATGCGGCGGCGGATAATTTCAATCGATTGCTGCAAGGTGCTGGTGTTGCGCGCCAAAATCGCTTCTTCGGTAATCAGCAGATTAAACGTTTGAGCATCCACCGCCTCGACATCCAGATCGACCGCCTGATTAAAACCGCCAAACACATTTGCCACGACAGGTTGTGCAAGACCGGCAAGCACTTCGCGCGCCAGTTCCATATCACTCGCGTCACGAATGGTTACCGTCACGCCATCGCGAATGCGGCCCAGACCGGTATATCCGATCTGGCGACCGCGCAATGCCTGGCGGACATCGGACACCACTTCTTCAACGCGCTCTTGCTGAACGACGCCAGTATCCACTTCCAGCAACAAGTGCGAGCCGCCTTGCAGATCAAGCCCCAGATTAAGCTGACCACCGGGCAAAAACCCGGGCAAGGACAGGCGCGTGCGCTCAGACATAAAATTCGGAGACGAAAACAAAAAGCCCAGAAAAATAGCCAGCCCGATGCCGATGATTTTGAGATTGGAAAAATGCAGCATAATGCGCGTTAGCTTTTCTTGGCCGGTTCGCCCTTGGCGCGAACGGAAATAATCATTGTTTTGATAACCGAAACACGGGTGTTCTCGGCAATATCAATTTCGATTTCGTCGTCCGCCACTTTCGCGACCTTGCCGACCAAACCGCCTTGCGTGATGACGGTGTCACCGCGGCGCAGGGCCTCGACCATGCTGACATGTTCGCGTTGGCGTTTTTGCTGGGGTCGCAAAATCATGAAATAAATAATGGCAAACACCATAACCAGCGGAAACAGCAACTCGAACAATGAGCCACCGGCGGCGGTAGATTGGGCATAGGCTGGCGATATCAACATTTTAGCTCCCTCGGGTAAATCTGCGCCGGACTATACGAAAGTTGACCGCTAACGCCAAGCCTTCCGCGCATGGAAAAAACAAAGAAATCTGCTCAGATAAGCGTTTTCGGATTGATGGCGCGGGTTCCTTTGCGTAACTCGAAATGCAATTGCGGGCGGTCAACATTTCCCGAACTGCCAACTTCGGCAATAACCTGCCCCTGTTTGACCTTTTCGCCCGCAGCGACGCGAAACTTCGAGGTATGTGCATAAGCCGACACCCAACCATCCGAATGGCGCACAAGCAGCAAATTGCCATAGCCGCGCAATTCATTGCCGGCATATACAACAACGCCATTTTCCGCCGCTTTAATCGGCGCGCCCTGAGGTGCCGCAATGTTAATGCCGTCATTGTGCAGACCACCGGCTTTCGGCCCGAAATTGGAAATCACCCGCCCGTCAACCGGAATTAAAAACCGCCCAGCGCGGCGCGGTGTCGGCGCTTTGGCAATGGTTTGCGCGGCTTTTGACGTTTGGCGGCGTGGTGCTGGTGCGCGCACATCGCCGCCGGGCACCTGAAGTTCTTGGCCCACCTGAATTGTATAGGGCGCCGACAGCCGGTTAACGCGCGCAAGTGACGCCACATCGACCCCCTGGCGGCGCGAGATCGCATATAAGGTATCACCGCGCTGCACCGTGTATGATTTCGGACGCGGCAGTTGCACGCGGTCGCCCGGCTTCAAGCGATAAGGCGCGCGCGCCTTGTTTGCATCCAGAAGCGCGCGCAGCGAAACATCATTGCGCCGCGCAATCACATAATAATTATCGCCGCGCCGAACCGTGACGCGGCCCCCTGCACTGGCATCGGCGGCAGTACGCGCGCTTTGTCTTTTATTCAGATTTTTATTTTGGCGGCTTTTTTCAAAAAAGTTTGGGCCCTTGGCGTTGCGCTCGCTGTCATACCACCTATCGGTCGAGACGGGCGCACACGCCGCAACCCCCAAAGCGAGACACACGACCGGCGCGCTTAACCGGCTGTCAGCCAAACAGCGCGGAAAGCTTTTTCTTAATNCCGGTATCCGTATGATCCATTTTGAGCGGCGTGATGGAAATATCGCCTTCCAAAATCGCTTCAATGTCTGTCCCTTTGCCCGCCTTGATTGATTCTCTTTTGAAATCATACCAATAATATGAGTTGTTGCGTGGGTCGAAACGCTCCTCAAGACACAAAATGCGTGCGTCGCGCTTGCCCTGCCTGGTAATCCGCACTTTGCAGCGCGTATCCGGCTCAATATCGGGGAAATTGATGTTCATCAGCGTGTCTTGCGGCCAGTCGAGTTTGAGCAGCTTGCGAATGATATTGGCCCCGTGCTTGACGCCTACTTCGAAGCGGATTTTACGACGGCCATCCATGCTAATCGCTTGGCTCAGCGCCACCGACGGAATACCGAACACCGTGCCCTCTTTAGCGCCGGCCACCGTGCCCGAATAGCTGACATCCTCGGCAATATTTTGCCCGAAATTAACGCCCGAAAGTACGAGGGTTGGCGGGTTATCCCTCAGCATATGGCGCGTCGCGAACATCACGCAATCGGTCGGGGTGCCGGTCACGGCGTATTTTTGCGCGCCCTTTTTTATCAGTCGTAGCGGTTGGGTCAGGCTCAGCGAATGGCTGGCCCCGCTCTTTTCTTCCATTGGCGCAACAACCCAAACATCATCGGAAAGCTCATTGGCGATTTTTATCGCGGCCTTCAGCCCCGGCGCATTGATACCGTCATCATTGGTTACAAGAATACGTTTTACCGGCTTGGTCATGTGTCTACCTCGATTTCGGCTCGATTTTTGTTTGCCCGCCCATATAAGACTGCAATGCTTCGGGAATGAGAACGCAACCGTCCTCTTGTTGATAGTTTTCAAGCAACGCCACAAGCGTGCGCCCGACGGCCAGCCCCGACCCGTTCAACGTGTGAACATATTGCGTCGACTTTGCATCTGCATGACGAAACCGCGCATTCATGCGACGGCCCTGAAAATCGCCGCAATATGAACAGCTCGATATCTCCCGATAACTGTTCTGGCCGGGCAACCAAACCTCAAGGTCATAAGTTTTACGCGCCGCAAATCCCATATCGCCAGCACATAGCAGCATAACGCGATAGCTCAAGCCCAGCCGCTTCAGCACCTCTTCAGCGCACGCCGTCAAACGCTCAAGCTCGGCCTCCCCGTCATCGGGCTCGACAATGCTGACCAGTTCAACCTTGGAAAATTGATGCTGGCGGATCATGCCGCGCGTGTCGCGCCCTGCCGCGCCCGCTTCCGAGCGAAAGCACGGCGTCATGGCCGTAAACCGCAATGGCAAATCAGCCGCGTCGGTAATCTGGTCGCGCACAAGATTGGTTAACGTCACTTCCGCCGTTGGCGTCAGCCAGTAGCCGTTTTCGGTGCGGAACAAATCTTCGGTAAATTTCGGCAACTGACCCGTGCCGTAAACCGCGTCATCGCGCACAAGCACGGGCGGATTTATTTCGGTATAGCCAAATTCGGACGTGTGCAGGTCGAGCATGAAATTGCCCAAAGCCCGCTCCAGCCGGGCAAGGTCGTCGCGCAACACCACAAAACGCGCGCCCGACAGCGCCGCCGCCGCCTCAAAATCCATCTGCCCCAGTGCTTCGCCTATTTCGAAATGCTGCGCGGCCGCGTTGACACCCCCAGTCTCACCGATTTGGCGCACTTCTTGGTTGTCGTCTTCGTCCTCGCCTTCGGGCACATCCGCCATCGGGATATTGGGCAGAACCGAAAGCGCGGTTTCTAACTCGGCTTTCAGCCTGCGCTCTTCGTCTTCGGCTTCCTGCAATGCGGACTTCAAATCAGCGACTTGCGCCATCAGCTCTTCGGCGGCCGCGTCATCGCCCGCGCCCTTTGCCTGACCGATTTTCTTGGAAGCTTCATTGCGCGTCGTTTGCAAAGCTTGCGCTTTGGCAATCGCGGATTTTCGCGCATCGTCGCAAGCGATCAGGGCCTCGGCTGCCGGTTCTGCATTTCGTTGCAGCAGCGCCTTATCAAAGGCTTGCGGATTTTCGCGCACCAGATTTATATCATGCATAATTCACCTCTACCGGCCCTNTTATTAATTCTACTCAGCCTTCCTCGGCCTTTTTTTGTATTGCGGCAATGCTGAAAATCGACAATTCGTACAAAATCAGAATTGGNACACCCAAACCGATTTGGCTGACGGGGTCTGGTGGCGTTAAAAGNGCAGCCGTCGCAAAGGCAAGCACAATGGCGTAGCGGCGGCGGCGGCGTAAGTCATCGGCTGTGATAATGCCTGCGCGCCCCAAAAGCGTGAGGACCACCGGCAACTGAAAACAAATGCCAAAAGCCAGCATCAGCACCATGGCAAAAGACAGATATTCGCTGACGCGGTTGAGCATGCGAACGTCCGTGCCGCCCGTGCCCAATATTTCCATCGATTGAAAAAATGCCAAGGCGAGCGGCATGATGAAAAAATAGACCAGCGCCGCGCCGCTGATGAACAAAATTGGCGAGGCCAGAAGAAAGGGCAGAAAAACGCCGCGCTCATTGCGATAAAGCCCCGGCGCAACAAACCGGTAAAGCTGGAAGGCCAACATCGGAAATGACAGAAACAAAGCAGCAAAAAGCGAAAGCTTAATCTGCGTGAAGAAAAACTCGTGCGGCGCGGTGTAAATCATTTCCAGTTCCGCGCCCGTGCCCATGTCAACGGCGCGCTCATAAGGCACCAGCAAAAACGAGAATATGTCCGAGGCAAACGCCAGACAGATAACAAAGGCAGGGAAAAAGAACCCGATTGAGATTAGCAGGCGCGTCCGCAACTCGGTCAGATGATCGATAAGCGGCGCTTCGGCGGCGTCGACATCATCATCGACACTATCCTTATTGGGCGCGTCTTTATCAGCAATCTTTTTACTGGCGCTCATCATCGTCTCCCTTTTTCGAAACGATATCGTCTGAGGCGTCAGCTAGGTCATCATCGAAGCCGTCATTTAAGTCGTCCTCTGAAGCGGGTGCCGCGTCTTCGGGCGGGTCGTCAAACAGGGTCGGCCTGCCGACATCTTCTTCAAACGGATGGCTGTGTGTTATGCGCTGCAAATCGGCACGCGGGTCTACCTCGCGGGCAATTTCATCAATTTGGCTGCGGAAAGTTTGCGTTATGGCGCGCATGCGTCCGGCCAAACGCCCCAATGTGCGGAGCATTGTCGGCAATTCGCGCGGCCCCATGACAAGCAGAACCACAATGCCCAGAAGCAGCATTTCGGCCCAGCCAAGATCAAACACGGGCCGCCTCTAGGACTTTTTGTCGGTTTTCGTCGGGTCTGTTTCATTGTCAATGACAGACGAAGCTTTTTCGTCAAGTACATCAACATCTTCCCGCAAACCTTTGCGAAAGCTGGTGATTCCTGACGCAATATCGCCCATAAGCGACGATATGCGCCCGCGACCGAACAGCAAAATGACCAAAACGACGACGACTAAAATTTGAATCCAGCTAATTCCCATGGCTAACCTTTTTATTTCTCCGACTGCTTGAATACCATAAGTCGGCTGGCAGGGACAAAAAAATTATCGCGCGCCGGTGCGTCCGGTTCACGAAACAAAGCCTGCCATAGCCCGCCCGACGGCATTTCATAATCGCACAGCCACCCCACCCCGACATGGCGCTGCGCGACAAGGCGCGCGCGAACAGCATAAGCTGGCCCGCTTGCCGCGCTTGTAATATCGGCTGGGCGAACCCCGACAATCTCATCCGCCGCCCATTCACGCGCTGTCGCGCCGCCAATTGGCGCGAGCGTATCACCAGCCAGCGCGTCCGCGCCCAGCGTGTTGACTTGCCCGAACATGCGGGCGACACCGATATCGACCGGCGCAGCATAGATATTTTCAGGCGTGCCGATTTGAACCAGCCGACCGGCGCGCTGCACGGCCACGCGGTCTGCCATGCGTAACGCATCGGCAGCGTCATGGGTCACAATCAAACCAGCCGCGCCGGTGCGCTTGAGGAGCTTTATGGTGAGATCGCGCATCTGGTCGCGCAATTGCTGGTCGAGGCTGGAAAACGGCTCATCCATCAAAACCAATGTAGGCTCCGGAGCCAACGCACGGGCCAAGGCCGCGCGCTGCTGTTCGCCGCCCGACAGTGTGTGCGGAAAACTGTTTTCAAAATCTGTCATTGCAACCTGCGCCAGCAAATCCCGCGCCAGCGCCAGCCGTTCTTTTTCGGCCAGATGGCGGATGCCAAAGCAAATATTCTCAAGCACCGTCAAATGCGGAAACAGCGCATAGTCCTGAAACAGAAAGCCGATATTGCGCTTTTCCGGCGGCACCACATGGGTCGGCGTCGAGACGGCTTCGCCGGAAATGAGAACTTCGCCACTATCGGGCGTTTCCATGCCCCCCGCCAATCGCAGGCTGGTGGTTTTGCCGCATCCCGATGGCCCCAAAAGGCAAACGATTTCGCCGGGCGCAACATCAAAGCTCACCGCATCAACAACGCGCTGGCCGTCAAATTGACACGACACACCGCGAAAACTCAGAACATGCGTCATGCAGTCAGGTCTTCATCGGAAGGCTGTTCCGCGTCCGGCAAATCCATTTCCAACGGGTCTAGAAATTCATCATCTGCATCCAGCGGGTCTTCTTCCGGGTCATTGTCAGGGTCAGGATCAGGCACGCTGAAGCCCGGCGGCAAGCGGTCATCCAGCAAACCGGCAGCTTTCAATTCATCGAGCCCCGGCAAGTCTTTCAGGCTTTCCAACCCGAAATGGTCAAGAAATTCTTGGCTGGTGCCATATGTCACCGGACGTCCGGGCACGCGGCGGCGACCGCGCATCCGCACCCATTCGCTTTCCAACAACACATCCAGCGTGCCCTTGGAAACCGAGACACCGCGAATGTCTTCAATCTCGGCGCGCGTCACCGGCTGGTGATAGGCGATGATCGCCAGCGTCTCAAGCGCGGCCTTGGAGAGCCGTCGCTGCTGAACCACATGCTTTTGTAAAACATGCGCGAGGTCAGGGGCCGAGCGGAACGCATATTTTTTATCGAGTTTAACGAGGTGAAAACCGGCCTGCTCATATTTGGCGCGCACCGCCTCCAGCACCGCCCCAACCTCGACATCTTGCGGCAAACGCTCGGCAATGCTGGTCGCATCCAGCGGTTCCTCGGCGGCAAAAAGCACGGCCTCCACCATACGGATATGTTCACCGTCAAGCGTTGTCATTTTGCTCACCCTCCTCCAGCATGACGCTGGTTGTCGCCGGTTTAGGGCGCGCGCGGCGCACCAGAATTTCTTTAAAGTTCGCCGCCTGCTGAATTTCCAAACGCCCGTCGCGCACATATTCCAGAGCCGCCCCGAACATGCTTGCCATTGTTGTGCGTCGCTTTTGCGGGTCTTTGATTTGGTCAATCACCAGCGCATCAAGCCGACCCCAGTCTTCCAGTTCGCCTAGCAATCTTTCAATGCGCGTGCGGGCCCGCTCCAGCGTCAGCACATCCATTTTCGGCGGCGACCATTCGGCATAATAATTCCGCAGACGCTGGGTCGAATAGGAGGTCAGCAGCTCATACAGGCTCGCCTGATATTTGCTCGACCGCGTAACCCGAATGCCCTCGGACATGCCATGCACAAACACCTCGCGCCCCAACAGGTCGCGCGCCATCAGCTTGGCGGCGCTGTCGCGCATGGCTTCCAGACATTGCAGGCGAAACACCAGCCGCGCGGCCAGCTCTTCAGGGTCAACCTCGCCATCATCATGCGGCGGCGGCAGCAATAGGCGCGATTTCAAATAGGCAAGCCAAGCCGCCATAACGAGATAATCGGCGGCAACCTCCAGCTTGAGGTCCTGCAATTCACGAATGAACGTCAGATATTGTTCGGCCAGTTGCAAAATTGATATCTGTTTCAGATCGACCTTCTGCGTGCGCGCCAACACAAGCAAAATGTCGAGCGGGCCTTCATAACCCTCAAGATTGACCGCCATGCCTTCGCGCATTTCCGGCTGGAACGCCGGTTCGTCGCCAAAGTCGCTCATCGCGGCAGTAGAATCAGAAACCTCAGATGTCATAGGGCGTTATACCGTGTTATGCGCCTCAGGGAAAACCTGACCGACAAGTTCTCCCCAACGCTTTCGCGCTTTATCATCAGCGCGGCTCGATAATCGTGCGATCTCCGCCTCCACGCGGGCCGCGCGTTCGGCAGTTTTGCCAGTCATAGTCGACGGTAAGGCACTGGCAATGGCCGCCATCTCATCGCGGTCGCCATTGCAATGCAGAATAATATCGCAGCCTGCAACCAGCGCCTGGTCGGTGCGTTCCGCAAAATCGCCCGACAGCGCCTTCATGCTCAAATCATCCGTCATCAACAACCCGTCAAAGCCAATGCGGTCGCGGATAATGTCCGTCACCACCACCCGCGACAGCGTGCTGACAGTGCCATCATCAAGCGCCGAATAGGTGATATGCGCGGTCATACCCATCAAGGCCGCGCTCAGCGCTCGGAACGGCGCAAAATCGGTGGCCTCAAGCGTGCCGAGGTCGGTATCGACGACGGGCAAAGCGTGGTGGCTGTCCACCTTGGCGCGACCATGGCCCGGTAAATGCTTGATGACGGGCACCACACCACCAGCGCGCAAGCCTTCGTAAAAAGCGCGCGCCAGTTGGCTTATGCTTTCGCCATCATCGCCAAAGGCGCGGTCGCCAATGACATCCGACATGCCGGGCAACCCCAAATCCAGACACGGCGCACAATTTGCCGTGATGCCCAGTTCATAAAGGTCATGCGCCAGCAACATGGCCCCCAGATGCGCGGCCTCGCAAGCCGTCTCCGTGTCTTGGGCAAACAATTCGGTATAGGCGCGCGCCGGCGGATAGGCCCGCACTAGAGGCGGCCGCAGGCGCGCCACGCGCCCGCCTTCCTGATCGATGAAAATCGGCAAATGGGTATTTCCGGACTGTTCGCGCAAATCATCGGTCAGCGCGCGCAATTGCGCGCGGGTTTCGATATTACGGGCAAATAAAATAATGCCCCAAGGTCGGATTTCGTGAAAAAACGCGCCTTCTTCGGCGGTCAGCGTGGTTCCTTCAAGGCCGAAAATAACCGGACGGGTTTCACGGCTGGCGACGGACAAGACAGTCCTGACCCCGCTTTTTCAAATCGGCGCAAAAACTGTCTGCCGCCGCTTTGGTCGCAAAGCCCGCCACATTGACCCGATAGAAAATACCGCGGTCGCCCAAATCCACCCGCAGTATGAACGGGTCGCGCCGCCCCAGAAGGTCGTCATATTCGGTTTGCAGGCGCGCATAAACGCCGCGCGCGAGAGCGCGGCTGCGCGAGGCGGCCAGCTGCACCATATAGTCTTGACGCGCCGCGGGCGCAGGCTCTGGCACTGGCTTGGGCTCAGGTGCGGCTTGTTCTGCCGGCACAGGCTCAGATTTGGGCTCAGACTGGGGTACAGGCGCGGCTTGTGCGACGGGTTCGGGCGCAGGTTTAACAGCCGGTTTCGGCATTGGACGTGCGATCGCCTGTGCGGGGTCAGCCGCGCGTGGTTCAGCAGGCGTTTCAGCTTTCGGTGCGCGGTTCAAATCGGGGCGCGGTGGCGACACTTGAACGCCGGTTTCGGGCTGGCTGGCAAGCCGCTCGCCAACCGACGCCGCCTCACTTTGCGCGATACTTTCGGTAATCAGGCTCTCAATCGTGCCGGATGCATCATCGGCAGGGCCCGCCTCAACAATCTCACCGTCCAAGGCTGGCATGTCGGCCTTGCCGCTGGCAACATCGTGAATGTTTAACGGACGCGGCTCTTCAATCTGGCCTTCCGGCAATTCCTCGGCAGGCACTTTGATGGGGTCGCTTTCGGCCAGCACGACCGGCGGCAAACTGCGCTGGCCTTCCTGTAGCCCCTGCTGATAGGCATAGAAATACACCCCGCCCGCAAACACGGCAATCAGCGCGAACCCTGCAACCAGCAATGGTGCGGGCGGCAGACGCGACGAGGACGTGCGGGTATAAATCTCCGCATTCGGAGACGGATGGGCGATTTCCAGATCGACGTCTTCGTTCAGAAAATCGTTATCATAGGGACCACGGGGTGGGTTCTGCGACATTGCACCCTCTTATTCAATTAGGAATCAATCTTAGCGCATTTCTGTCTCAGGTTCCACGCCGATCACATCTAAACCATTAGACAAAACAATCGCTGTCGCGCGCAGCAAAGCCAAACGCGCCGTCGTCAGTTCGCGATTGTCGTCTTGAATGAAACGCAAGGCTGGCTCCTCTTTGCCGCGCGTCCATAGCCCGTGAAATGCGGCGGCCAAATCTTGCAGGTAAAACGCCAAGCGGTGCGGCTCCAGCGCGGTCGCAGCAGCCAGAAGACTGCGCGGATAAACGCCCAGCACTCTGGCGAGCGCAATCTCTTCGGGCGCGTTCAGCAAACTTGCATCGGCTTTACTAAGGGCCGCCACCGACACATCATCCGGCGCAAACTCGGCATCTTCAGCATTTCGCAGCACGGAATGAATGCGGGCATGGGCGTATTGCACATAAAACACCGGATTATCGCGGCTTTGCTGCTTGACCAAATCGAAATCAAAATCCAGCGTAGCGTCATTGCGTCGGGTCAGCATCATGAAGCGCACAGCGTTGCGCCCTACTTCATCCACTACTTCACGCAAAGTCACGAAATCCCCTGATCTCTTTGACATTTTTACCGGTTCGCCGCCGCGTTGCAGCTTGACGAGATTGCACACTTTGACGTCCAACTGCGCTTCGCCTTGCGTGATGGCCGAAACCGCCGCCTGCATGCGCTTGATATAACCGATATGGTCTGCCCCCCAAACGTCAATCATGCGCGTAAACCCACGCTGGAATTTATCAAAATGACAAGCAATGTCGGGCGCAAAATATGTCCAGCTTCCGTCCGATTTTTTCAGCGCACGGTCGCTGTCATCGCCAAATTGTTGCGCGCGGAACAACCATTGCGGCTGCGGCTCCCAATCGGGCGGCGGCTCCTTACCCTTGGGCGGCTCTAGCACGCCGTGATAAATCAGCTCCTGCGCCTGTAACGCATCAAAGGCGGCATCGACGGCGCCGTTATCATGCAGGCTCTGTTCGGACAGAAAATACGCATGGGCAATGCCCAGCGCCGCCAAATCATCGCGGATCATGTCCATCATCATCGGCAGAACCACCTGCTTGGCAGTCGCGATTTGTGCCGTCTCGTCTTTGTCGAACAATGCGCCACCTTCGGCTTCGGCCAATGCTTTGCCGACGGGCACCAGATAATCACCGGGATAAAGCCCGGCAGGTATCTCGCCAATATCCTCGCCCAGTGCTTCGCGTGCGCGCAACAGGGCCGAGCGCGCCAGCACATCCACCTGCGAACCCGCATCATTAATATAATATTCGCGCAACACCGTGTAACCAGCGCGCTCAAGCAAGCGCGCCAGCGCATCGCCAAACACCGCGCCGCGCGCATGGCCGACATGCATCGGGCCGGTCGGGTTGGCCGACACATATTCCAGATTAACGGATATGCCATTGCCGATATCAGCCACGCCATAAGCCTCGCCCGCGCCGAGAATGGCGGGCACCAGCGCCGACCAGACTTCTGTTTTGAACGTTACATTGACAAAGCCCGGCCCGGCGATATCGGCGCGTTCAATATCTGATTCGGCGGGCAGCCTGTCGACGAACTGGGCCGCCCGAGCGCCCCGGGGCCTGCCGCCGCCCGATCGGGCGGCGCATATTGTCGACAGGCGGGCCGCCGAAGCAGATATTGAACGCGCCGATATCGCCGGGCCGGGCTTTGTCAATGTAACGTTCAAAACAGAAGTCTGGTCG
>NZFC01000005.1 GCA_002689195.1 Rhodobiaceae bacterium | reverse complement strand
CGGTGTTTCATCCGCCGATTTGGCCCCGATCCCCGATGTCGAGTGGGTGTTGCGCGGCGATCGCGGTCTAACCTATGGCCGCGCGGCCCCCGCAGGCGGCGAGATTGTCGAAGGCACATGGTGGGCACCTGACTATCAGGGCCCGCCGCTGGTTTCGTTTGACGTCGAGATTGCCGCCGGATTGGATATCGGGCTCGGCGACACCATCACCGTCAATGTTCTGGGACGCCCGCTCACGGCGACCATTGCCAATTTACGCAAAATCGACTGGGCGTCGGGCGGGCTTAATTTCTTTATGATTTTTTCGCCAGAGCCCATGGCACGCGCCCCGCATACTTATCTCACCACCGTTACTATGAGCCCCGAAAAAGAGGCCGAATTGACCCGCGCTGTGGCGCAAGCCTATCCGAATGTCACAATTATCCGCGTCAAGGAAGCGTTGCAGGCGGCCAGCGGTATTATCGAAAATATCGGATTGGCGGTGCGCGCTATGAGCGTGGTCACGCTGCTCGCCGGTATTTTGGTTCTGGCCGGGGCAATGGCGGCGGGCCATCGCGCGCGCGTGTATGATGCTGTGGTTATGAAAGTTTTGGGCGCCACGCGCTTGCGGGTTCTCACGGCATTTATGCTGGAATATATGCTGATGGGCGCAGGTGCGGCGCTGATTGCCGCGCTTGCGGGCACGGTGGCATCTTGGGCGCTGGTGGTGGGCGCGATGCAGGCGGAATGGATATTTCTGCCCTGCACATTGGCGACAACGGTTGTCGGGGCCACGGTGCTGACGGTTGTGCTGGGGCTGATCGGCACCTATTCGGCCTTGCGCGCACCCAGCGCGCCAGTGCTGCGTACCGAATAGGCCTTGAAATTGCCTCGTTGAAAGCCGATATTAAACGAAACTGATTTGTCTAGGAAAGGAAGTCCCCATGTCTGATCGTTGGTCACAAGACGACACTCCCGCCGCNGTAGCCGNAGAAGCNCGGNCGCGCTCAATCGACGCCGGCCTNCGGATNTATATGACGAANGTCTATAATTATATGGCGATGGGCCTNTTGGTCACGGCGGCGGCCGCTTATTTCGGTGCCACCTCCGGCATTTATCTTGCCATCGCCTCAACGCCGCTTATTTATGTGCTGGCATTCGCCCCGCTCGTTATGGCGATTTGGCTGGGCACCCGCCTGCACGCCATGTCCTCGGCGCGCGCGCAAACCATGTTCTGGATTTTCGCCGGTCTGATGGGTATGTCTTTGTCTTATGTGCTGCTCGTGTTCACCGGCGTGAGCGTGGTACGCACCTTGTTGGTGACGGCCGGCTCATTCGGCGCGCTCAGCCTTTACGGTTATACCACCAAGCGTGATTTGGCACCGATGGGCGCGTTTTTGTTCATGGGGCTCATTGGTATTATTTTGGCATCGGTCGTGAATATTTTTGTCGGCAGCTCGGCATTGCACATGACCGTATCCGTGCTTGGCGTGCTGATTTTTGCCGGTCTCACGGCCTATGACACGCAAGACATTAAGCGTATTTATTATGCTGGTGACACAAGCGAGGTTGCTGAGAAGAAAGCCATTTATGGAGCTCTGCGCCTCTATCTCGACTTTATCAATCTGTTTCTCATGCTGCTGCAATTCATGGGCGACCGCGAATAGCACACACATGCCGAAAACAACAAAGCTCCGTCGCATCGCGTCGGGGCTTTTTTTGTCGCTTTGCGCGCTGCCGGGTTCACTTCACGAGAGAACGCGCAGGCTTTTTCGGTCGAAAAAGCGTAACAGCGCATCCAGCGTGTGCCCACGGCGCAACACGCGCCGGTCAATGCCGCGCACGCAATATTCGCCCTGCTTGCGCCGCAGTGCCGGAATTTTTTCAATGATATAAAGCGGCACTTCGCTGCTATGCCGGAACACGGAAAAGCTGGCGTGTTCGGTGCCGTCGTCAATCGCGTAATCACGCCAGATGCCAGCGGCGACATGACGCCCATAACAGCCCAGCAAATCGGTCAGTTCGGCGCGTGTCCACATAATGCGGGCCGGTGCTTGACACTCCAGCTTGCGCTCTCGTTCAAAAGCATTAGCAACAATGATTAGGGGCTTTGAGGGCGACATGCTTCATGGTTGCGCATTTTCGCGCGCCGATGCAAGAGGCGTGCGACTTTTTTGCGCGGGCGGTGCGGGTTTAAAGACCGCCGTGATGGGACGGCGGCAAAGCGATTGCCCCAAAATTGTCATATTTTCGCCCTTCTTCCGGCCCATTCCTCTGCCAGATTGACCCTCCCCTCAGAAGTGACCCGGCGTGGATGGAACTCTCCTCCCTTGTTCAGACCTCGCCGGGTCCGTTCTTTTCGGCTTGCAAGAATTGGGCGCGTCACCTATCTCATAACCCATGATTGATGTTTTAAGCCTGACCAAAGATTTCGGCGACTTCCGCGCCGTTAATGATGTCAGTTTTTCGGTGGAACGCGGGCAGGTGCTGGGTTTTCTGGGTCCGAACGGGGCTGGCAAGTCCACCAGCATGAAGATGATTACCGGTTATTTGCGTCCGACCTCCGGCACGGCGCTGATTAACGGTGTTGATATTTGCCTTGAGCCGCTGCGCGCCCAGCAATCTATGGGCTATCTGCCCGAAGGGGCACCGGCCTGGCCGGATATGACGCCGCGCCAGTTTCTGGATTTCGTGACCCGCATTCGCGGGCTGGACAGAGCCGCCGCCCGAAGTGCGACAGGCCATGCGGTTGAGATGACCGAATTGCACGGCGTGTTGGACCAGCCGATCGACACATTGTCGAAAGGGTTTCGCCGCCGCGTGGGTCTTGCCCAAGCCATTGTGCATGACCCTGATTTTTTAATTATGGATGAGCCGACCGATGGGCTAGACCCGAACCAGAAACATCAGGTGCGCGCCGCCATTCGCGAAATGGCCCGCACCAAGGCGATTATTATTTCCACCCATATTTTGGAAGAAGTCGACGCCATTTGCACGCGCGCCATGATTATCGATCGCGGGCGCGTGATTGTTGAAGGCACGCCTTCGGAACTGGCCGCGCGCTCGGCCTATCACGGGGCTGTTGTGGTGACGGCCCGCAGCGACAAGGCTGCGCCTTTGGCGGCCCAGCTTGAAACTTTGGCTGATGTTTGCATCGAGCACGAAGCGCGCGGTGCGGAAACGATTTTCCGTGTTTTAAGTACTGAAGCGTCGGGCGAGAACCCGACGGCTTTGTTTGCCCGCGTGCAGGCGCTTATAGACCAGCAACCGAAAGCGGTTATCGGGTTGGCGCTGGAGGCCGGGCGTCTGGACGATGTTTTCCGCGATCTGACACGCGGCACGCAATCGGAGGCGGCGCAATAATGGGGCAGGCACGCCAAATAGCGCTGGTGACACGGCGCGAGTTCAACAGTTATTTTGCAACGCCGCTGGCGTTTGTGTTCATTTTCGTCTTTCTGCTGGCGACCGGCCTGTCAACCTTCTATCTGGGCGGGTATTTCGAAGCCGGACAAGCTGACCTCATCAGCTTTTTCCTGTTTCACCCTTGGCTTTATCTGTTTTTCCTGCCGGCGATTTCCATGCGCCTATGGGCCGAAGAACGCCGCAACGGGTCGATAGAATTGCTGCTGACCTTACCGGTGCCTTTGAGCGCGGTGGTGCTGGGCAAATATTTCGCCGCGCTTGGGTTTTCCGCGCTGGCACTATCGCTGACATTCCCGATCTGGCTCACGGTCAATTATCTGGGCTCCCCGGATAATGGCGTTATTCTCGCGGGATACCTGGGCAGCCTGATGCTGGCTGGCGGCTATCTTGCCATCGGGTCATGCGTGTCGGCTTGCACGGGTAATCAGGTCATCGCGTTTGTGGTGTCGGTGGTGGTGTGCTTTTTGTTCACCATATCGGGTGCCCCGCTGGTCATTGAGGTGTTTCGCGGCTGGGCGCCGGCGGCACTGGTCGACACGCTGGCCGGTTTCAGTTTTCTAACCCATTTTCGCGCCATTACGGGCGGGGTGATCGACATGCGCGATCTGGTCTTTTTTGTCAGCCTGATTGGGGTGTTTTTGACCGCGACCGCAATTATCGTCGACATGAAGCGGGGAGACAGCTAATGGCTAGCCGNCCACATATTCTGGCCCTTGGTTTGCTGCTGGTGNTTTTTATCGGTGTGAATTTATTTGCCGCCGTGTTTTTGCGNAGCGCGCGGCTCGACCTCACCGAACAGGGTCTGTATACGCTGAGCCCCGGCACTCATAATATTNTGTCGCGTNTGAAAGAGCCGGTGACGCTGAAGNTTTATTATTCGCGCGATCTGGCCGCCNCNCAGCCGAGNTTGCAANTTTATGCCCAGCGCGTGCGCGACATGCTGGAAGANATGACCAANGCCGCCAATGGCATGATTGATCTGCAAATTGTCGANCCCGCGCCGTTTTCCGANGCCGANGATCAGGCCGTGGCGCAAGGTCTGGTGGCCCAGCCCGTCGGCGAGGGCGAGATAGTTTATTTCGGTCTGGTGGGCACGAACCTTGTCGANAGNGTTGAGGTGATCCCGTTTTTTGCCGATGCCCGCCAGCAATATCTGGAATATGATCTGGCGCGGCTGGTCGATAATTTGTCGGTGNCGGAAAAGCCNGTGCTGGGCGTCATCTCNAATTTNCCGCTGGATACGGGCGCCGGNGGCATTCTCGCCGCGATGCAGGGCCAATCGCAGCCATTTTTGATTTATGCCGAATTGACCGACCGTTTCGAGGTNGAGTTTATCGCGCTGGANGAGGTGCGTATTCCGCGCCGCATCAGCGTGTTGCTGCTTGCCCATCCGCGNCCATTGACNGGCACGCANGCCTACGCCATTGACCAGTTCGTGATGCGCGGNGGTCGNGTCATTGCTTTTNTNGACCCGCATTCCGAAGTGAGCCTGACCGCGGGCCCGAATAATGCGCCTTTGCGCGGCTATACCGAGCAGTCGAACCTGCCGGATTTNATGGCCGCGTGGGGCGTGCGTATGGACGACACGCTNNTCATTGCCGACCGCGCGCGCGCCCAACGTGTCGCCGCGGGCCGCGATGCGCGCCGTGCGCTGGTTGATTATATTCTCTGGATGGCATTGTCGGATGCAGAAATGGCGCAGGACGATTTGATTACNGCCAATATTGACCGGTTGAACCTCGGCACAGTGGGGGCGTTGGAGCCGATACCCGGCGCGCGCACAACGCTGACGCCGCTGGTGACCAGTTCAACCGATGCCACGCTGATGGCNCGCGATTATGTGTTNAGCGCGCCGACGCCGGATGCCTTGCAACGCGCGTTTGAGCCCGGTGCCGCGCCCTACACCATTGCCGCGCGCCTNACCGGGCCGGTGGCGTCAATGTTTCCNGATGGCCCGCCCGACGCTGAAACAAAAAAGGGCGAACGCGCGCGCGCNGACGACCATGTGNCTGNAACCGAGGCGGCCAATATCGTTGTGTTNGCCGATAGTGATTTTTTCGACGATCGGTTTTGGGTGAGCGAACAAAATTATCTNGGCCAGCGCTTTGGNGTGCCGATTGCCGATAATGGCAAGTTTCTGCTCAATGCGGTTGAAAATATGATGGGCTCCAGCGATCTGATTACGCTACGCGGCCGCGAGCGCATAGCCCGCCCCTTCACCCGTGTCGAGGCACTGCGGCGNTCGGCGGAAGCGCAATATCTGGNAGAGGAAGAAAACCTTGTGGCGCGTATTGAGGCGGCGCANGGCGAACTTGACCGNATCGAGCGCGANGGCGCACAGCTTGGNGATGCCGAACGCGCNGCGCGCCAATATCGNGGNGAACTGGTNGCGGCGCGCAAAGCNTTGCGCNATGTCCAAGGCAATTTGCGCCGCGATATTGACACGCTGGCGGTTCGCGTCACCTTNATGAATATTGTNATCATGCCGATACTTGTCGGGCTGGCAGCGCTTGGTTTGGCGTGGCGTCAANGCCGCCGCCGCCGCGCAACACAAATAGCAGGGGGTTTGCGCGATGCTGCGCCCGGAGAGGGGCGTNGNTAATGGATATTCGAGCCCTGATAAAACCCTTATCGGCCTTCGCCGCAGCGTGTTTTCTGCTTGGCGCAATCGCNATTTTTGCCGACCGTCCGGTCAATGCCGTGTCGGATTCAGAAATACTATTGCCGGATTTTGCCCGCCAGATCGACGCGGCGCAGGCNTTGGAAATTGTACATGGGCGCGGCATGTCGGGGGCCGTCACGCTGTCTTTCAAGCGCACGCCNGAAGGCTGGGTGATGCGCGAGCGCGATGATTATCCCGCGCGCCAAGANCTTGTTAACGAGACGNTGTTGGCACTNGGCAGCTTACAAACNGGCGCGGCGCGCACCGCCCAACCCAAATGGCATCGCGCGCTGGGTCTGGTGCCGCCNGAGGANTTTGGCAANGCCATTCGGTTCCGTGTGCGCGANGCCGANGACGCNTTGCTCGCCGATGTCATGCTGGGCAAGGAAGAGGCCAGCGAGGTTGCCGCCNTGCAACAAATCAAGCAGCTTGGCACGGTCNANCNCAATTTTTATGTGCGGCGCACAGACAGCGCGCAAACATGGCTGNCGCGCGGGCGTCTGCCGCGCAATGCCCAGATCGGGGCGTGGCTGGATCCGGCGTTTCCAAGCCTACCGCAAGAAGGGCTCNTTGAGGTGAGNTCTGGCGGCAAGGAAGGTGAAAGCNGCGCGACCGAGCCGCTTGTCCNGCGTTTGCCGGATGGGGGNTGGAACAANCCCANNGCCGCGCGCTGGCTNGAGGGTTTCATGCGGTTGCAACCCGAAGACGTATCACGCGACNCNGCGATTAATTTCGACNCGGCCAGCACATTGCATCTGAGNTATGACACGGGGCTTACTCTGGTGCTTGAAAATGTCGGCGCGGCNNCCGCGCTATGGACGCGNGCGCGNGNTNNNGTTTCGCNANTNNGCGCNNAATNCACCACAAGATGATNCTGGCCGNCAAGCGGCNCGCGCTTTGGCGGATGCGTTGAACCAGCGCTTTAACGGCTGGGCGTTGCGCTTACCNGCGTCGGCGGCGGCGCAACTCCTNGTTACNGCTGCTGATTTCGNCGNCTAAACGCGGCGCTTGGCTCAGGCAGCCAGCTGGCGCAGAACAAATTGCAAAATACCNCCATTTNGGAAATATTCGACTTCGTCTTGCGTGTCGATCCGGCTTTGCAGTTTGACCGTTTGCTTTTTNCCATTGGNGCGCGTGATAACCATATCCAGCNTCTGGCGNGGNTTCAGCTTGCCTTCCAGACCCTTAATGGAGATGGTTTCCGTGCCATCAAGTTTCAGCTTTTCCCAGCTCGCATCGCCGGTAAATTGCAGCGGNGCAACNCCCATACCCACCANATTGGAGCGGTGGATACGNTCNAAGCTCTCGGCGANNACGGCGCGCACACCNAAAAGGCGCGTGCCCTTTGCCGCCCAGTCGCGNCTCGAACCCGTNCCNTATTCCTTGCCAGCAAANACCACAAGNGGTGTNTCGNTTTTGGCATAAGCNACGGCGGCATCGTAAATCGACATTTTGCGGCCCGACGGNTGGTGCTTGGTCACGCCGCCTTCCGTGCCCGGTGCCATGTGGTTGCGGATACGGATATTGGCAAATGTGCCGCGCATCATNACCTCGTGATTGCCACGGCGCGATCCGTAGGAGTTGAAATCAAGCGCTTTGACTTTATTCGAGCTCAGATATTTNCCAGCCGGACTGTCAACCTTNATGGAACCNGCGGGCGAAATGTGATCGGTGGTGATGCTGTCGCCCAGCAGAGCCAGAATGCGNGNATCCGTCACCGGCGCGACGTCGGTCGGCTCNGNGGTCAGGCCATCGAAAAATGTCGGTTTTTGCACATAGGTTGATTTGGCGTTCCACGCATAGGTANGGCCTTTTTGCGACTTGACCTTNCGCCAGCTTGTATCGCCGTCAAAAACATTNGCGTAGCGGTCGCGGAACATGGACGGTGTNACACAAGAGCGTTCCGTATCNGCAATCTCGCGATTGCTGGGCCAGATATCGGCCAGATAGACCGGATTGCCCTTTTTGTCGGTGCCCAGCGGGTCGGNTGCCAGATTGATATTCACCGTGCCGGCAATCGCATAGGCCACAACCAGCATGGGCGAGGCCAGATAGTTTGCCCGCACATCGGGGCTGACGCGGCCTTCAAAATTTCGGTTGCCCGACAAAACGGATGTGACCACCAGNTTGTTTTTGTTGATGGCATCGGAAATGCTGGGGGCCAGCGGGCCGGAATTGCCGATACAAGTTGTGCAGCCATAGCCGACCAGATTAAAGCCCAGCGCGTTTAGCGATTTTTGCAGACCGGCCTTTTTCAGATATTCAGTAACGACTTGCGAGCCGGGTGCCAGCGAGGTTTTCACCCATGGCTTGACCGTCAGGCCATGCGCCACAGCATTGCGCGCAACCAGCCCCGCCCCCAGCATGACGCTTGGGTTGGAGGTGTTNGTGCATGAGGTGATGGCGGCAATGACGACATCGCCATGACCGATGTCATGTTTTGCGCCTTTAACCGGCACGCGCTTGGTTTTCACCCGCGGGCCGATGCCTTGTTCGTCGAGTANAGCGTCGAAACCGGCGGCCATATCGTCGAGCAGNACGCGGTCTTGCGGGCGTTTNGGCCCGGCCAGAGAGGGGCGTATATCGCCCAGTTCAAGCGATAGGGTAGATGTGAAAACCGGATCNGGCGANCGCTTGGTNCGGAACATGCCTTGGGCTTTGGCATANTGTTCGACGAGGTCGGCACATGCTTTGCCGCGGCCGGTTGCTTTCAAATAGCCGACCGTGTCTTGGTCGATNGGGAAGAACCCGCATGTNGCGCCATATTCNGGCGCCATGTTCGCNATTGTCGCCTGGTCTTCCAGCGACAGATAATCGAGGCCGGGCCCGTAAAATTCGACAAATTTACCGACNACGCCTTTTTTGCGGAGCATTTCAACAATCGTCAGAACCAGATCCGTCGCGGTTGCGCCTTCCGANAGACCACCGGTCAGGCGGAAGCCGATGACTTCGGGCAGCAACATGGAGATGGGCTGGCCCAGCATGGCNGCTTCGGCTTCGATGCCGCCAACGCCCCAACCCAGCACGGCAAGGCCGTTNACCATGGTTGTNTGGCTGTCCGTGCCCACCAGCGTGTCGGGATAGGCAACCTCGACCANTTTACCNTCTTGGCGCTCTTTGCGGGTCCAAACGGTTTTCGCCAAATGCTCCANATTGACCTGATGGCAAATGCCGGTGCCGGGCGGCACNACNCGGAAATTTTCAAANGCTTGCGCGCCCCAGCGCAAAAATTCATAGCGCTCACGATTGCGCTGATATTCCAGCGATACATTGTCTTTCANCGCACCGGCCGTGCCGAAATNGTCCACCATGACGGAGTGGTCNATGACCAGATCNACCGGGGTCAGCGGATTAATTTTGTTTGCNTCGCCGCCTATTTCGGACATGGCACTCCGCATGGTCGCAAGATCAACAACCGCCGGAACGCCGGTGAAATCCTGCATCAGCACGCGGGCNGGGCGATAGGCGATTTCGCGGGTCGANTTGCGCCGCGTGAGCCAGCTTTTAANGGCCAAAATATCATCTGCCGTNACCGNGCNTCCGTCCTCNTGGCGNAGCAGGTTTTCCAGCAATACTTTCATCGAATTGGGCAAAGCGGAAATGCCNTCGAGACCGTTTTTCTCGGCTGCTTTCAGGCTGTAATAGACATAAGTCTTCGTGCCGACTTTNAGGGTTCGGCGAGACTTGAAGCTGTTNGGGTGGCTGGAAACTGATGATGCCTTTTTGCTTTGCGCCATGGTACNCTCCTTATTAAGAGGATCAGATGCTTGTCANCNGGTCAAAAACCCGTTATGCGGCGCGACTATAGTGTTTTCCNGCGGAAATTGAAATGGTGAAGACAGAATATTTTTCCGATGCTTATGCCGAANTTCCCCGCACCGCCATGTCGGAGGGGCAGGTGTCTCTGCGGGTCGAAAATCTNGCTTGCGTGCGCGGCTTGCGGGTGGTTTTTNCCGATCTGAATTTCGCGCTNGCAGGCGGTGGCGTGNTGCATGTTTCCGGTGCCAATGGGGCCGGTAAAACCTCGCTTTTGCGGATGATTTGCGGCCTTTTAGCACCCGCTGCCGGCACTATTTCGCTTGCCGACGGCGCGGCATCTTCGCTGGCCGACGCCGCGGCACTGGCCGCCCAGTGCCATTATCTGGGTCATGCCGATGGCCTGAAAAACACACTCACACCGCGCGAAACGATTTTTTATGAAAGCCGGTTTTTGGCCCCGCAATCGGGCGATGGCGCGCGCGCGGGCGAAGATTTNCTTGNCTTTGCCNGNNTGCTCAAACAGGCCGACCAGCGTATAGCCACGCTGTCGGCTGGGCAAAGGCGGCGTTTGGCGCTGACCCGTCTGATGGCCNCGCCGCGGCGNGTGTGGTTGCTGGATGAGCCGTATACGGCGCTGGATGGCGGCGGCCGCGAACTGGTCGACACGCTCATTCGCCGCCAAGCCGAAGCCGGCGGTCTGGTGATACTTGCCGCCCATGAGCCGGTGCCGCTTGCCGATCACCAATTGGTGCTGAACGCATGACTGGGGGACGAACAACTGGGGGCCGCATTTTCCAGGCGCTGTTTGCGCGCGAATTGCGGCTGGTGCTGCGCGGGGGTCATCTCATGCCCGTGCTTGCNTTTGTTTTCATCTGCGTGATGTTGATGCCGTTCGGCCTTGGCCCGGAGCTATCGCTGTTGCAGCGCCTCGCCCCCGGCCTGTTATGGGTGATCATGCTGATGGCTGTACTTTTGTCGCTCGACCGGATGTTTCAGGCCGATTTTGAAGATGGNAGTCTCGACCANCTCATGCTTTTGCCTGTGGCGCTGGAATGGGCGGTGATTGCCAAAGTNTNCGCCCATTTTGNCGGTATTTTGCTGCCCGTGCTGGCAATGATGCCGCTNGCGGGNCTNTTGTTGAATATTCGCCCTGACACGGTGTTGCCCGNGCTGGCGACCCTGCTGGCNGGTGCGCCCGCATTGGTTATGCTGGGGGCTATTGGCGCGGCGCTTGCGGCGGGTGTGCGGCGCGCGGGCCTGCTTACCGTTCTCATCGTCACCCCGCTTTATGTGCCNGTTATTGTTTTTGGCGCTGGNGGCTTGGCGCGGTCACTGGCCGCACCGGGCACGCTGGATGTTGGCGCGCTTGGCGTGCTTGGTCTGATTTCGGCGGCNAGCATTTTTCTGGCACCACCAGCCATTGCCGCCGCCTTGCGCGCCGGATTGCGCTAAATGAGGGGGTGGGTTGCCATGGGTAAACATGCCGCTTTGACACGGGGTTTGACCCGCGTTAGGACACGCCATGCTTGAGCGTTTGGAAAATCTGTCTGCGCTATACGCCAATCCGCACCGCTTCATGAAATTGGCGGCGCGCCTNCANGCCCCGCTTTGGCTGGCGGCTGTNGGCGTGCTTGCGCTCGGTTTAATTATGGTCAGCGGCGTGCCGGATGATTACCAGCAAGGGGCAACNGTGCGTATTATGTTTGTGCATGTNCCGGCGGCGTGGATGGCGCTGTTTGCCTATAGTTTCATATTTTTTGCCAGCATTGTGGCGGTGGTGTTGCGCCATCCGCTGGGTTATCTCGCAGCGCGCGCNGCNGCACCGGTTGGCGCGGTTTTCACNCTTGTGGCTTTGGTGACGGGCGCGCTGTGGGGCCANCCCATGTGGGGCACATGGTGGGTGTGGGATGCACGCCTCACGTCCGTCTTGGTGTTGTTGTTCATTTATCTGGGATATATCGCCTTGTGGGAGGCGATTGACGATTATGGCCGCGCGGCCCGCGCCACATCAATTTTGGCTTTTGTCGGGTTTGTGAATGTGCCGATCGTAAAATTTTCTGTCGACTGGTGGAACACGNTGCACCAACCGGCCAGCGTGTCGCGTTTTGCGCGGCCTGCTTTGCACACTGATTTTCTTTACCCGCTTTTGGTCATGGGCGTNGCGTTTTTGCTGTTGTTTTTGGCAATCACGCTAACGCGCCTGCAAATGGAAGTTCTGCGCCAGCGTTTGCGCGTGCGCCAGAGCGAGCATTGAGNAAGCATTGAGCAAGCAATGAGCGAGGGATAAACCATGTATGACGTCTATATTTATACAAGCTATGCCTTCACGTTTTTTGCGCTTGGCGGCGTTATTGCGGTGAGCGTCATCGGTTTGGCGCGCGCGCGTCAACGCCTTGCCGCGCTACAGGACACGCAAGATGGCGATGCCTGAAAAACAACCAACTTTGCGCCGCTGGCTGCCCATGCTGGCAGCGTTTGGGTTTTTTGCCCTGTTTTATGTCGCCCTGTTTGCCGGGGATCCGACGCGGCTTCCCTCCGCCCTGACCGGACAAATGGCACCGGATTTTGACCTGCCCGGGCTTGAAACTGGCAGTGCGGGCTTGCGGCGCAGCGATTTGGCGACGGGGCGTCCGGTTGTTCTCAATGTTTGGGCCAGCTGGTGCGGGCCGTGCCGCGAAGAGCATCCCCAACTCATGGCGCTGGCGCGCGCGGGTGTCACGGTGTTCGGGCTCAATTATAAAGACGATACGCAAGCCGCGCGCCGCTTTATCGGTTCGCTCGGCAATCCTTATGCGCGCATCGGGGCTGACACGCGCGGGCGGGTGGCGATTGATTTCGGCGTTTACGGTGTGCCGGAAACATTTGTCATTGATGGCACTGGACGCATCGTCTCGCGTTTTGCCGGACCGCTGGATCGTGCTAGTCTGGAGCTTGAAATTCTGCCGCATCTTGAGCTTCCGGAGGCCAGCCAATGACGTTCAAAGACCGTTCGCGTGCCTATCGCAATGACCTGTCTTTTTCTCAGCGCGTGCCTGACGGCGATGCCATTTCCCGAAATATCTGCGACCATTGCGGGCTGATTAATTATGAAAACCCGAAAATCGTCGCTGGCGTCGTGGCGGTCTGGCAAGACAGCATTTTAATGTGCCGGCGCGCGATCGAACCCAGAATAGGTTTTTGGACCCTGCCGGCGGGTTTCATGGAAAACAATGAAACCATTGCCCAAGGTGCCGCCCGCGAAGCCCGCGAGGAAGCATGCGCCGAGGTTGAAACAAATGCGCTGCTCGGCGTTTACAATGTGGCGCGCATCTCGCAGGTGCAAATTTTCTACCGCGCCAAATTGCTTTCGGATGATATTGCCGTCGGCCCCGAAAGCGCGGAAGTGGCGCTGTTTGCGTGGGATGACATTCCTTGGGATCACTTGGCCTTTCCAAGCGTTTACTGGGCTTTGCAGCATTACCGCGAAACCAAAGACCAAGACAGTTTCGTCCCCTTTGCCGAGCCCGCAGACTGGGCCGCAACACCGGGCTTTGAAGCCCTTGCCGCGCGCTATAAAACCGACTGAACGATAGTTTGAAAAACGACAAAATCGCCGCCGCCCTTGAAGCCCAGATCCATGCTTGCGATGTGTTGGGCTCGCCGCTTACCAAGGCCGTGCTGGAAATCTGCTTGGATGATTTTTTGGCCGACGGCATTGTCGCGACGCTGACGCGCGGCTGGGCCGGTGATCCGCTGGATGACAATGTGCCATTGCGTCTGGCTGGCTTTATCCATTTTTCGGCACTGGGCGGGGACGCTGGTTTGCGCCCGCATTTTGAAAGCTGCGGCGGCACGTTTCAAGCCACTGCCAAGACCGACCTTGCGCGCGCCGTGCTCGATTGTTTCACCCGNCACGAAGGGGATGCCCGCCGGTTTTTTCGCCGCANGCCNCAAACCAATGAAACCGGACGCGCNGGCGTTTTACTGCTGGGGTTTTCCGAAATTGCGCGGCGCACTGGCCTGCCGCTNAATTTGGCCGAAATGGGCGCGAGCGCGGGCCTGAATTTATTGTTCGATAAATTCAACTACCAGATTGAAACCACCGACGGGCTGGTGACATGGGGCCCAGCCGATAGCGCGCTGAGCATTTCGAGCCACTGGCGCGGNGCATCNCCGCCGCCTCTGCAGGGCGAGATTGAAATTGCGGCCCGTGCGGGGTGCGACCTGTTTCCCGTCATCATTAGCGACGCACAAGCGCGCCGTGCGCTGGAAGCTTGGGTTTGGGGCGATATGTCCGAACGCCGCGCGCGGCTGCTGGCCGCCCTGTCAATTGCCGACAAAGCCCCGCCGGAACTCGCACGCGCTGATGCTGCCGGATGGGTGGCGGCGCAAATTATGAACCGCCCGCGCGGGCAGACCACAGTGCTTTATCACTCGCTTGTCTGGCCGTATCTCGATGTGTCGCAGCGCATGGCGATCGAGTCGAGCTTTGCCCAGGCCGGTGAAACCGTGACGCCCGACACGCCGCTGGCATGGCTGAAAATGGACCATGATCACATCCAGTCATTTTCGCATTTGTCNTATCGTTTGTGGACTGGCGAAAACGGGCCGGAGGGCGAGCAGGTGTTTATCGGCCCGTGCCACCCGCATGGCGCAGATATCGAACTGCGCGATGTGTTCGCGCGCGACTAGCCGTCGCTTTTTGTGTCTTGACCTGTTTCTTGGCCTGTATCTTCGCCGAAATCGGCTGNTAAATGNTTNCGCAGCAAGGGCATTTGCAAAAGCATAAAGCCGATGGTCAGCGGTAAAATCGCAAAGACNTTGAAGCTGACCCAGATATCGGTGGTTTGGGTGCGCCAGACGGCTTCGTTCAAAACCGCCAGNAAAACGAAAAAACCGGTCCAGCGGCGGGTCAAAACCATCCAGCCCTCCGTGCTGAGNGGCAGCATGTCGCCCATCAGCATTTGTAAATANGAGCGCCCGCGCACAAGNCCGAAAGTCAAAATGCCAGCGAACAGGAAATACACCAAAGTCGGTTTGATTTTGATGAAGGTTTCATCCTGCAAAAAAAGCGTGATCGAGCCAAAAACAAAAACAAAACCGGCCGAGGCCAGCGTCATATTATTGGGGCGTTCGCCGCGCAGATAGGTTGACGCTATCGCCACCCCAAGCGCCAGCATGAACCCACCCGTGGCAACAAACAGGCTTTGCGTTTCGGGCAGTGACAGCCACTCGGCACCGCGCGCGTTCAGAACAAAAAACACGAGCAATGGGCCAAATTCTTCAATCGTTTTACGCATCTTATTTCCTTCTTGTGTTTCCCGGCATCGCTTTACAGTTCGGCACCGGTCAAGGCGCGCGAAAATTCATCGGCTGAAAATTCCTGCAAATCTTCGCCCTGTTCGCCGACGCCGATAAAATGCACCGGCAGATGCAATTTTGTGGCGACCGGAACCAGACACCCGCCGCGCGCAGTGCCGTCCAGCTTTGTCATAATGAGGCCGGTAATGCGGGCAGTCTCCAGAAAAGCCTGCGCCTGAACAAGCGCGTTTTGTCCGGTCGTGGCATCCAGCACCAGAAGCGTGGCGTGCGGAGCCTCTGTATCAAGCTTGCCCAGCACGCGGATGATTTTGTCCAGTTCGTCCATCAGCGCGGCATTTGATTGCAGGCGACCCGCCGTGTCGACAATCAGAATGTCAATTTTCTGCGCGATGGCCTGCTCAAGCGCGCTAAAGGCAAGTCCGGCGGCATCGCTGCCCGGCGCGGCGCTGACCACGGGCACACCAGCGCGTTCGCCCCATATTTGTAATTGCTCGCCCGCCGCGGCACGAAATGTGTCGCACGCCGCAAGCATCACCGATTTGCCTTCGGCCTGAAAGCGCTTGGCGAGCTTGCCGATGGTTGTCGTTTTGCCCGCCCCATTGACGCCAGCCATCACAATGACGCGCGGCGTGTCGCCGGCGGGCAGGTCAAGCGCGTGCTGGGCCGGGGCCAGTAATGCGGCAATTTCCGCCGCAAGCGCGGCGCGCAATTCGGCTTCGTCCAAATCTTTTAAATCTTTGCGTTGGCGCAAGGCCGCCACAATATTGCCGGCTGCCTCAACCCCAAGGTCGGCCATAATCAGCAGGTCTTCCAGCGCGTCCAATTGTTCGGCGGAAAGCCTGCGTCCGCCCAACAGCCCGCCAAGACCGTCGCCCAGCGCTTTGCTGGACCGGCTCAAGCCAGCGCGCAAACGACCGAACAGGCCGCTCATGTGTTGTGCCCTCCATCTATCTCGCCCAGCAACCGCTCACCATCATGGCCGGTTATGCGCGCGGATATGATGTCGCCTGATTTGGGCGCGTCGCTGGTCGCCTCAAATTCTACACGGGCAAAGCACGGTGTTCGACCTTCGCCGGATTTTTCAACCAGCACGGATTGGCGCGTGCCGACACGCGCCTCAAGCGTTTTGGTGCGCTGGTGTGCGCCAGCGGCGCGCAAAGCCGCAGCGCGCTCCTTGATAATGTCGCCCGCCAGTTGCGGCATGCGGGCTGCCGGTGTGCCGGGGCGTGGCGAAAACGGAAAAACATGCAACCAGGCAATATCGCAATCGGCGATAAGCGCCAGCGAGTTTTCAAACATGGGGTTTGTTTCGGTGGGAAAGCCCGCAATGATGTCGGCACCGAAGGCAATTTCCGGGCGTTGCGCTTTCAGCTTGGCGCAAAATTCTATCGCCTGCTCGCGCGTGTGGCGGCGCTTCATGCGCTTCAAAATCATGTTGTCGCCGGCCTGCAAAGACAAATGCAAATGCGGCATCAGGCGGTGTTCATGGATAACCATGTCGAGCAGGGACGGGTCTATTTCGACAGCATCGATTGAAGACAGCCGCAGGCGCGCCAACGCAGGCACTTGGTCCAGAATGGCGCGCACCAGCCCGCCCAAGCCAGCCTCGCCAATATCAGGGCCATAGCTGGTGACGTCGACGCCCGTCAGCACAATCTCGTTATGCCCGCGCGCCACCAAATCGCGGCATTGGGCCACCACTTCGGCGATTGGCACCGAGCGTGCATTGCCGCGCCCGAAAGGAATGATACAGAAAGTGCAACGATGGTCGCATCCGGTTTGAACCTGCACAAAGGCGCGCGCGCGCGACGGTTGCGGCGTGACCGGCAGCGGGGTTGCGCGCGTGCGGGCCATAACGTCGCTTACCGCCACGGGGCCGCCCGCGGCATAAGCCGCGGGGTCGAGTTTTTCTTCATTGCCGAGCACGCGGTCAACTTCCGGCATGGCGGCGAAAGTCGGCTCATCGATTTGTGCGGCGCAACCGGTCACGATAATTTCGTGGTCGGGGGCCGCGCGCTTGGCCCGCCGCGCGGCTTGGCGTGCTTGCCGCAAGGCTTCGCCGGTCACGGCGCAACCATTAATAATGATGGTTTTGTCGAGGCCTGCCGTTTTCGCCGCGGCTTGTGCTACATCGCCTTCCAGCGCGTTCAGACGGCAGCCGAAATTTTCGACTTTGACGCTCATGATGCCGCCCCAGCTTCAAATTCAGCTTCAAACTCGAATTCCACCGGCCCCTGCTGGGCCAGTGAATGGCCGTCATAATCCACCAATATCTCCAACAGATTATCTTGGTGGATGCCAGCACGATCGGAATTGTCCTTCAATTTCGGGTCGCGCGCGCAGGGCGGTTCGATGCGAAACTCATTATTGTGATTGTCGATTTTGCCGAGATGAAAGGCGGCGACAGCCGTGGCGCATGCGCCGGTGCCGCAGGCTTGCGTCAGTCCGGCACCGCGCTCCCATGTGTCCAGCTCGATAATATTGTCGCCCTTGCAGGCGGCAAAATTAATATTCGCGCCTTCAGGCAGCAGGCGGTTTTTTTCAAGCTCGAAGCCGTATTGGGCGGCAAGCCCGCCCGTGCCGCCATCAACGAAAATCACGCCATGGGGGTTGCCCACATTGACCATAAAGGCTGGTGGCAGATCGGGGTGGAGCGTGACCTGCGACGTGTCGGGCATTTCTTCGGCCAGCGGAATGTCCCGCCATGCAAAGCGCGGCGTCGGCATGATGATGCCGGGGAATTGTATGATGCCGCCGCTTCTCTCTTCGCGCCGCGGTGCATGCGCTTGCAAGGTGCCGCCCAGCGTTTCGATGACAGGCTCTGGGGTGCCCAAGCTTGCAAGATAGGCGGCGACGGCGCGCGCGCCATTGCCGCAAGCCTCAACCTCGCTGCCGTCGGCGTTGAAAATCTGCATGAACACATCGCCTTTGTCGCGGCCCGCATTTTGGGGCGGGTGCAAAATCAGAAGCTGGTCGCATCCTTTTGTTGCCGCATGGTCGCGTGCGGCCAGCGCGCGCACGTCTTCTTCCGCCAGCGCCAATCTTTCGCGGCGGGCGTCAATCACCACAAAATCATTGCCGAGGCCGTTCATTTTGGTGAAAGCGATGGAGCGTGTCTGGCTCATGGAAGCTTATATAATCCTTCCCGCGTGCGAACACCAGCACTAGCCGCGTGCCGGTTTCGCGCAACTTGACTTTGCAAGCCCCAGCGCCTATTTTGCGCCCACTTCATCAACGAAGCCACAGTTAGTTCTGGTCTTGGCCGCCACAGGCAAGATCGCCACCCGTCAGCAAGGATTTGCCCGCGGGTGTTAAACCGCTTTCGGGCATGTCGGGTTCCGACCGACGCGCCGAAAGCCATTGGAGAGACCGCGCAATGTTTGATGCATTGACGGAAAATTTAGGCTCGGTTTTCGACCGCCTGCGTGGACGCGGCGCGCTGTCCGAGCGCGATGTTGAAACCGCGCTGGGCGATATTCGAAAAGCCCTGCTGGAAGCCGATGTTGCGCTGCCTGTGGTGCGCGCGTTTATCGACAATGTGCGCCCGCGCGCGATTGGCACGGAAGTTTTGAAATCCGTTACACCGGGCCAGCAGGTTGTCAAAGTCGTCAATGACGAACTGGTCGCAATGCTGGGCGCGGCTGAGCCCTTGGCGCTGGATGCCGTGCCGCCGGTCGCCATTATGATGGTCGGCTTGCAAGGTTCGGGTAAAACCACCAGCACCGCCAAGCTGGCCCGTCGCCTGCGCGAAGATGACAAACGCAAAGTGCTGATGGCCTCGCTGGACACGCAGCGTCCGGCGGCGATGGAACAGCTTGCCGTGCTGGGCCGCCAGATCGATGTCGAAACCCTGCCGATTATTGAGGGGCAGGGGCCGGTCGAGATTGCCAAGCGCGCTATGCAGGCGGGAAAGCTGGGCGGGTTTGATGTGGTCATGCTCGACACGGCGGGCCGCACCAATGCGGATGAAGCCTTGATGAGCGAAATGGCGGCGATTGAAAAAGCCGCCAATCCAAACGAAACCATGCTTGTGGCCGACAGTCTGACGGGTCAGGAAGCAGTGCGAATTGCCGCGCAATTTGCCGCCCGCGTGACGCTGACCGGCATTATGTTGACGCGCGCCGATGGCGATGGGCGTGGCGGAGCGGCGCTGTCCATTCGGCACGAAACCGGCGTTGCCATTAAATATCTGGGCGTTGGCGAGGCGATAGACGCGCTGGAAGTGTTTGACCCCGCGCGGCTTGCCAACCGCATTTTGGGCATGGGCGATGTTGTCGGGCTGGTTGAAAAAGCCGCCGCGACCATGGACGCCGAAAAGGCGGAAAAAATTGCCGCGCGCATGAAAAAAGGCCTGTTCACGCTTGAGGACATGGCCGAGCAATTGCGCCAGATGCAACGCATGGGCGGCATGTCGGGGGTGCTGGGCATGTTGCCGGGCATGGGCAAGCTGAAAAAGCAGGCCGCCGGACAACTCGCCAATATGGGCATGGATGACCGGCAGCTGGCGCGCCAGGCGGCGATTGTTTCGTCCATGACGCCGGCTGAAAAAGAAAACCCGAAAGTGCTGAATGCCAGCCGCAAGCGGCGCATCGCTTCTGGTTCCGGCACCAGCGTGCAGGATGTAAACCGCGTTCTCAAAATGCACCGCCAAATGGCCGATATGATGAAAAAGCTCGGCAAGGGCGGCATGCAGGGCATGGCGAACATGCTGGGCGGCGGGCAACTGGGCGGCGGGCAAATGGGAGGCAGTCAGGGCGGTGGCGCTGGATTGCCCGATTTGAACACGCCCGGCGGCGGTCTGCCGGATCTTGGCAGTCTCAAACCACCATCCGGTTTGCCACCGGGACTGGGACTGCCGCCCAAGAAAAAATAGAGAAAATGACGACACTTTTTAATTCGAATAGCTTCAAACATTTCTGTGAAAGGAAAATCTGATATGGCTCTTAAAATTCGTATGTCCCGCGGGGGCGCAAAAAAGCGACCCTTTTATCGCATTGTTGTGGCCGACAGCCGCATGCCGCGCGATGGCCGTTATATTGAAAAACTCGGCACTTATAATCCGCTGCTGCCAAAAGACCATGATGACCGGCTGACGCTGGATCTGGAGCGCGCCAAGCACTGGATATCGCAAGGTGCCAAGCCGTCCGACCGCATTGCGCGTTTTCTAGATGATGCTGGCTTGTGGAAACGCGAAGCCCGCAATAATCCGCAAAAAGGCAAGCCGGGCGCCAAAGCTCTGGAGCGTATAGAAGCTATTGAGGAAGCCAAGCGCGCCGCCGAGGAAGAGGCCGCCGCCGCTGCCGCAGCCCCTGCCGAAGAAGCACCCGCTGAAGAGGCACCTGCCGAAGAAGCTGCTGCTGAAGAGGCACCTGCTGAAGAGGCACCTGCTGAAGAGGCTGCTGCTGAAGAGGCACCTGCCGAAGAAGCTACTGCCGAAGAGGCCGCTGCTGAAGAGGCACCTGCTGAAGAAGCACCTGCCGAAGCAGAAGCCTCTGATGAAGAGGGTG
>NZFC01000004.1 GCA_002689195.1 Rhodobiaceae bacterium | reverse complement strand
TTTTTTTAGCGGCAGCCTTTTTAGCGGGTGCTTTTTTGGCGGCAGCTTTTTTCGCTGGCTTGTCTTCCACCGCGGCACCGGGCTCTGCCATCAGCGCATCAACCGAAACAGGCGTATCGGTCACATCTGCCATTTCACAGATGAAATCGACGACTTTTTCTTCAAACAGCGGCGCTCTGATTTGCGCCATGGTTTCAGGGTTTTTCTGAAAATATTCAAACACTTGCTGTTCTTGTCCCGGAAACTGCTGCACGCGCTGGACGAGGCCCTGATTAAGCTCTTCCTGCGTCACATCAATTTCGTTTTTGCTGCCAACTTCGGCCAGCACGAGGCCGGTGCGAACACGACGCTCGGCAATCTCTTTATATTCGGCGCGCAAATCATCTTCGCTTTCATCAAGGTCCTCCATTTTCTGACCCTGCTGTTCCAATTCGTTCTGGAATTGCTGCCAAATCTGTTCAAATTCCAGCGACACCATAGAGGGCGGCAGCTCGAAGCTATGGCCGTCGCTCAACTGGTCGAGCAGGTCTTTTTTCAAATGCCCGCGCGACATCTGACTATAGTCATTGCCGATCTGGTCACGAATGGCCTCGCGCAGCTTTTCAAGGCTTTCCATGCCCAGCGAGGTTGCAAATTCCTCGTTAATCTCTGCATCTTTGGGCGCGCTGACCTCGTGCACCGTAACCTCGAAAACGCTGGGCTTACCAGCCAGTTCCGCATTGCCATATTCTTCCGGAAACGACACTTCAACGTCTTTCGTGTCGCCTGCTTTGGTGCCGATAAGCTGGTCTTCGAAGCCGGGAATAAACTGCCCAGACCCCAGTTCCAGTTCAAAGCCTTCGGCCGTGCCACCTTCAAAAGCTTCCCCGTCAATGCGCCCGATAAAGTCGATTTTGACGCGGTCGCCTTCTTGCGATTTGGCGGTTTTGCCGCGCGGCTCGAAATCCTTGCGCGATGAAGCAAGCCGTTCCAGCGCCTCGTCGACCTTTTCTTCATCCACCTCGACCACCGGACGGTTCAGCTTCACGGTTGAAAAATCAATCAGTTCAATGGCCGGAATTATGTCGAAAGCAATGTCGTAAACCAGATCGCCCTCGCCCTGAATAACCGGGTCAAACTCGCCCACCAGCTTAATCTCGGGCTGCATGGCGGGGCGCTCTTCGCGGTCGTTCAGCATTTGCTGGCTGGTTTCGTTCACGGTTTCCTGAATAACCTCGCCCATAAGCTGGGCGCCATAGGTTTTGCGAATATGCGCGGCGGGCACTTTGCCCGGGCGAAACCCTTTCAACTGAACGGTTCCTTTAATGTCTTCGATACGCGCATCCAGTTTGGCTACCAGATCGGCGGCGGGAATGGTGATTTGCAACTCGCGTGAAAGCCCTTCGGCGCTTACTTCTTTAATATTCATTTTGTCCTCATCGCCGACTGTTCGCCGGCCGGGTTAGTCCTATCAATATGTGGTGCGGGCGGAGGGACTTGAACCCCCACGCCTCTCGGCACCAGAACCTAAATCTGGCGCGTCTACCAATTCCGCCACGCCCGCACGAGGTTTGGTTGATAGCAGAGCCGCGGGTCTAGCGCAATTGCTAGCGTTTGCTCCTTGCAAATTAGGGCGAAAGCCTAAACAAGTTCTTACCCGCCCAAAGCCGCGCAGTATTTTTTTTGCGAATATTCGGCCGGTTGAGTTAACGGCGGGGTCGGCCTCAAGATTGCGCTATATGCGCCAGCAATCCGGTTTGACTGTGACAATTCACATATTCAAATTCCGAGCTTTCCGACGCAACCGTATACACCTCATGCCACAATTGCAGGTCCAGATCGCCCTCAAAGACCTCGGCCATTTTCAAGAAGGCGTGGAAGATTTTCAAATGGGTCGGGTGATGCTCGGCCCACGCCTCCATATCGCCCATGGTTTTGAAAAATGCGAGCCCGAACGTCCGGTCATGCTGTTGTCCCTTTTCGTCCAATTGATCCATCATGCGAGAGGTATAACAATTGGCCTCAGGCCCGTTTTTGGCGAGATAGTCCATCCCCTTCAGCAAGGTCGGGTGAACCTTTGACTGATAATATTCCAGTTCCTTTTCACCACACGTCCCCCAATACTGCCCGGAGCGGATAACGCACATATTTTGCGGCGCCGTTACACACACGCGCTTTCCTTTTGAAGACACATTTGCGCTTTTGGCGAGAACCGTATCAGCGACCCCTTCAAGCTCATCATGCTCGGATATTGGCATGCGATCGCGCGCCGACCCCCAATAGCCATGCTCCCGAACGAGGTCAAACCCGCTTGCGGCCTCAGCGAACCCAACAGGATTTTCAGAAGAGAATATCGTTTCAAAACGATCTTTTTGCACATGAACAACTTCGCGCCAGACACCCAAAGCTCCGGTCAGCCGGTCTTTGCTTTTCCACCAGCCCGAAACGGCTTTTTGCTTGGCCCAGCTTTCATAATCGGCAGGCGCGCGCCAGCACAGCAAATAGACATGGTTCGCAACACCGGCTTCATCGGTAAAGCGCGCGCGATTGACAACATCCGGCGCAGAACGACCGGAAGCCAGAACCTCCTCCATCCATTCGGTGAACGCCTTGAGGTCGCTGTCGGTTTCACTTTGCCCGCCAATATAGGCAAAAACCGGGTCGGTTACGCTATCATCGAGGCGCGCGGTGTAGGACGGGTAAGACGGTACCCATCCGTCAGGCATCCTCTTTTTTTTTACGCTTGCTGGACACGCACCGCTTTGCTCAGAAGGTGACGCAGCCTCGACCCCGGCTTCTTGCACCGCATCATTGGTACCACCCGCACCCTTGGACATTTCCATCACTCTGGGCGCAGGTTCCCTGTTCAGCCACAGCCGTGTCACGTCGGGGCGCGAATAATGCCCGGCCGGGTCTGCGGCAGCCTTGGCGATCGAAATCATGGTGAGGTCAATGTCCGCATAAATGATGCCCTCGGCAGCCGGGTCAAGCGGTTCGGCCAGCGGGCGACCATCGGGGCCGAAAATACGCGCATATCCCCCGCCCGCTTTGAGGAAGTCGTGCTTGTGCGGCGCATCACACAACCGCTCGATCATCTCATCGGAAACCGTGGCGCATGGGGAAATGACAAAACACTGCCCTTCGGCGGCGTAAATCTGGCTGGCGGAAGTATTGACCTCCGGCCCCAGCGCATAAGCGGCACCCGGATACACGCTGAAGCTCGGCCACGCGCCAAAATGCACCTCTTCATTCATGGAATACATGGCATATTTGGACAGCGGCTGAAGATGCTCCCAGCAACACAAAGCCCCCAAACGCCCCAATGGTGTTTCATCGACAACCAGGTCAGACCCGTCGCCTTCACCAAAAATCGTCCGTTCGACATGGGTCGGCTTGAGTTTGCGCCGGGCGCGCACAACCTCGCCGGCATCCGAAATCAGGATTTGCGCGATATACTGACTGCCACCATGCTTTTCGGAATATCCGAGCGACACATAAATGTTGTTTGCTTTCGCCGCTTGCTTGACGCGTTCCATTTCAGGGCCGTCGGCGCGAATGGAATTTTGAGCGTATTCGGGAATGAATTGTAATCCCCAAGCCGGTGCATCAAGCCAGATAAACCAAGGATAGCCCGGAACCCATGTTTCGGGAAACGCAATGATTTTGGCACCATTTTTTGCCGCTTCTTCCATCAGCGTGATGGTCTTATCAATGGTTGCATTTGCGTCCAGAAACACCGGCGAAGCTTGAACGGCGGCAACTTTATATTGGGTGTTTACATACATTTATACTCTTCCGACGATTTTGGATCCCTAGCGTTACAAACAGCATGCAATTAACCGACTAGGCGGTCAAATTTAAATTTTCAGACAGTAAAAAGTGCGCTAGTTGACCTGCGTGTCAGCCTCATGGCCTTGGGTTAGAAGCGTCAACGCTGTGCCATCTGTTTCAAACACGCTTACCGAACAATTATCGGGCCGGAAGGCGACAATTTGGTCCGCCCCCGTCGCCGCGCAAAAAGCTGCGTTAAGCGCAATAAAATGCGAAAAGACAACAATGTCTTGCGATGTGCCCAGCGTGACCAGCGCGGCCACCACATCCGACTGCCAGTGCGCAAAATCAATGCCTGCGCTTTCGGGGTCGCTCGACAATTCAGCCCAGCTTCCCGCCATCACGCGGCGCAGCCATTCGGTGCGCGCCACCAAATCCTCAATCGGAGAGGGAATTTCAGCGACACGCGGCTCCACAATGGCTTGCGTTTGCCACATGGTTGCCAGCGGCATTGCCGTTTCGCGGCAGCGCAGGAGCGGGCTGGTATAAACCGCCACAGGCGACGTTAAGCGCGCCGCCAGATCTTGCGCGACGGCCTCGGCTTGCGCGTGGCCCGTCACATCGAGCCCAGGGTCCGCGTCCCCATCCCATCCGGCGGCGGCCTTGCCATGGCGAACCATGTAAATCTTGCCCATGGTGAAAACTCCCGTTCAATTTGGTCGAATTAGGCACTCGTTTTAGGTATTGGGCCTAAATACTAGACCTAAATACTAGACCTGAATATTGGGCCTAAGTATTGGGTGTGAAAATATTGAACCCTTCATCATCGGGGGCCAGCGTGCCCGTCATGCCAATGCAGTCTTCCTGCATGAGCCGTGCGATGTGGTCGCCTTGCGCGGTCATATGCGCCACGAAGCGCTTGTCGGTTTCTGACACGCGCCCGATCAAAATGCCCTGCGGCGGCTTACCACCGACATGGGCGACCGTATAAGTTTCAATGCGGCCAAGGCCGACGGGTGTCTCGTCAAGGTCGAGTTTTGGCATGGCGTCTATTTTGCCCTGCAATACCGACACCGGCTCGCGCGCCCAGTCGCTTTCGGGCGGCGTGGTGGAATAAAGCCCCAGAGAATGCTTGGTCAAAAACCAGCCATTGCCCGTGCACATGCCGCGCTTGCCCGGATTGGCGCGCAATTTATCCATCATGGTGGCGACCGACATCAGCGTATAGGCATTGCCCGCGCCGCCAAAATAAGGCAAGCCGCCGGTTACGGTGAATGGGCGCGGGTCGTCTTCGGCAATACCCATTTCCCGACAGGCCACTTCCACCGCAACGGGGAAGCACGAATAAAGGTCGAAATAATCAATATCGGCAATCGTCCAACCCGCCATATCAAGCGCGGTTTCGGCCATGCCCTTCATGGCGGGCGAGCGGTGCAGTTCGGGGCGCTGGGAAATATACCAAGTGTCATTGGCTTCGGCGCATCCGTTCAGATAGACCCAGCGGCTTTCATCAATGCCCATTTCCCGCGCCTTGCCNACAGATGTCATGACAACNGCGGCNGCCTGATCAATGCGAATAACCGAGTTTAGATATTTCGGATACGGATAGCCGACCNNCCGATTGTCTTNTGTTACNNTGACAANCTCTTCGGCACTGCGCTCGGTCGGGAACCAGCTTTGCGGATGCGCGGCGGCAACGCGNGTNAACGGNGCCATAAGCTGGCCGACCTTTTCCATATGCGTTGGCATATCGCGGCCCANATGGGCGCGCAGCGCATTTTCAAATAGCGGATAGCTGTTNACNGGAAAAAACAGACCATGCTTGTGCTCGATCGGCAGNACGCCGGGCTTTTCAACCCCGATGATTTCGGCTTCTGCGTCGGGNCGGTCGTTCCAATGGCTCATATCCAGCCCTTGCGCCAGCGCGCGGGTGACAGANGCAAAGCCTTCGCCACCAACCANCAGNGCTGTCTCGACCGCACCATTGGCAATNCGCTCGGCCAGTTCATTAATCATCATTTGCGGCGAATTTCCGCCCGTTGCGGCCAGCATCAAATTGGGCGNGNTNAGCCCNAGAAGCTCAGAGACTGTGTGCGCCGGATTGAGATAAATACCGAANGGAAAATCGCGCGCNTCGGGCGAATCCGTAATNNACCGGATCGAGGCGACCGTATCCACGGCTTGCGCGATGGTGCTGTNGCCCGTATCANCGAAAGCTAGCTGCGCGGCGTCGGCCAGCAATTCAACCGGCGACTTCGCCTTGGNNGGGTCGCNCTGTTTTTGAACCGTTAGGCCAGCACCNACAAGAATGGGNGTGTTTGGGTTGGTCATGCGGGTTCTNCCTCGTGCGAAGCGTTNTGCGCCATGTTNGAATACTGGGCCNNATCAGTCGCGGTANTNGTTANAATCATTTGNNNCNANTTTGACATCTCAAACGGGTATTTCAAGAGTTTTTGAANCAAATGGCGCGACACCAGCAAAACNGAGCGCTTTCGCCTAAGTTTACGGCAGATTGCCCATTATTTAGGCAGANGCCGNNNCCCATTTTTGAACNCNTCACAGNCATGCGTTTGNACNGTTTGCCGCACCCAGCCTGAACCCGTCAGGAGCCANNGTCGATCTTGNTTGAAACGTGGCATAGTTCTTGCTGATGACGNTNNGCATTANTGANGAGTGAGNAAANGGAGGGNNCACAATGAAAAAAATCGAAGCCATCATCAAACCGTTCAAGTTGGACGAAGTGAAAGACGCGCTGCAAGAAGCTAATTTGCAGGGCATNACCGTNCTTGAAGCNAAAGGGTTCGGNCGGCAAAAGGGCCATACTGAACTGTATCGNGGCGCGGAATATGTNGTTGATTTTNTGCCCAAGGTAAAACTTGANATCATCGTCGCGGACGACATGCTGNACNCAGCATTGGAAGCCATTCAAAGCGCGGCGCATACAGGACGCATTGGTGACGGTAAGATTTTCGTTTCCGATGTTGCCGANGCCATCCGGATCCGTACCGGNGAAACCGGCGATGAAGCCATCTAACCTGCTAATTGACGAAAAGTGGAGAAAACTATGTCAGACGCATCCAACGTTNTAAAAATGATNAAAGANAATGAGGTCAAATATGTTGATCTGCGGTTCACNGACCCGCGGGGGAAAATGCAGCATGTGACCTTTGACATCGACCTTGTTGATGAAGACTTCTTCAGCGATGGTGCNATGTTTGACGGCTCTTCAATCGCCGGTTGGAAAGCGATTAACGAGTCCGACATGACGCTNATGCCCGACCCGACATCAGCGCGCCTCGACCCGTTNTACGCGCAACAGACNCTTTCTCTNTTCTGCAATATTCTNGAACCGAATAGNGGCGAAAGCTATAANCGCGACCCNCGTTCAACAGCTNTGCGNGCCGAGGAATATCTGAAGTCGACCGGCATTGGCGACACGATTTATTTTGGTCCCGAAGCCGAGTTTTTCGTATTTGACGATGTGCGGTTTTCNACCGACCCCTATAATACCGGCTTCGCGCTGGANAGCACNGAACTGCCNGACAATTCCGGCACCGAATATGAAGCTGGNAATATGGGCCACCGCCCGCGNACNAAGGGNGGCTANTTCCCGGTCAATCCGGTCGATAGCGGCCAGGACTTGCGTAGCGAAATGCTCGCCGTGATGAAAGAAATGGGCCTCGATGTTGAAAAGCACCACCACGAAGTNGCCGCTGCCCAGCACGAACTGGGNCTGAAATTCGACACGCTGACANATATTGCCGACAATCTGCAACTNTATAAATATGTCGTGCATAATGTNGCCCATGCCTATGGCAAAAGCGCGACCTTCATGCCGAAGCCNGTTTATGGCGATAACGGCACNGGNATGCACTGTCACCANTCGATCTGGAAAGACGGCAACCCGCTCTTTGCTGGCGACAAATATGGCGATCTGTCGCAAGACTGCCTGTATTATATCGGCGGCATCATNAAGCACGCNCGNGCCATCAACGCCATGACGAACCCGTCGACAAACTCCTATAAGCGTTTGATCCCCGGATTTGAAGCACCGGTGNTNNTGGCCTATTCCGCCCGCAACCGCTCNGCCTCATGCCGTATTCCNTTTGCNACATCGGCACCGGGCAAACGCATCGAAATTCGTTTCCCCGACCCNACNGCCAACCCGTATCTNGCCTTTACCGCNATGCTGATGGCCGGNCTNGANGGTATCGAGAACAAAATCGATCCNGGNGATCCGATGGATAAAGACCTTTATGAATTGCCGCCGGAAGAGCTGAAAGACGTACCCCANGTNTGTGGTTCGTTGCGNGAAGCTGTTCAGGCGCTCGACGCCGATCGCGACTTCCTGAAAAAAGGTGGCGTGATGGATGACGACCAGATCGACGGCTATCTGGAGCTGAAGTGGGAAGAGATTTACCGCTTCGAGCACATGCCGCATCCGGTCGAGTTCGACATGTACTACAGCGTATAAGAACTTACTCAACTTCGACGCGGAAAGGCGGTTCCTTCGGGAACCGCCTTTTTTCTTGTGTCTTTATGAGCCGCCGGTAATGAGACCGGAGCCTGTGATGGCGCGTATTTTATGCGTTCCAATGCGCGTTATAGGCGTCCGCCGCTTTCTTCTCATTCGCCTGATAGCTGGTCAGTGCCTTAAACACGCCCATATCCAAATTGGGCTCACGGCCCTCGCCCATATTGATGATTTGCAAGCACCACCACCCCTGCTGGCCCCAGCCGTTAAGCGTTGCAAAAAACCGCATCGGCGAGTTCAGGCCCAAGATCGGGCGAAAGATTTTCGGGCCAATTTCGAGGCGCTTTTCGAAAATCGTCGTTGTTTCTTCGGCACCCGAAAGCAGCTTGTTCACAACATCCGAGTCCACGCAGAGCGGTCGGCCTACCCCAACAACATCGCAAGCGTCGGCTTGCAGGGCCGCATCCATGCCAGCGCGCGAGCGGAAACCGCCCGTAACCATGAGCGGGCCTTTGAAAACCGCGCGAATGTCTTTCGCATAGTCCAGAAAATAAGCCTCGCGCGCGATGGTGCTGGCACGCACCTGCTCGGCACGGTCGGGGTTAATGGTCATATTGTCGAGGCCAACCAGCTTGGGTTGCTCGTATGTGCCGCCTGAGACTTCAAGCAAGTCCAGCCCCTCATCGTTCAGCCAGCCAGCAACCTGCACGGCGTCTTCGTGCGAAAACCCGCCTTTTTGGAAATCTGATGAGTTGAGCTTCAGGGCGACCGGAAAGTCAGTGCCGACAGCCTTTCGCACGGCACGAATGCTTTCGATGAGCAGGCGTGCGCGATTTTCCAGCGAGCCACCCCACTCATCGGTGCGGGTGTTGATGTCGGGCGACAAAAACTCGGACAGCAAATAGCCATGCGCGCCGTGCAACTGCACGCCGGTAAAGCCTGTATCCTTGGCAACCTGCGCGGTGTGGGCAAAGCGCGCAATGATATCCAGAATTTCGTCATGTTCCAGCGGGCGCGGTTTGCCAAACGCTGCGCCGGGCATTTTTAGCTGCTGGTCGGACGGGCCGACAGGTGTCGGGGCCACGGCTTCCGGGGTCTGGCGACCAGCATGGCTGATCTGCATCCACAAATGCGTATCGTTTTTTGTGCCAGCTTCGGCATAGGCGCGCAGGCGCGCAATTTGCTCATTGCTTTGTTTGCCTTCGATGACCACATTGCCGGGGCGTTCCAGATAGCGATGGTCGATCTGCACATTGCCGGTCAGCAAAATGCCCGCGCCGCCTTCGGCCCAGCGTTGGTATAGCGTGGCGTGTTTTTGCGTTGCCCGATTTTGTTCATCGGCAAGGCCCTCAGTCATAGCCGCTTTGCAGATACGGTTCTTAACCGTCACACCGCATGGCAATTTAAGCGCGGACTCAATATTTAATTCTGGATTTGACGCCATTTTTATCTCCTTACAACGCAATGCGCGTTAGACTATCAAACGATTCGATAAGTTCAAGCGCGAGTGCACCATGCCACGACGGAAAACAGCGACAAAAACCGGCGATTTGTTTGATGAGGCCGCGCCGGTTGCGGCGGGTGAACCGGCAAAACCAGATACAAAAAAAGCGGCTCCCAAATCAGTGCCCGAAGCAGCGCCAAAAGTAGCAGGCAAATCAGCAAGCAAAGCCGTTTCCAAATCAGCCGCCAAAACAGCTCCCAAATCAAAAGGCGAAAAGAGCTATACCGCCAGCGATATCGAGGTGCTGGAAGGGCTGGAACCGGTGCGCCGACGCCCGGGCATGTATATTGGCGGAACGGATATGCGCGCCATGCACCATTTATTCGCCGAAGTNATCGACAATTCGATGGATGANGCGGTCGCTGGACATGCGAGCTTTATCGAGGTCGAAGTCTTGGGCGGCAACACCATCCGCGTGCGCGATAATGGCCGCGGCATTCCGGTAGACCCGCACCCGAAGTTCAAGGATAAATCAGCCCTTGAAGTNATTATGACGACCCTCCATGCGGGCGGCAAATTTGGCGGCGAGGCTTATGACACATCCGGCGGTCTGCANGGTGTTGGGGTTTCGGTGGTCAATGCGTTGTCATCACTTCTTGTGGTGGAAGTNGCGCGCGACAAAAAACTGTTCGAGCANCGCTTCGANCGNGGNCTTGCCAAGGGTGGCCTNAAGACGTTGGGCGCAGCCAAAAACCGGCGCGGCACATGCGTCACNTTTACGCCCGACGCCGAGATTTTCGGTGCCAAAACANCCNTAGACCCNGACCGGCTTTACGCCATGTCAAAGGCCAAGGCCTATTTGTTCGGGGGTGTCGAAATTCGCTGGCGGTGTGCNCCGGAACTCANCAAAGACNCCGNCAAAACNCCCGNCGAAGATGTGTTGAAATTTCCCAATGGCCTGAAAGATTATCTGGAAGAACATATTGGCGGGCGCACAACGGTCACGCCCGTGCCATTTGCGGGCAAAGTGACCAAAGATGCCGGACATGGCAGCGTCGAATGGGCCGTTAGCTGGGTTGGCGCNGGCATTGGCAATGCCGATGGCATGTCGGCCAGCTATTGCAACACCGTGCCGACGCCCGAAGGCGGCACGCATGAGCAGGGGCTGAGGACGGCGCTCACCAAAGGACTAAAAGCCTATGCCGAGCGGGTGAACAATAAAAAAGCGTCGCTCATCACCGCCGAAGACGTAATGGGCACCGCCGCCGCGCTGGTTTCGGTTTTCATTCGCGAACCGGAATTTCAGGGCCAGACCAAAGACAAGCTTGCCACCCCCGAAGCCGCGCGCATTGTGGAAACCGCGCTGCGCGACCATTTCGAACATTACCTCACCTCCGCCCCGCAGGACGCCGACAAATTGCTGGGCTGGGTGATAGACCGCGCCGAAGAACGGGTGCGCCGCCGCCAAGAGCGCGAGGTCAACCGCAAGTCGGCGGTGCGTAAACTGCGTCTGCCGGGCAAGCTGGCCGATTGCGCGCAAGCCTCGGCGGAAGGCTCCGAGATTTTTATTGTCGAGGGCGACAGCGCTGGCGGCAGCGCAAAACAGGCGCGCAACCGAAAGACCCAAGCCATCCTTCCCTTGCGCGGTAAAATTTTGAACGTCGCCAATGCCACTACAGCGAAAATGCAGCAAAGCCAGCAAATCAGCGATCTGGTGCAGGCGCTNGGCTGCGGCGCGGGCNCGACCTATGACGACACCCGCCTGCGCTACGAAAAAGTTATCATTATGACGGATGCCGATGTCGATGGTGCCCATATCGCCGCGCTGCTGATTACGTTTTTCTATGAGCAGATGCCGGAGCTTATTCGCAACCAGCATCTTTATCTCGCCGTGCCGCCGCTTTATCGGCTGGCGCAGGGCGCAAAGACCGTTTATGCGCGCGACGATGCCCACCGCGAGGCGCTGCTCAAATCCGAGTTTCGCGCCAACGCCAAGGTCGATGTCAGCCGCTTCAAAGGCTTGGGTGAAATGCTGCCGGCACAGTTGAAAGAAACCACCATGATACCCGGCCAACGCACATTGATGCAGGTGACAATTCCCGAAGACGAGAACGCGGCAACGTCAAAAGCGGTTAAAGACCTGATGGGCAATAAGCCCGAATTGCGCTTCCAGTTTATTCAGGAAAACGCGGCTTTTGCCGACGATGCCATGCTGGATATTTGACGCGGAAATTCCTCGCGCCGACAAACGCCTTGCNGAGAACGACAAAACCGCCTAGATTGCGCGGCACTGGAAGCAGGTCAGGCCGTGGTGGCCTGGAATTTGGTCGGATCCAGTGGAATTTTTCGGCCAAGTATCGCCTCAGTAAGAGGCGCAGCCATCGTTCGGGCACCGGCCCGAACCTCCAACACGGAATGCAAATGAGTTCAGATGAGATAACCTCGTTCGAGGATCTGGGGCTAGCCCCGGAAATCATGGCCGCCATTAATCAGGTCGGCTACACAACCCCCACCCCCATTCAGGCGCAGGCTATCCCCGCTGTTATGGCAGGGCGCGATGTGCTTGGCATCGCCCAGACTGGCACAGGCAAAACCGCCGGTTTCACCCTGCCCATGATCAACCGGCTGATGAAAGGCCGCGCTAAGGCGCGCATGCCGCGCACGCTCATTCTTGAGCCGACGCGCGAACTGGCGGCGCAGGTTGCCGAAAATTTTGACCTTTACGGGCAAAACACCCGACTGACGAAAGCTCTGCTCATTGGCGGCGTGTCATTTGGTGATCAGGAGCGCGCCATTGAGCGCGGNGCCGATGTGCTGATTGCCACGCCGGGTCGCTTNCTCGACCATGTTGAGCGCGGCAAGGTGATGTTGCGCGGCGTCGAAGTTCTGGTGATTGACGAAGCTGACCGGATGCTGGATATGGGCTTTATTCCGGACATTGAACGCATTGTGAAACTTCTGCCCTTCACACGCCAGACGCTGTTTTTCTCGGCCACCATGCCGCCGGAAATTACCCGCCTGTCGGAACAATTCCTGCAAGCGCCGAAGCACATTGAGGTCGCGCCGCCCTCTTCGACCAATAAAAATGTGTCGCAAACGCTTATCGAGGTTGCCCCGATGGGCAAGCGCGCGGCGTTACGGGCGCTTTTTGACCGCGAAGAAGTGACCAATGGCATTATCTTCTGCAATCGTAAGCGCGATATCGGCACTTTGCTGGAAAGCCTTCAGCGGCACGGATATTCGGCTGTGTCGCTGCATGGCGACATGGACCAGCATATCCGTCTCAAAATGCTTGATGAGTTTAAAACCGGCTCGGCAAAATATCTTATCGCCAGCGATGTCGCCGCNCGGGGGTTGGATATTCCAGATGTCAGTCATGTGTTCAATTTTGATGTGCCGTCGCATGCCGAAGACTATGTGCACCGTATCGGGCGCACGGGCCGCGCCGGACGTACAGGTGCCGCCTTTATGCTGGCGACCCGCCAAGACGACAAATATGTTCAGGCAATCCAAGAGCTGATTAAGCAGGAAATTCCGCGCGAAGAGCTTGCCGGGCTAGATACCGCAGGGTCTGAAAAGCCAGCAGCAAAAGCCAAACCCCGGCGGCGCAAATCCGATGCCGAGGCAAAGGACGCGGCATCTTCAGGCGGTAATGGTGCCACGCCTTCAGGCGGTAATGGTGAGGGTCGTCGACGCGGACTTCTGGGTCGCAACAAACGCAAAAACCCGGATAAGAAAACTAACGGGCAAGCTAATGGGCAAGCAGAAGCCAAACCGCTTCCTGAAAAAGCTCAAAAAGCTGAAGCACCCGCAAAGCCTGAAAAATCCGGCCGCGGCCCGCGTAAAGATACCGGCAAAGATACGGGTAAAGCCAAAAATCGGTCGTCGGACGCGTTTGACGGCAACATGCCCGATTTTTTGAAAAAACAGATTAAGTAAGTTGGCAAACGGTTCGCATTAGCGCCGCTGGTCGAAGCGGCGACCGACCATGGCCGCCGTGATGTTGGTTTTTTGAATATCAATCGCGCCACCGGCAATCCCCCAGCCCCACGCATCGCGCATGCGCCGTTCCATCGGATAGGCTTTTGAATATCCATACCCGCCCATGAGCTGAACGGCGGCGCCGGTAACTTCGCGGCATATTTCATTGGCAAAGCATTTTGCAACCGAACTGTCGATGACGCTGGGCAGACCGTCCTCGGCGTTCACGGCGGCGCGATGAATGAGCAGGCGCGCGGCCTCCACACGCATTTGCATTTCCGCCAGCTTGATTTGAACGCCCTGAAAATCGACCAGCGGCTTGCCGAATTGTTCGCGTTCTTGCACATATGCCACAACATCGTGGAGCGCGCCCGATGCTTGGCCCAGCGCCATGGTGGCGTTGCCGCACCGCTCTAGATCAAAGGCTTCCATCAATTTGCGAAACCCGCCCGCGGGCACGACAATATTGTCTTCGGGAACGCTCACATCATCCAGAAAAATATCCGCCGACGGCACACCGCGAAACCCCATCAAATCTTCCTGCGCGCCAAAGCTGAGCCCGGGCGTGCCGTTTTCGACAAATACCGCGCCAATGCCCTTGGCACCGGGGTCGTCGGACAGGCGGGTGTAAATCAGATAACCGTCGGAATGGCCGCCACCCGAACACCAGCGTTTTTGCCCGTTCAGCACCACCTTGCCATCGGCCACCACGCCGCGCGAGGTCAGGTCGGTCAGCGCGCTGCCAGCCTGCGGCTCGGACATCGAAACCGCCAACACCATATTGCCACGGCAAACTTCGGGCACAATTTTTCGCTGCAAGGCTTCCGACGCAAAATGAACAATCGCGTGCACCGGCCCGACATTGGCCTCAAATAGTGGAAACGCCGAAGCCGATGATATTTGCGCGAATTCCTCCAGCACCAAAAGTGCTTCAAGATTGCCAAGCCCCAACCCGCCGAGGTTTTCTGGAATATTGACGCCCAAAAACCCCATTTCGCCAAGCCGCCGCAGCACATCGCGCCCCGGCGGATGGCCGGTATCTTCGCACATATCCGCAATCGCGGGCATTTCTGCACGGGCGAATTTGCGCGCCGCCGCCTGTAATTCATGTTGGTGTTCGCTGAGTTGAAAATCCATAGCCGCCTCCGCTTGCTCATTATCATAGGCGGGCGCGACCAGATTTGCATCCTGATTTGCATCTTGATTTCGGGGGCATTTGCCCGCATTGTTTCGGTCTAAATTATCTAAGGGAGCTCACCCATGAACGAAGCATGGATTATTGACGCCTGCCGCACACCGCGCGGTATCGGCAAACCGGGCAAGGGTGCCTTGTCCGACATTCACCCCCAACATTTGGGTGCCACAGTGCTGAAAGCACTGACCGAGCGCAATGATTTCGACACGGCAGAAGTTGGCGACATTGTCTGGGGCACCAGCAGTCAACGCGGCGTACAGGGCGGCGATCTGGGCCGCATGGCGGCGCTTGATGCCGGCTATGATGTGAAATCCAGCGCGATGACGCTCGACCGTTTCTGCGGCACGGGCATCACCACTGTTAATATCGCCGCGGCAAATATCATGTCGGGTATGGAAGATATGTGCGTTGCTGGCGGCACTGAAATGATGTCGCTTTATGGTTCGGAAGGCTTCAAAGGCTCGCCCTTCCTCGACAATGGCAATACGCGCCTGCGCGCCGAACACCCGCAGCCGCATCAGGGCGTGTGCGCCGATGCCATTGCAACGCTGGAAGGCATTGACCGCGAAGCGGTTGACGATCTGGCCTATGTCAGCCAACAGCGGGCAAAAAATGCCATTGATAACGGGCACTTCGATAAATCGCTCGTGGCTGTTCATCACGAAGACGGTTCGCTGGCGCTCGACAAGGAAGAGTTTCCGCGTCCCCAAACCACGCGCGAAGACTTGCGAACGCTTGACCCATCATTTGCCAAGCTTGCAGATTATCCGCTGGATGAAGACGGAACGACTTTCCGCAAGCTGGTTAATCAAGCCTATCCNGATTTGGAGATTAATCATGTGCATCACGCTGGTAACTCATCGGGTGTTGTGGACGGGGCCGCCGCGCTGCTTTTGACATCGGACGATTATGCCAAAGCACACGGCATGAAGCCACGCGCCCGCGTGGTTGCCATGGCGAATATGGGCGACAGCCCGACGCTGATGCTCAATGCGCCTGTACCCGCTGCCAAAAAGGTTTTGGACAAGGCGGGCATGACGCTGGCCGGTATTGACTTGTTCGAAGTTAATGAGGCGTTTTCGGTTGTGACCGAAAAATTCATTCGCGATCTTGATATCGACCGCGACCGCATCAACGTCAATGGCGGTGCCATGGCACTCGGCCATCCGATCGGAGCGACCGGTGCGATTTTGATCGGCACGATGGTTGACGAACTGGAACGCCAAGACAAGCAGTTTGGTCTTGTTACCATGTGCGCCGCGGGCGGCATGGCACCGGCGATCATCATCGAACGCATGTAGTTTAAAAAACCACAAAGCTTACAAAAGCGGCGGCACTTGCTTGTGTCGCCGTTTTATTTTGCGAAACCCTGCAACACGGCGGCGTCATGGCGGGTTTTTTCCGGCCCGCCCAGCAATTGGCGGTTAAACCCGATGCGCTTGAACCAGTAATGCAGGCCCATAAGGTCGGTAAAGCCCATGCCGCCATGCACTTCTGTTGANGTGCGCGCGACGAATTTGCCAACCTCGGAAATATGCGATTTCGCCATGCACGACATGAGCGGCCCCTCTTCGGGCACATTGTCTTGCGCGTAGGCCGCATACCACAGAAGCGAGCGGCACGGCTCAAGCCGCGCGGCCATATCAGCGCACATGTGCTTTACCGCCTGAAACGACGCGATTGGCCGGTTGAACTGTTCGCGGTCTTTGGCGTAATCCACCGCCTTTTCGAGCATCATTTCGGCTGCGCCGAAACTGTCGGCGGCCAGCAACACCCGCCCGACATTGACCATTGTTTCGACCGCTGGTTGCGCCGCGCCGTCCAGCACATCGCAAGCGACATTTTCCAGATCAAGCATGATTGTCTTGCGTGTCTTGTCGATGGTCGTAAGCGCGGTTTCGACCACGCCGTCCGCCGCGCGGTCAACAATTACCAGCGTATCACCGGCGACGAGGAGAAAATGCGTCGCGGTTTCGGCCCCCNTCACAAAGCTGGCACGCCCCGACACTCCCCCCGACACTCCATTGGCGGAAAGCGTCAGACCAGCGCCTTCGCGAGCGCCGACGGCTTCCGTTACGCCGACGCCCATAACGACATCGCCGCCCGCAATACGCCCCAGCCAGACATTGCGCTGATCGCTATTAGCCCCAACATTCAGCCCCGCCACGGCCATGCCATAGGCCGGTGTGAACGCCGACGGCGTTACAAAACGCCCCAGCATTTCCTGTATCAGCGCGGCTTCCAGCACACCCATGCCGAGCCCGCCCTGCGCTTCCGGTATGAGAACCAGCGGCACGCCCAAGTCCATCAGCCCGGCGTGCAACTGGCCTGCCAGCGCATCATCGCCTTCGGCATAGACGCGCACATGCTCAAGCTCGGACTGTGTTTCCAGAAACCGGCGCACGGAATCCTGCAACATGATTTGATCTTCGGATAATCCAAAATACATGAGCGCAATCCTATTTCTTGGCGACTTTCGGCTCGCGCGGCATATCAAGGCCGCGTTCGCTGATAATGTTTTTTTGAATCTGGGCCGAGCCGCCGCCGATAATCAAACCGAGGTCGAACATATAAGCGGTCTGCCACATGCCATGGTCGCGGATGAACGGGCTGTCTTCGAACAAAATGCCATACTCGCCCATCACATCAATCGCCAGCTCTGCCAGCCTGTGGTTAAGCTCGCAACCCTGCAATTTGACAATCATGCCCGCCATGCCGCCCGACTTCTTCTCCGTCGCATTCGTTGTCAGGCGCATGCCATTGAATTTCATAGCAAAAACTTCTGCCTGCAATGCAATCAGACGGTCACGATAAACCGCATTATCCATTAGAGGCGCGCCGTCAACGGTTTCGTTTTGCATAATCTCGGCAATCGAGTTCAAGCGCGCCAGCGCCGCATCGGGGTCGCCCAACATGCCGCGCTCATGGGTGAGTGTTGCGTTTGCCACCATCCAGCCCTCGCCGCGCTTGCCAACGATTTGATCGGCGGGCACGCGAACATCGGTAAAGAACACCTCGTTAAATTCGGCCTGACCGGTCATGGTCATCAACGGGCGCACTTCAATGCCGGGCGTGTCCATTGAAAACAACAGATAGCTGATGCCCTGATGCTTGGGCGCATCGGGCTCGGTGCGTACCAGACAGAAAATCATATCGGCTTGCGCTGCCGTGCTGGTCCATATTTTCTGGCCGTTGACCNCGAAATGGTCGCCCTNCAAAACCGCCGCCGTTCGCANAGCAGCAAGGTCAGACCCGGCACCGGGCTCGGAATAACCCTGACACCAAACCATCTCGCCNGTAAGGGTNGGTTCNATATATTTTNGTTTCTGCTCTTGTGTACCCAGTTCAAGCAANGTCGGCACGAGCATGTTGATACCCTGCCCCGATATACCGCCGGGCATTTTGGCGCGCGAAAACTCCTCGGCGANAATCCGGCTTTTCAGCGCGTCGGGNGCCGCGCCATAGCCGCCATATTCCTTCGGCANCGTGCGGGCCGCATAGCCGTGTTCGAGCAGGGTTTTCTGCCAAGCTTTTCTTTTTTCGCTTCGCACACCACGGTCTGACATGCGCGGCGCGCTGTCCTTATGGGTTTCCAGAAAGTCNCGCACCTCNGCNCGAAACGCCTGATATTCCGGCGTGAAGTCTAGGTTCATGGGTTTCNCCCGCGATCAGTCCCAAAAAATATACNAAANCNCTACCCGCTCGCCACGGGCAGAGCAATCACGCAAACGCGAAAACAGTAACTGACCTGTTGGCGCAGATTATGTATGATGNCGCCAGAGGACGACATGAATCAAACGCTGATAGAGCGCTATATCGGCTTGCGGCTCCTGCGGACATTTTTGGTTGTCACGCTNGTGTTTACGCTTGTTGTTTGGCTGATACAGACGCTCAACCTAATCGATAATATCGGAGGCAAAGGAANNACNNTAATCGGGTTTCTGGGCATTAGCCTGCTGGGTATTCCGAGCNTGTTGACCTATATTCTNCCGCCAGCCCTGCTNATTGCCGTGCTGACGCAGATGATCAGACTGCTTCAAGACCATGAATATTTCGCCTTGAGCGCCGCAGGCNTCAGCCCGCGAANACTCTTGCAACCGATATTGCTGATNGCCGGACTGCTCGTNNTGGTTCAANTTTTNNTGTCGTTTTACATCGCCCCGAAATCCACGCATTTTTTGCGGCAGCAGAAAAACGCCGTGAGTGAAAATTTCGTGACGGATGCGTTTGCACCGGGCAGTTTTCAAGACNTTGCCCCCGGCATCACAGCCTTTGCCGACAGCCTGTCGGANNCCGGCGAATTGCAACAGGTNTTGATCTATGATTATTCGGACGCTGCCCGCCCCATCACCTATACCGCGCGCGAGGGNCGTATNACNCGCACCGGNACCAANACCTATTTTCTGCTATCGNACGGACATATTCACGACGATAATGNCGCACGAAACAATCGCGGGCTAATCGTGTTTTCCGAATATATTCTGCCGCTAAATGCCGNCGCGCAGGAAACCTCAACCATTCACATGCGCCCGCGCGACACGACAATATTCCAAATTCTCAATCCGNCCGCCACCGCGCTTCAGCAAAAAGATTTTCTCCCNCGCATGCATAAAAGCGTNCGCGAGCGNGTGGCTAATATTACNACGGTTCTGGTTTATGCGTTTTTGGGTTTTGTGATTGCCACCACCGCTGGCATGCAGCGCACAGGCTATGGGCGTCAGGTCATGNTNGCGTCNAGTTTCGCAATTATTTACCAGATTGGTATTTTCACGCTTTCCGGCGANACCACAAATAACGGTCTTTCAATGGTTTATCTGGGNGCATGGTTCTGCCTATTTGCGGGCGTTTGCCTGTGGCTTATTTTTGCCCCGGGCNTGCGCTTATTCGCCTGGGTNGNCCGNAGGCGGGCCTCATCATGACGACACCGATTAAATTAAGCCTCTATATGATCCGGCGTTTCACNGTGTGGCTGNTGGTTACGGGTGCTGCGTTTTCACTNCTGATATTTCTGGGCGATTTTCTCGACATGCTCAAACTCGCCAGCAAATTCAATCAGGGAAATNTGCAAGCGGCTTATTTCACCATATTGCGCTTNCCGTTTTTGCTGATTGATTTGATGCCGTTCATNATGCTTTTTGGCACGGTGTTCTGCTTGCTGAGCTTGAGCGAAAGCCGCGAGCTTGTGGTGGTTCGCGCGGCCGGTTTGTCGGTGTGGCAGTTTATTCTGCCNNTGTTGGCGTTCACGCTTTTGCTGGGCTGNGTTGTGCTGGCCTTTCTCGATCCCATCGGCACGACCAGCTATCAGAAATTCCGCCAGATCGAAAACCAGTTGCGCCCGAACATGCCCTCGCTCGANATTAGCGGNAGCGGCTTGTGGTTGCGCGAATTGAGCCCNTCNGGTGACCGCATCCTGCATGCGACNCGCNTTGTCGATGAGAAAAAACTNCTNCTCGAGCAGACCAATTATTTGATCTATGACGCGGGNGGCAATCTGAGTAAGCGCGTGCGCGCNNAAAAAGCCACNCTCGTCAGCGGCGAATGGGTGTTTGAAAATGCGGAAGTGCATGAAATGTNGGGCGACATCACCAAGNACAAACGCCTGCAACTCGACACCGCCTCGGAAATAACCGACNTGCAGGAACATTTTCGCCATCCCAATACGCTGTCAGTNTGGTCGNTACCGCAATATATCTCGGCGGCAAGCGACACGGGCATTGACACAAANAGCCACAGAGTGCGGCTCTATANCATGCTGACCCTGCCCTTCATGCTGATGGCGATGGTGCTGGTNGCGGCTAGCTTTTCGCTNCCAACGGGCCGGCTATTATCCAGCGGTCGCACGATTGGCTACGCAATTTTGTTCGGTTTCCTGCTGTTTATCTTTGGCAAATTTGTCGCCAAACTCAGCGAGTTGAGCATTTTNCCAATCNTNCTCGCCAGCCTCGCGCCGCCNTTGATTGCAACCCTTCTNGCAACCACATTGCTNCTTGAGGCCGAAGATGGCTAACGCCGACACNCCGCNNGCGNGNCTTGAGATTTGGCGAGAATTCNGGCACATTTCNNCTNAGGGAGANCATGGCTATGGCTGACATATCGATGGGTTCGGGCCTGCCCNCCCATTCCGAANCGGANTGGCTTAAAGCTGTCGAAACGGCGTTGCGCGGCAAGCCNTTCGACNCGCTGACGACCCAAGATGTTGANGGCATTATCCGCCAGCCGCTCTATACCNAGGCGACCCATAAAACNTCCGACACGACCGCCGNNTTNCCCGGNCTTGCGCCCTTCANCCGTGGTGCCCGGCCTGTNTCGGACAAACATCTCCCCTGGCACATTGCCCAGCGCGTTGTCATAGGCCGCGGGGCCGCCGACAATGACCAAATTCTNACAGACCTCGCTGGCGGCGTGAGCGCGCTCGTNCTTGATTTTTCGAGCNTAAAATCCGTCACCACCGACGATTTAGACGCGCTGCTTGANGGCGTGATGCTNGACATCGCGCCGGTGGTGCTNGCNCCAGCTGNGTGCGGGNTCGATGGCATTTTNGCCTTTATCGANCTGCTTNCNCGCCGCCANGAAGACGCNCAAGCNNTGAGCGGATATCTTAATTTCGACCCGTTCGCAACGGCACTNGCCGCCAATCAGCNAGTGTCATCNCANNGCCTTGAGGCACTTGTNGCGCGCGCGGCAGACCNGCCCAACCTCGCTNTGATGACGGCTTCGGGCGCTGCGTTTCATAATGAGGGCGCNGCCCCAACGGATGAACTGGCCTATATGCTNGCCGCNCTGACGCAAAACCTGCGCCTGTTGGAAGCCCAAGGGCTTGCCCCCGAAGACGCTCTGGCNCGTATCAATCTGACGCTCAGCGCAGATACCGATTTCTTTATGACCATTGCCAAGATACGCAGNGCGCGGCANCTTTTTCACATGGTCGCNAAAAATATTGNCTGCGCGCATGTNGCGCCGACCATCCATTGCGAAACCAGCCAGCGCGCCTATTCGCGGCTCGACCCNTGGGTAAACATTTTGCGCGCCACCGTCGCCACGCTGGCCGCGGGCATTGCCGGAGCCGAGCTTATCAGCGTCGCCCCCTGTTCTGCCACCAGCGANACCGACAATGTGTTGACGCGCCGCATCGCCCGCAACACACAGATTATTTTGCAGGAAGAAAGCCATATCGCCCATGTGTCGGACGCCGCGGGCGGCAGTTGGTATGTCGAAGNNCTCACACAAGACCTGAGCGAACAGGCATGGGCCCAGTTCCAGTCNATCGAAGCGNCGGGCGGGTTAACCAAACAGATTGATNATNGCAGCGTGCGCGCNCAGTTAGACGCGCGCNGCCGCGACTATGAAACGCTGGTCGAAACGCGCGACNTGCCGCTGGTCGGCGTCAGCGAATTTCCCAATCTCGACGAAGCCCCCNTGCCAGCGCCCGCCATTGCCCAAAGCGGCTATCGCCATGCCGACAAGTTTGAGGCGTTGCGCGACCTTGCCGANCGNGTGAAGCCGAANGTTTATCTGGCGTGCCTTGGCAATGCGGCGGCCTTTACGCCGCGGGCGAATTTTGCCGCCAACACTTATGCCACGGGCGGCATGCATGCCGTGACCGGNGCGGGCGGCTTNGACATCGGTGCCATTGCGAAAGAATTTGCCGCCAGCGGTGCCAAAATTGCCGNGATTTGCGGNACAGATGATGATTATGAGGCCCATGCCAGTGAGCTAGCCGATGCCCTGCGNGGCGCAGGCGTCGCGCATCTCGCGCTGGCCGGACGCNCGCGCGACATCGCCGCCATTGATGATTATTGCTANGCAGGCGGGCCGACCTTGAGCTTCGTTCAGCACGCCCTCGCACGGCTTGGNTTNGAGGCAGACGCATGAGCCGCATTCCGGATTTTTCCAAAATCAAACTCGACACCACCCCCACGGCAGACCTGACCGATTGGGAAAGCGCGGCACTAGACATGCAGACCCAGGGGCATGGCGCGACCACACGGCAAACGCCGGAAGGCATCGACATTAAGCCGCTCTACACTGAGGGCGACCGGCACGCGCTGCCCTATCTCGACAGTTATCCGGGGCTTGCGCCCTTCACCCGCGGGCCTTATGCGAGCATGTATGTCAACAAGCCGTGGACGGTGCGCCAATATGCTGGTTTTTCGACCGCCGAGGCCTCGAATGCGTTTTACCGGCGCAATCTAAAGGCCGGACAAAAGGGCCTATCGGTGGCTTTTGACCTGGCAACGCATCGCGGCTATGACAGCGACCATCCGCGCGTCTCCGGCGATGTCGGCATGGCCGGTGTCGCCATTGACAGTATTTTGGACATGCGAACCCTGTTTGCCGGAATCCCGCTCGATACGATGAGCGTTTCCATGACCATGAACGGTGCCGTCTTGCCGGTGATGGCGCTTTATGTTGTGGCCGCCGAGGAACAGGGCGTCGGGCCGGAAAAACTGGCCGGCACCATTCAAAACGACATTCTCAAAGAGTTCATGGTACGCAACACTTATATTTACCCGCCGCAACCCTCGATGCGGATTATTTCCGACATTTTCGCCTACACCTCCCAGCACATGCCGAAGTTTAATTCGATTTCAATCTCTGGCTATCACATGCAGGAAGCCGGGGCGACGGCGGATCTGGAACTCGCCTACACGCTGGCCGATGGCGTTGAATATGCGCGCGCGGGCGTGGCGGCGGGTCTGGATATCGACACCTTCGCNCCNCGNCTGTCATTCTTCTGGGCNATCGGCATGGATTTNTTCATGGAGATTGCGAAAATGCGCGCCGCGCGCCTGTTATGGGCCCAGCTGATGCAGGGTCTTGGGGCGCAAAATGCGAAGTCGCTGGCGCTGCGGACGCATTGCCAAACCTCTGGCTGGAGCCTAACCGCGCANGATATTTACAACAACACGGTGCGGACCTGCATCGAGGCTATGGCGTCGACACAAGGCCACACCCAGTCGCTGCACACGAACAGCTTTGACGAGGCTTTAGCGCTGCCNACCGATTTTTCCGCGCGCATNGCNCGTAACACACAGCTTTTGTTGCAAATGGAAAGCCAGACCNCCAAGGTTATNGACCCATGGGGCGGCAGCTATTTCGTCGAGCGGCTGACCCATGATTTGGCGGCGCGNGCNCTGGCGCATATTAATGAGGTCGAGGCACTGGGCGGCATGGCAAAAGCCATCGAACAGGGCTTGCCGAAAATGCGTATTGAAGAGGCCGCCGCCCGCACGCAGGCGCGCATTGACAGTGGCCGCCAAACCGTGGTCGGGGTGAACAAATTCCGGTTGGAAGACGAACCGCCCGTCGATGTGCTGAAAGTGGACAATTCAGCCGTCCGCACCGCGCAGATTGACCGGCTGAANACTTTGCGCGAAACGCGCGACGAAAGCCAAANGCGCGCNGCGCTGGATGCGCTGACCAATGCCGCAAGCGGGCAAAGCGGCAATCTCATGGCGCTTGCCATTGATGCGGCCCGCGCCAAGGCGACCGTCGGCGAAATATCGTCAGCNCTTGAAGCCGTCTATAACCGGCACGAAGCCAAACCGCAGGTCATTTCGAATGTTTACCGGGATGATTTCGGCAAAACCGATCCGGCAATCGTCAAAATCACGGATATGATTGAACGCTTCACGGCCCGCGAAGGCCGNGCNCCGTCAATCTATCTTGCCAANATGGGGCANGACGGCCATGACCGCGGCCAAAAAGTCGTCGCCACAGCGTTTGCCGATCTGGGCTTTGAGGTGCATACNGGGCCGCTGTTTCAAACCCCCGAAGAAGCCGCAAAGGATGCGATTGCATCGGGCGCGCATATAATCGGCGTCAGTTCGCTGGCCGCCGGACATCTGACACTGGTGCCCGAATTGCGCGCCGCCTTGAGCGCGCAAGAACGCGAAGACATGATGGTGATTGTCGGCGGCGTTATCCCGCCGCAGGATTTTGACGCCTTGCGCGATGCTGGTGCCAAGGCGATTTTCCCGCCAGGCACGGTTATTCCCGACGCCGCGGCCGAGCTTATTACCGCGCTGACCGCGCATCTCGGCCACAACGAAGCTGCTTAAATTAATCGTGAAGCCGGATGAGGCCTTCCTGCGACATTGAACACACCAATGTACCATCGCGGGTGAACACATGCCCGAAATTAAGGCCGCGCCCGCCGGAAGAAGCGGGCGAACTTTGCGTGTAAAGCATCCAGTCATCGGCGCGAAACGGGCGGTGAAACCACATGGCATGGTCGAGGCTGGCAATCTGGGTTTTCGGGTTCAGATAATTCACCCCATGCGGGCGCAGGCATGTATCCAGCAAAGTCATGTCCGACATATAGGCCAACACGCATTGGTGGATGCCCAGATCTTCGGGCATGCCGGCGTCGCTCGCTTTGAACCACAATTGCTGCACCGGTTCGGTTTTTTCCGGCGCAAGCAGGTCGAGCGGCTGCACATGGCGGATTTCGACCGGCCGCTTGCGGGTAAAAATATCGCGCACTTCTTCNGGCAGTTTCTCGGCCAATTCCAACCGCCGCTCACGCTCCGGCTGCAAATCTNCGGGCNAGGGTACATCCGGCATTTCCACNTGATGCGCCAGCCCGTCNTCTTCGCGTTGAAAACTCGCCGCCAGATTGAAAATCTGCTTGCCNTGCTGAATGGCCGTGACCCGCCGGCTCTTGAAACTTTTGCCGTCGCGNGCGCGGTCCACCTCATAGACAATCGGCACGCTCGGATCGCCGGGCCGCAAGAAATANGNATGCAGCGAATGACACACNACATCCTCAACCGTGCGCGATGCGGCCACCANCGCCTGCCCGATCACTTGGCCGCCAAACACGCGCTGCCAGCTATCATCNGGGCTGTGGCCGCGAAACAGATTGACCTCGACCTGCTCNAGATCCAGCAGATCGATTAATTCATGTAGTTGTTCAGTCATACTTATTTAGCGCGTTGATTAAACAGTATTTTTCTAGCTTTTGCAGCTTCTTTTGATTTGTCGCCAAGCGTACCACGACGCAAGTCCAGCCCCAGCGCAAACCCGCGCTTTACGGCTGGCCGGTCGCCCATACGCTCGAACCATTTTTTAAGATGCGGGAAATCTTCCAGCTTCTGCCCCTGATTTTTATACGGCACAACCCAGCCCCAAATCGCCATGTCGGCAATCGAATAGCGACCGGTTACAAAGTCCTTGCCGCGCAGCTGTTTGTTCAGCACACCGTAAAGCCGGTTCACCTCATTGGTGTAACGCTTAACCGCATAGGGCAGTTTTTTCGGCGCGTATTGGCGGAAGTGGTGCGCCTGCCCCGCCATCGGCCCGAGGCCACCCATCTGCCAGAACAGCCATTGGTCGACATCGGCGCGCGCACGCTCATTGCTCGGATAGAACTTGCCGGTCTTGCGGCCTAAATATTGCAAAATCGCGCCGGACTCGAAAATCGAGATAGGCTTATTGCCCGGACCCGCCGGATCGACAATGGCGGGCATGCGGTTATTGGGTGCGATTTTCAAAAAGCCGCGTTTGAACTGGTCGCCCAGCCCGATATTCACCGGCTTCAATGTATAAGGCAGGCCGCACTCCTCCAGCATGATGGAAACTTTCCAACCATTTGGCGTCGGCCAGTAATACAGCTCAATCGGCTTTTGCTTTTTGTTGGTTGCGGTTTTTGTTTTCGCGGAAGGTGATGGTTTTTTGTCGGCCATTTTAAATCCCTGATATGCAGTGCCGGTTGCCGGCAGAATTGGAGTGAGACGCAGCAATAGAACAAGGCTTACACTCTAGCAAGTCTGGCGGTGCATCCAAGAAGTTTTCGTGGCCTCAGGCCTTTTTGGATTTACCGGCCTTGGCGCGATAGGCGGCATCAACGGAGGCGTGCAGCCAATCAACCAGCGCGTCGGGGTCATCGAGCAATTCTTCGGGCAATTCCCAGAACGACATGGCAATCGCCTTGCCTGCGTTTTTGCCCGATTGCGGCTTGAAGTGGAACCGTTCGGCACCCGCCGCTTCAAACATTTCCTGATTGAGGGCGTCGACTTTCAGATACAGCGTCTCATTGGAAATCAAGGCAAACATCACATCGCGGTAATAAACGCCTGCGCCGCCGAACATGTGCTTAATGTCCACCGCGCCGAGTGGTTCGAAAACTTCTCTGACAAAAGCCTTATATTCGGCGCTGACAGCCACTCAACGCGCGTTTGCCGGCACGATGGTCACGCTCTCGCCGCAGCCGCATGCATCCGTTTGATTGGGATTGTTGAAAATGAAGCCGGACGACATGACGCCCTCTTCGTAATCCATTTGGGTGCCGAGCAGAAACAAAACGGCCTTGGGCTCGATCAAAATCATGACACCCTTATCCTCGACCACCTCGTCCAGCGGGTCGCGCGCCTCGGCATAGTCCATTGTGTATTCCATGCCCGCGCAGCCGCCGTTTTTGACACCCAGCCGCACGCCAATTTTCGGCGTTTCGGCACGCGACATAATGAGCTTGATCCGCTCCGCCGCGCGGTCGGTCAAGCTAATGGCTTTTGGAATTTCGTATTTTATCGTCATTTGCTTCCAAAATTTAAAACATATTGAGCGCCACGCGCGCCTCATCCGACATTCGGCTGGGGTCCCATGGCGGTTCGAAAACCATATTTACCACGACATCGCCCACGCCGTCCACCGACCGTACCGCATCTTCAACCCAGCGCGGCATGTGTTCGGCAACCGGACACCCCGGTGCCGTGAGTGTCATGTCGACGGTTACATCGCGCGCATCGCTAACATCCACGCGGTAAATCAAGCCCAGTTCGTACACATCGACCGGAATTTCAGGGTCGTAAACGCTTTTGAGCGCGCCGATCAAATCATCCGTAAGCGCGGCCATTTCCGGCGTCAATTCACCTTCATCTGGGCTCGCATCTGGGGTCGCGTCAGGGTGTTCCGCGCTTTGCTCAGGCGCAGGCCCCGTGTCGATAATCGGCATGTCGTCTTTTTTGTTGTCAGTTTCTGCCACGAAAGCCCCTATCCAAAAAACCCACTATCCAAAAAAACCAATAGCTTTGGTCAGCGCCGCGCCCAACGCCTCGACCTCGTCATGCGTATTATACACNGCAAACGAGGCGCGCGCCGTTGCGGCAACGTCAAATCTTTTCATCAAAGGNTGGGCGCAATGATGCCCCGCCCGCAGCGCAACCCCTGAACGGTCCATTACCATGGCGATATCATGCGGGTGAATGCCATCAACCATGAACGACACGATCGCGCCCTTGTCCGGCGTGGTGCCNAAAATCCGCACGCGGTTAATGCCGCCGACAACATCCATGGCATGAGCGGCCAGNGCTTTTTCATGCGCGCAGATGTTCNGCCAGCCAATCGCCGTCATATAGTCAAGCGCCGCACCAAGGCCGATGGCCTCGACAATTGGCGGCGTGCCAGCTTCAAACCGGTGCGGTGGGTCGGCNTAGGTTACTTCGTCAAGCGACACCTCACGGATCATTTCGCCGCCGCCNCGATAGGGACGCATCCCNTCCAGCATTTCCGATTTGGCATATAAAACGCCAATGCCGCCNGGCCCGTAAACCTTGTGTCCGGAGANGACATAGAAATCGATATCCAGCGCCTGCACATCCGTCGGCAAATGCACCGCGCCCTGGCAGCCATCCAGCAAAACCGGGANGCCTTNGGCATGCGCCAAANCGATGATGGCTTTTGCATCCGTCACCGTGCCCAGCGCGTTAGACATTTGCGTGAGTGANACAAATTTCGTNCGNGGGCCCAGCATGTCGGCATAGGCTTCCATNTCCAGNGCGCCGTCATCTTTGACCGGCACCCATTTCAGCACNGCGCCGCATTGCGCGCGCAAAAAATGCCANGGCACAATATTCGAGTGGTGNTCCATCTCCGACAAAATGATTTCATCGCCCGGCTGCAGGCGTGGTTGCAAATAGCTGTGCGCCACCAAATTAATCGCNTCGGTCGCCCCGCCGGTGAATACAATTTGCTTATCGCTGGCCGCGTTCAAAAAATTCTGAACCGTGCGGCGTGCGGCNTCAAANGCCTCAGTCGATGCATTAGATAAATAATGCAANCCNCTNTGAACATTAGAATATTCTTCGTCAAAAACGCGCTGCATACGGCCCGTTACCTNCACCGGCTTTTGCGCGGAAGCAGCATTATCCAGATAGACAAGCGGCTTGCCATGCACCTCACGCGCNAGAATGGGAAAGTCCTTGCGGATGGTTTGCGGGTCAAAATCAACCGTCTTTAGGCNCGCGTCAGACATCTGCCAACTCNGCGTTTATAGCTTCNCCACCATTTCTACCGCCATGCCCACCATCAGGCACATGCGCGCCCAGATGCGCCGCGACACACGCGCGCAAATCCTCATCTTCAATATGCGTCAGTGGTGCCGCCAAAAATCCGGANATGAGCATGTGGCGCGCNGCGGCCTCATCAATCCCGCGACTGCGTAAAAAGAACAGCGCATCAGCGTCCAATTCGCCCAGCGCCGCNCCATGCGCGCACGCNACATCATCGGCATAAATTTCAAGTTCCGGTTTGGCCGACATATGCGCNCGCTCGGACAACATCATGGCGCGCGATTGTTGCTGGGCATCGACATGCTGGGCATCGCGCGCGACCACAACTTTTCCCTGAAACACGCCNTGCGCGGCGTCANCCAGAACAGCATGCAGGGTTGTCAGGCTNTCNGTGTTGGCCGTCTCGTGATGGAGATGCGACGTCATATCGGCATGCATGGTGCCNTGGCCCAAAATTNCGCCATGCACATCGGCGCGCGCGCCCTCACCGAGNAGGCGAATATGGGTTTCGTGGCGCGCGAGATTGCCACCGGTCACGAANGTCGCGGNGNAAAACGCNCCATCGCCTTGCAAATTTACCCGCGTCAGNCCGATATGATNNCCGGCTGTCTGCACGCGCACCAAAAGCACACGNGCACCCGCNGCCACATCAACATNCAGCACNGCATTGGTGTATCCGCNAGCTTGCAAATTCTCAATCAGCGTCACCGTGCCGCTCTCNACCTTTATGGTGTGGCGCAAGTGCGCTGNTTCATCGCCGCGCGTCACCAGTTCCAACGCGCGCGTGGGCGTGGCGTTAATAGTCATAACCACGCCGTCCTGCGCCATGGCGAAATTAAACGCNGCCATATCATTGTCCGAANCATCGTCTTCGTGGCGGCGCGCGCCACTNCCCAGCGCGTGNGCCAAGCTGTCAACGCTCACGCAATCGTCGCTGGCAGGCNCATNAATCAGCGCGCCGTTCTCAAACACGATTNGCAAAGGCGCGAGCGCGCTTGCGTCAAAGGCATTGGCNCGCACNGGCGCCGCATCGCTTTGTTTCAGCAAACGGGNAAGNTCTGTGTAGTGCCAGTTTTCATTGCGGCGGGTCGGCANGCCGCTCTGTTCGGCGCGCGCCANAGCCGACTTGCGCGCTTGCAAAACTTGCCCATCGCCCGGCAAATGGTCGCGCACGGCCTCGAAATGTGCNNTTGCGTCAAGCATGCGCCGCCCCTGCTTCGCCAGCCTCACCGGTTTGCGTGCCCAGATACGCACCATAGCCGGAGCGTTCCAGTTCTTCTGCCAGTTCCGGGCCACCCGAGCGCACAATGCGTCCGCGCACCATCACATGCACAAAATCCGGTTTGATAAAATCTAACAGCCGCTGGTAATGCGTAATAACCAGCATGCCGCGCGCGTCGTTCCGCATGGCGTTCACGCCATCGGCAACAGTTTGCAGCGCATCAATATCAAGGCCGCTATCGGTTTCGTCTAGAATTGCCAAACGCGGCTCAAGCACCGCCATTTGCAGCACCTCATTGCGCTTTTTCTCGCCGCCCGAAAACCCGACATTCAGGGGCCGCTTGAGCATGTCGTCATCCACACCCATGGCGCGGGATTTTTCGCGCACCATGCGTAAGAAACTGGCAGGGTCCATTTCGTCTTCGCCGCGCCCGCGCCGCACCGCGTTTAGCGCCGTGCGTAAAAACGTCATATTGGTGACGCCCGGAATTTCCAGCGGATATTGAAACGCTAGAAACAAGCCCGCAATGGCGCGCGCTTCCGGCTCCATATCCAGCAAGTCGGCACCATCAAACCGCGCGGAACCATTTTGGGCTTCATAGCCGTCGCGTCCGGCCAGCAGATAAGACAGTGTGGATTTGCCCGACCCGTTCGGCCCCATAATCGCATGCACTTCGCCCGCCTCAATCGTCAGGTCGAACCCGTTTAGGATGGTCTTGTCGTCAACACCGGCGTGCAGATTTTCAATTTCCAGCAAAGCCATTATCCAACACTTCCTTCCAGCGATATGCCGACCAGTTTTTGCGCTTCCACGGCAAATTCCATCGGTAGATTTTGCAAAACGTCACGGCAGAAGCCGTTCACAATCAACGCCACCGCTTCTTCCGGATCGAGCCCGCGCTGGCGGCAATAAAACATCTGGTCGTCGCTGATTTTCGACGTCGTCGCCTCATGCTCAAGCACGGCGGAGATATTTTTCGCTTCAATATAAGGCACGGTATGGGCGGCGCATTTATCGCCAATCAGCAGACTGTCGCATTGGGTGAAATTGCGGGCATTGGCGGCTTTTGGATGCACGCTCACCTGCCCGCGATAGGCGTTGGACGAGCGCCCCGCCGAAATGCCCTTGGAAATAATCTTGCTCGATGTGTTGCGCCCCAGATGCAGCATTTTGGTGCCGCTATCGACCTGTTGCAGATTGTTTGAGATGGCAATCGAGTAAAATTCACCGACCGTTTCATCGCCGCGCAAAATGCAGGAGGGATATTTCCACGTTACCGCCGAGCCGGTTTCTACTTGCGTCCAGCTAATGCGCGCACGCGCCTCGCGGCAATCACCGCGCTTGGTCACGAAATTATAAATGCCGCCCTTGCCATCCGCGTCGCCCGGATACCAGTTCTGCACGGTGGAATATTTAATCTCCGCATCCTCAAGCGCAACCAGTTCCACCACGGCGGCATGCAACTGGTTTTCGTCGCGCATCGGCGCCGTGCAGCCTTCAAGATAGCTCACATAGCTGTCGCGGTCGGCGATAACCAGCGTGCGCTCAAACTGGCCGGTATTGGCCTCGTTAATGCGGAAATAAGTCGACAATTCCATCGGGCAGCGCACGCCCGGCGGGATATAGACAAACGAGCCATCGGAAAACACCGCCGAATTGAGCGCGGCGAAATAATTATCCGATTGCGGCACCACCGAGCCCAGATATTTACGCACCAGATCGGGGTGGTCTTTCACGGCCTCGGAAAATGAACAGAAAATAACCCCCACCTTTGCCAGTTCGTCGCGGAAGGTGGTGCCCACCGACACGCTGTCAAACACGGCATCGACGGCGACTTTTCGCACACCCGCCAGAACTTCCTGCTCTTGCAACGGAATGCCCAGCTTTTCGTATGTCCGCAGCAATTCCGGGTCAACTTCGTCAAGGCTTTTGGGCCCGTCTTCCATGCTTTTGGGGGCCGCGTAATAGCACAAATCCTGATAATCAATTTTGGGATAATCGACATGCGCCCATTCCGGCTCCTGCATGGTTTTCCAACGCTCAAACGCATCCAGCCGCCATTCCAACAACCATTCCGGCTCGTCTTTTTTGGCGGAAATAAACCGGACGATATCGGCGTTCAAACCATTGGGCGCTTTGTCGGCATCAATATCGGTGGTGAAGCCATATTTATAGTTTTCACCACCGAAATTTGCGACCTGGTCAACCGTCTCGCGGTCAATGCCTGCTTTTGCTTCGCTCATAATGGCGTTCCGTTCCTATTACCCATATTTACTGCGCGGCGGCGCGTTGCAGTTTTGCGGCCTGTTTCAGCCAGTTTTCAACCAACCGGTCGCAGGCCCCGTCATCTGTATCGCGGCCAAGGCTTACCCGAATTGCCCCACTGCTTACATCGTGTTCGATACCCATGGCATCAAGCACATGGCTGCGCGACACCTTGCCGCTGGAACACGCCGCGCCCGCACTCACCGAAATACCGGCCAAATCCAGCGCCATCACGACGGTTTCACCGTGCAAACCAGCAAGCCCAAAACAGCTTGTATTCGGCAATCGCGGGGCTTGTGCCCCGAAAATGCGAACATCCGGCATGGCCGCGCGCAAATCGGCTTCCATGCGGTCGCGTTTATCAGCAAGCTCGCCCGCGCGCGCCAGTTCGCNCGCGCTCAATTCGGCNGCAAGGCCGAAGCCGACAATACCGGACACATTTTCCGAGCCACCGCGTCGGCCAAGTTCCTGCCCGCCGCCNGTAATCGAAGGCGGCACAACCAGTCCGGCGCGCACCACCAGCGCGCCCACNCCCATCGGCCCNCCGATTTTATGCGCCGACANCGCCAGCGCATCGCAGCCCAAACTTTCNAGGCTGAGCGGNATTTTTCCCGCCGCCTGCACGCCATCGCAGAACAACAAACTNCCATGCGCCGCTANGCGCTCGGCAATCGCGCNAATGGGCTGCAAAACGCCNGTTTCATTATTGGCAGCCATCACGCACACCAACGCCGGAGCCGGTNTTGAAAGCGCGCCATCAAGGGCGGCCAGATCAATCACCCCGTCGCTANTTACNGGCAATTCNTCAACGCTCAACCCGCTGGCGGTCGCGGCCTGNCTGACGGCGGCGTGTTCTGTGGCGGAAACCAGAACCCGTTCNATCGCGCCCGCTGGCGCGGCCCGCAAGCCCAAGGCCAGATTACAGGCTTCGGTGCCGCCGGAGGTGAACACAACGNCTTCCGGNGCGCCCCCGCANAATTCGGNGACCTGNGCGCGCGCCTGTTCGACCGCNGCACGGGCGCGNCGCCCTTCGGCATGTACNGCAGAAGGATTGCCGAAAGATAAGGCTTGGGCCACCGCCTCTTGCACACCGGGGCGTATCGGTGCGGTGGCGTTATAGTCCAGATAAATGCGGTTCATGCGCCCTCTCCCACNGGTCGCAAGCTTGNATTTGGCGCGCGTGCGATTTCAGAAGCGGAAAACGTGTTGCGCGACACCACATCTTCAAGCGTCACGGAATCNAGATATCCGTAAATATGACGCCCCAGCCCGGCCCATAAATCATGNGTCAGGCAGCGCGAGTTTTGCGACTGGCACCCGCCTTGGCTCAACTGGCANCGTGTCACTTCAATCGGCTCATCGACGGCGCGAATAATGTCNCCAATGCAAATCTCGACGGCCTCGGCAGACAGNCAATAGCCGCCTTGCGCGCCNCGAATGCTCGTGACCAGTCCGGCGCGGCGCAAACGCGCGAATAATTGCTCCAGATAAGANAGGGAAATGCCTTCGCGNGCGCCAATTTCGGCCAGCGANACAGGGCGTTTGGCATCAAGGCGCGCCTGAACAGCGAGATCGCTCATCGCCATAACCGCGTATCTGCCCTTAGTNGAGAGCNTCATAACCTTATGATCCTATTAAACAAATACGAAAAACCTTGCTTTTTTGCCNCAAGTTTGGCACTCACAAGGGCCTNTNNTTNGGATATAGGAATTCCGACTAAATTAGTCAAGTTTAATTCGCCNGATTTGNCGAAAAGCCGATTTGGGNAAGGGTTATCATGCCGGAAGTAATTTTTAACGGCCCCNAAGGGCNGCTCGAGGGGCGGTTTTCCCAGAGCAAGCAGNCCGGTGCGCCGATTGCCGTCATTTTGCACCCGCTCCCCCAGCTCGGCGGCAATATGAACAATCCCATCGCCTATCAGATGTATCACATGTTTCTGGATCGNGGCTTTTCNGTGCTGCGGTTCAATTTCCGCGGCGTTGGCCGCAGTCAGGGCGANTTTGACAATGGNATCGGTGAATTGTCGGACGCAGCTTCCGCACTTGACTGGCTGCAANCCCTAACCGGCGACGCGCGCCAGTGCTGGATNGCCGGATATAGTTTCGGGGCCTGGATTGGCATGCAGCTTTTGATGCGGCGGCCGGAAATTTCNGGTTTCATCTCCGTTGCNCCGCCTGCAAATCTCTATGATTTTTCGTTTCTNGCGCCGTGTCCGGCGTCGGGNCTNATCGTTCACGGGGCGGCTGACAAAATCGTGCCGAAGGAAGACATTGANCGTCTGGTCGAGCGCCTGCAGGCNCAAAAAGGNATTACCATTGATTATGACAGCATCAAAAATGCCAATCATTTTTTCGANACAGATATGAAAGCGCTTGANACCTCCNTGGCGCAATATCTCGACCGGCGCGTTTCCGAGATCGGCTAGCCAGCCCCTCAACTTCACGGATTATATTTACGACCGCCCACAGTCGGGCCTGCAACGCCTGTAGTTTCTGGCAAACTTGTCGGCAAGCCTAGACAATGCCGCACGGCCAGCCACGCAAACGCTTCGGCTTCCAGCGCATCGCCCGCCCAGCCCAATTCATCGCAATTTTGTACAACCACGCCTGTTCGTGTCTGCAAGGCTTCCATAAGCGCGTAATTGTGGCGCCCCCCCCCGCACACGATCAGCCTTTTAGGGGCGTGTCCGGTAATGTCCAACCCCAGCGCCACTGCCGCCGCGGTGAAGGCGGTAAGCGTGGCCGCGCCATCTTCGGGCGATAATGCGGCGACCGGCTCTGGGTCAAAAGCTAGACGGTCGAGCGATTTAGGCGGCGCGCGGTCGAAAAAGGCATGCGACAAGAGCGTTTGCAAAGCCGCCTCATTGACACGCCCGCTTCGCGCCAGCACACCGTCGCCATCATAAGCACGACCGGTTTTTGCGCTTACCCAATCGTCGAGCAGGGCATTGCCGGGGCCGGTATCAAAAGCGCAGATTTTGCCAGCATCACCCAGCAAGGTGACATTGGCGACCCCACCAATATTTAGCACGCCCAAAGACTCCGATTG
>NZFC01000003.1 GCA_002689195.1 Rhodobiaceae bacterium | reverse complement strand
CGGCAGGCAGTGAAACCGGAACGAGCGGAACCAGCCTTCCGGCCAGAATTTCAGCGCGCCTTGCTTCGCGATAATTTTGTCGGACAGATATTCCTGCGACGCCGACCCATATTTCTTGTCAATCTGCGCTTTGTTCTCCTCATAATCAGTGGTGATGTCATTGTATCTGTCGCCGACAACCCAGGAAAAACAGCTCCCCTGACCCACGCTATGCCCCTTTGAGGCCCAATCGTCGATGATGTAAAAATCATCGTCCTTTGGATAGGCGAACAGATCGTCGAGCCCGTTGACAACCAGCACATCAAGGTCGAAATAAAACACCCGTTGGCCGTCCAGCCCGCCCAAGTTTTTCGAGAAAAACGCCGTCTCTCGCTTGAATATGCCCGCCGCATCCACCTTAACTTCGGGGATGGGCAAAACCGCAATGTCATCGTCAAGACCGTCGCGTGTGTCGGTAAAACAATGAAATTTTACCTGGCGCGACGTATTGGCGAGAACCATATTTTTGAGCCGGTTTACGTCCGTAGGACTATAAAGCGTGCCCCACTTGATACAAATTACGTTTACAGTTTGCATACATACAGTCCCCAAACTAAAGGATTTTTACTCGGTGAGACATGTTGCCGACGACCATATTTTGGGGTCGGCTTACCTCGGCGGGTTCGTAAAAATGTCCCGCTTAATACAAATTACATTTACAATTTGACTGCATGCAGTCCCTTGTGCCCCGCCCTGAATTTAGCTTTCCAGCTTGAACGTCAAGCCAGCATTATCGACAAGCCGCTTGATCAATTTCGCGCCCATGGCCGGGGCCGTGGTGTACACGCCGCCGCCCAGCTCCGCGCAATCGGTAATCAGACACACGGCACTTTCGCCAATCATCCGCGATGTTGAGCCATAACCGGGGTCGAGATCGCCGCCCACGCTGGCCTCAAGCCGGTTGCCGTCAGCATCTGTTCCGATAAACCAAATATCGTAATTGCCTGCTTCGCGGGATTCGCGCGACGGCCCCTCGCCCGGTTGCGGCACATCATCGCCGGCAAGCGGGTTGGTGCTGGCAACAAATTCCGCCATTTTCTTCCCCTCTTCGCCAGCGCCGGTAATCATCATTTCGTCATATTGGAAATCCGTGCCATAGGCATGGCCGAGCAGGGCGTTTGAACGGTGAATATTTTTCGTGTTGATGGCCGCCATGATAAATGGTGCAACCCACTGCCCGATTACGTCGTCTTCGTAAATCGCATTATCGGCCGGCTGGTCGGGGCCGGTAAAGCCATTGCTCAGCGAAAACGGATTGGCGAGCACTTCGAAAAGCGCCGGATTTTTTTCCAGCGCCGCCATGGTCGCCCCCAGCGATGCTGCCGTGCCGCCGGAAAACTCGCCATTCATGGCACGCACGCGCCCGCGCACACGCGCAAACGGCTTGCCGAATTTTTCCTGCGCCGCTGTTTGCAGATAATAAACGCCCAGATCAAAGGGGATCGAGTCGAAGCCGCAACTATGCACAATGCGCGCGCCTGACTTTGCGGCCTGCTCATTATACGCGCCAATCATGTCGTGCATCCAGCCAGGTTCGCCGGACAGATCGACATAATCCGTGCCCAGTTCGGCACATGCCGCCACAATATCATTGCCATAAAGCTGATACGGGCCCACCGTCGTGCAAATAACTTTGCCGCGACTGACCATGTCGCGCACGCTTTGCGGGTCGTTCGCGTCGGCCACCACCAGCGGCGTGTCGGCTGAGGCACCAATTTCATCGCGCACAGCGGCGAGTTTTTCCGCGCTGCGTCCGGCCATCGCCCAATTAACTGCCCGGCCATATTGATTTTCCATATATTCGGCGACCAGACGGCCCGTAAACCCCGTGGCACCATATATAATCACATCGAATTCGGCTTGTTCCCGCATCATATCCTCCTCGAAAAACTGGCCTAGCCTAGGCTGTAGACAGCCAAAAAGCAAAGCGGCAATGATATTTGGCGCAAAAAAACTTGGCGTTAGCGGGAAATAGTTTAGTCTTTGCGAAATTTTTGAAGACCCTCGGAGGAATTTATGACAAGTATCACCCAGCACGACGATATATACCGAGCGCGCCATTACGCCCTCGGCATTTTGGTGGTCGTCTATACGTTTAATTTCATTGACCGTCAGATACTGTCTATCCTACTGCAGCCGGTGAAAGATGATTTGGGTCTTTCCGATACGGCTATGGGCATGCTCACCGGCTTTGCTTTTGCGGCATTTTACGCCACGCTGGGCATTCCGATTGCGCGCTTTGCCGACCGCAGCAACCGGCGCAATCTGGTTGCTTGGGCGCTGGGTATTTGGAGCCTAATGACGGCGCTTTCGGGCCTCGCGCAGAATTTCTGGCATTTGCTGGCGGCGCGTATCGGCGTCGGTATTGGCGAGGCCGGGTGCAGCCCGCCCGCCCATTCGATGATTGCCGATTATTATCCGGCCGACCAACGCGCCACGGCTTTGGGCATTTACTCACTCGGCATCCCGTTCGGCATCATGTTCGGTCTTTTTGCCGGCGGCTGGATCAATGAATTTTTCGGCTGGCGCGCCGCGTTTTTTGTCGTCGGCCTGCCGGGTATTTTACTGGCACTTATCGTGCGGTTTAGTTTGCGCGAGCCGCCGCGCGGCATGGCAGAGGGCCGCGCCGACAGCGCCGACCAACCCAGTGTCGGCGAAACGCTGCAATATCTCTGGGCCAAAAAATCGTTTCGCCACATGTCTTTCGCCGCAGCTTTGACCGCCTTTGTCGGCTATGGCTTTATTACCTGGGCGCCTAGTTTTCTGACCCGTTCTTTCGGCATGGGAACCGGCGAGATTGGCACATGGTTTGGTCTTATCCTCGGCATTCCGGGCGGCATTGGCATTGCGCTGGGCGGCTATCTGGCCGACAGGTTCGGCGCGCATGACCCGAAATGGTTTTTGTGGACAACCGCCGTGGCGCTCATTATCTGTGTGCCACTCAATATTGTGGTGTTCATCTCGACCAACAGCACCACCGCGTTGCTGGCTATGATCCTGCCTGTTCTCTTGGGCAATTTTTATCAGGCCACCACCTTTTCGCAGACCCAAGGCATTTCGGCCTTGCGGATGCGCGCGGTTGCCGCCGGCATTTTGCTGTTTATCATCAATATTATTGGCCTTGGGCTGGGCCCGCAATTGGTCGGCATTTTGTCGGATGTGCTGAACCCCGAATATGGCGACGAGTCGCTGCGCTATGCGCTTTTAATCTGCTCATTGGTCTATGTGTGGGCCGCCGTGCATTATTTTATTGCCGGGCGGCACCTGGGCGGTGATCTGGTTGTCGAAGGCTGAGTTGGGGGCTAAGTCGAAGGCTAAGTCGGGAGCTGAGTCAAAGGCTAAGTCGTAAGCGATATGAGTAGGTGATGTGAATATGGCAGGCGAACACAAAAAATCCATGCGCTTGGGCTCAATGTTCAGCGAAATTATTCCGCTGGCATCGTTCTTCATCGTCAATCAGTCTCACGGGCTTTACATGGGCGCGCTGGCCGCGCTGGTGACGGCGCTGGTGCTGATTGTCGTGTTCTGGGTTATCGAGAAGCGCTTGGCCCGCTTTGTCGTTTTCTCCACCCTCATATCCGGCATTTTGACGGTGACGGCGCTGATGACGGCTGAAAAGCTCTTTATCAAAATTCAACCCTCGCTGTTTTCTTTCGCCTTTGCCGCCGTTTTGCTGGGCGGGGCGGGGCGCGGGCTGGCGATGATGAAAGTGTTTTTCAAAACCCAGTTCGACCTGCCCGACCGCGTATGGTGGCAGTTGAGCCTGCGCTGGGGGTTGTTTTTTCTAATCGCTGGCATCGCCAATGAAATCGCGTGGCGCCAACTCAGCGATGATGATTGGGTGGCGTTTCGCGTTTTCGTCATGGCCCCGGCGACGGGGCTTTTCATGCTGGCCCAATTACCGCTCACCCTGTACGGACTACGGGTCAATGAAGACGACCGCCTAGCGGCGCAACTGTCCGATGGTCAGCATGGTGAGGCGCACGAAGAGCTGCCCGAAAGCCACGACCAGCATTAGCACCACCGCCCACCATTTTGCCACGGTAAGGGTTGAGGCGCGGGCAATCTGGGCATCGCTAATGTCTGGAAAATTGGTCAGCAGCATGTAAATGCTGATATTTTCGCCCAGATCAAGCAAGGCCACGGCGATCGGTATAATGACCAGATATCTGGCGCGCGGGCTCACCGCCCCCATGACAATCAGGCAGGCAAAAAACGTGCTGTAGGCGAAGGGATAAAACACATCCAAGCTCAAGGTTGCGCGCGCATAAAGGGCGCGCCCTGCCTCGCCGTAAATCAGAAATCTTTCCTGCACTGTGTCGGCGTCATATCCGCCGCGTAAAACGTCAATGATATCGGCCCCCAGCCGCATCTGTAATTCGTTGAAGCCGAGGCTGCAGGCAATCATCGCGATGAGAGAAAACAGCAGCGCCCAGCGCGACGCATAAAACTTAAGTAATGGCTCCAAGGTGCCCTCCCCTTGTTATTTTTATCCCACCGGATATGCTCAAGCCTATCAAAGCGGCCATCAGCCCGCAACTTCCAGCACAGGAATACAATATGGAACGAAACTATGATGCCGTTTTATGGGACTTCGGCGGGGTGATCACGTCCAGCCCGTTTGAAGCCTTTGCGCGNTTTGAAGCNGCCAATGANCTGCCGAANGACTTNATCCGCTCNATNAANGCNACCAATCCCGACACNAATGCNTGGGCCTTGTTNGAGCGCAGCGANATTGACGCNGCCGCCTTNGANANNGCGTTTNNGAGCAGAAGCCGANGCGCGCGGCCATNGNGTGCGCGGNGCNGATGTGCTGGCNCTGCTNGCNGGNGATATNCGCCCNGAAATGGTCGCNGTTTTNNACNAGCTNNTNGNGGCNGNNTATAAAATNGGNTGTATNACCAATAATGTNAAAACCGGCAGCGGCGCGGGCATGGCGCGCAGCATGGAAAAAGCCGCCGCGGTCGAGGCTGTCATGGCGCTGTTTTCGCATGTCATCGAAAGTTCGAAAGTCGGNATCCGCAAACCGGATCCGGAAATCTATAAAATGGCATGCAANGCGCTTGATGTGGCACCCGCGCGGGCNNTNTTTCTGGATGATTTGGGGGTCAATCTAAAGCCAGCGCGCGCGCTGGGCATGGCGACCATCAAGGTCACAGGGGCCGAGCAAGCCATTTCCGAATTGGAAACGCTGCTCGGCCACCCGTTAAAGGCTTAGTGCGCCAACGCGCCGGAAGGTGCCTTGGGCGGTTCTTTGCGCGGCACAATCATNTCCAGNACCACGGCGATGGCCGGCAGAACCGTCACGGCCATGACCATATTGATCATGAACATGAAAGCCAGCAGCAGGCCCATATCGGCCTGGAACTTCAGCGCTGAGAACGCCCATGTCGACACACCGATAGCCAAGGTCANAGCCGTAAACACAACGGCCATGCCGGTTTCGTTGAGTGTCTTTTTGAAGCTCAAGGTCACATCGTCNCCTTGCGACAGGTGGAACTGGATGCGGTTGTAAATATAAAACGCATAATCCACCCCAAGGCCCACAGCCAGCACCATCACCGGCANCGTCGCCACGGTCAGACCAATTTCAAGCACTTCCATGAACCAGTAGCCCATGAAGGTTGCCAGCGTCAGCGGCACACAACACGCGATTGTGGCGCGCCAGTCACGATAGGTCAGAATAACCAGCGCNATGATGGTCATATAGACATACATCATCATCGGCAGTTCCGAGATTTCGATCTCCTCGTTCACGGCGGCCTGAACCCCCATATTGCCCGAGGCCAGACGGATCGACACCGCGCTAACCTCGCTGGAGGTCACGTTCAGACCCCGCCCGGTCAGCTCGTTCAAGAGCAATTCCGGNGTGTCCGCCTCAACANNGTAAGTGATTGCCAGCGCCGAATCGACGCCATTATCGACCACATCCGTTTTGATGCCGAGGTCATAGCCTGACGCATCCCTAACCGGCGGTTCCGTCGACACCATCAAATTAGCGATCGGTGAAGGTCGCTCGTCGCGGAAGGTTTTGACCGCTTCCGTCACACGCTCAATCGTTGTTGCCTTGGCGTCATCCAAGAAAATGAGCTGTGTCAGCAGGCGGCATTCTTCGTCGAGAAGGCCCGTCGATGTTCCGATCGGGGCCACCGACTGCACCAGTGCAAATTTGTTGCGCGGCAAGGCCTGCCATTTCAAATTGCCCTCATTGAAGCCGGCGCTTGATCGGCGCGTCACATACGGCAATGACAACACCAGCGACACGCCCTCAACATTGCGGAGATACCATGAAAACTCGTTCAGATATTTCATGTAAGGATAATTGATGCACGCTTCCGCCGGCGTTTCCACAATCACCGTTAGCAGGTTGAGGCCAAGTGCGAANTTATCCGCAATNGCGCGGCTGTCTTCATTGTAGCGGGCCTCTTTGCGAAGCTCCGGCGAACCGGCGTGAAGCGCACCAACATGNCGGTCTTGGCTTTGCAGGAACGCTGTAACGAACAGCACGATTGCGAGGAACACAATGACGACGGCCGATTTCGGGTTCGCCACATTGCCAATGGTCTGCATGATGCGAATGCGGGCCTCACGCGCCTTGGCAGCACGCGCCGCAAAACNTTCGTCAATTTTGAAGAAGCTNACCATCACGGGNAGCATGACCAGATTGGTCAGAATTTTGAGCGCAACACCGATAGAGGCGGTGATCGCCAGTTCCTGAATCATCTGGATCGGAATGAAATACAGGGTTCCGAAACCAACAAGGTCGGTCACAAGTGCCATCGAGCCGGGAATGAGCAGGCCACGGAAGCTGGCACGCGCCGCCTNGTCACTGCTGCTGCCTTTGGATATTTCCGCCGTGATCAGGTTAATCTGCTGCACGCCATGGCTCACCCCGATCGCAAAGACAAGGAACGGCACCAAGATCGCCAGCGGGTCGAGCCCGTAACCCAGCAATTTCAAAATACCGAATTGCCAAACCAGCGATGTCAGCGAACAAAATAGCGGCAGGAAGGTCAGCACGGCCGAGCGCGCATAAACATAAACCGACATAATGGTCAAAATCAGCGCGACGCCGAAGAACTGAACCACCGTGCCCGCGCCATCGGCAATATCACCGATGAGTTTGGCAAAGCCAATTATCTGCACTTCGTATTTATCATTTTCGAACTTGGCGCGAATATCCGTTTCCAGTTTCTCGGCCAGATCAAAATAATTCAGCCTTTCACCGGTTTTCACATCCAAGTCCAGAAGCTCCGCGCGCACCATGGCTGCGGAAAAATCATTAGCCACAAGACGCCCGACAAAACCGCCGCGCACGACATTATTTTCAATGATGGAAAGCGCTGGTTCGCAGGTTGTCGCCAGACTTGCCGTTTTCAGGCGCGACACGCATTGGTCATCCAGATTGTCGACCGTAATTGTGCCAGGAATAACATCATCGGCCACAAACCCGTCTTCGGTAATTTCAAAATACCGCGAATTGGGTGTCCACAGCGATGTCAGCGTATGGCGCGCGACGCCGGGCAGATAGAAAAGTGCGTCCGTCAGATCCTTGTAAGTGCTGAAATAATCTTTGTTCCAAATCACGCCATCGCGTTGTTTCAAAACAACAATGATGCGGTTCGACCCGAACAAACGGTCACGATATTCCTGAAATGTTTGAATATATTCATGGCCCGTCGGCAGCTGCTTTTCAAAGCCGGCGGTCATATTTTGCTGCGTGGCATAATATCCGCTGTAAATTGTGAACGCCGCGAAAAAACCGAGAATAATCAGCCTCGACCGAAAAACGATATTTTCTAATGTTTCTAACATTATGCCCTCCCGAAGCACAAAGGGACCGCCTCTTTCGGGGCGGTGTGTATAGGTCTTTGTTTCAAATCTAGCGCCAAGACGCAACATAAAAAATTGATTTTCACGCGCCAAACGTCGCATTTGCCATGTTAGGCTGGCACACGGCGGCTCAAGAGCCGTTTATATTAAGAAAGCCCCATCTGACAGCGACACGAACCATGACAGATCAGACCCGCAATGGAGATAATTTTGATGAAGACGCCCTCTATGACGGCTTGTCTGACGGGCGCCAATCAGAAACCGCCATGCGGATTATGCGCGGTGTCGCGCGCATGCTGGCCGGGCAGAATTTTGCCAGCCTGCCAGAGCTGACCCTGCCCAATTATCGGCGCGCCGATTTGCTGGCGGTCGGGCCGCGCGGCGAAATATGGATTATCGAGATCAAAAGCAGCCTGACAGATTTTCAAACGGACAAAAAATGGCCCGAATATCTGGACTATTGCGACAGCTTCTTTTTTGCGGTCGAGCCGGCTTTTCCGGTCGACCGGCTGCCTGAGGCGTGCGGGCTGATATTGGCCGATGCTTATGGTGGCGAAATTGTGCGGCCTGCGCCTGTTGCCAAGCTGCCCGCGGCGCGGCGCACGGTGATAACGCGGCGTGTGGCGCGTGTTGGGGCAAACCGCCTCAGACGCCTGTCGGACCCGCGTCGGCCTTCAAGCCCCCAGCGCCCAGATTAGTGAGCGCCCAGATTAGTAGGTGTCCAGATTAGCAGGTGTCCAGATTAGTGAGCGCCCAGATTAGTGAGCGCCCAGTTAAATTGAAGCTCTAGCGCGGCGCGCGTTTTGCAAGAATGCGTTGCAAGGTGCGCCGGTGCATGTTCAGCCGTCTTGCTGTTTCAGAAACATTGCGGTCGCACAATTCAAACACGCGCTGGATATGTTCCCAACGCACCCGATCGGCCGACATGGGGTTGTCGGGCGGGGCAGCTTTATTGCCTTCGGCCATCAGCGCGGCGTGAATTTCATCGGCATCGGCAGGCTTGGCAAGATAGTCCACGGCGCCGCGTTTAACCGCTTCGACCGCTGTTGCAATATTGCCATAGCCGGTCAACATAATCACACGCGCGTCGGGCGATACCTCGCGCAGGCTTTCAACCACATCCAGCCCATTGCCATCTTCCAGCCGCATATCGATAACGGCATAATTCGGTTTGACGGATTTACCCAGCTTCACGCCTTCCGCGACGCTGGCCGCGCAAGCGACCGAATAGCCGCGACTTTCCATCGCCCGTGCCAGACGGTTCAGCCAGGGCTCATCGTCATCAACAATCAGCAGGCTAAGTTCGGGTTCATTTGCTGTTTCGATAGGTTCTGCCAAGACAAACTCCGCATATTGCTATGTCGAAGATGTAGGACATTATTCACAAATTTCAATCAGATGCCGCATCAAATCGCGCACGCGGCCAGTGAATGGCGACATGAGCCCCGCCGGGTGTGCTATCGCCGACCATTTCGTCCGGTGCCAGATTGCGTGCTTCAATGTGTCCGCCAGAGCGCAATAGCAGCGTGCGGGCGATAAAATAGCCGAGCCCCATGCCGGTTTGACCCTCATCATCGACCTCGTCGCCGCCGCGCGCGCGCGTTGTGTTATACGGCTCGCCCAGCCGCGCCAGAATATCGGGCTGAAAACCGGGCCCGTCATCGGCAATTTCAATGACCACCTCTTCGGGCGAATACCGCCCGCTGACCCAGACATTTTTGGCGGCAAAATCAGCCGCATTGGCGATCAGATTGCCGATGCCGTAAATCAGCTCGGGCTGGCGCAAAATTTCCGGCACCGGCCCGGACCCGCTTTCATAAGGCAGGCACGACACATGCAGCTCTTTCTCGCTCGGCCCAACTTCCAGCACCGCTTCTTCCAGCAGCGCGCCCAAAGGCAGGCGCGAAATAACCGGATCCTTGGTATCTTCAGCCGTCAGCGATGCCAGAATATCGCGGCATCTATTGGCTTGTTCGACCATCAGGGTCACATCGTCGTGTAGGCTGGTATCAAGGCCCGGATTGCTCAGCAATTCGCGGCTCACAAGCGCGATTGTGCCCAGCGGCGTTCCGAGTTTATGCGCGGCAGCGGCGGCCAGACCATCAAGTGCCGACAGGCGCTGTTCGCGCTCGATAATGCGCTGGCTGGCAGCGAGCGCGGCTGACATGCGCCGCCCCTCGCGGCTGACCCGCCACACATAAGAAGGAATGAACACCAGCGCAATCAACAGCGCCGCCCAAATGCCCATCATATAAATACTGGGCAAAACCGGCGCGGGCCCCGACCACGGCAGCGGCTGATGGAAAAACAGCAAAACCGTGACCCAGCCGCTTGCCAAGCCGACCAGAAGCGCGGTCGTGCGCGCCTGCATGACGGAGGCCGAAATCGTTACCGGTGCCAGAAACAACAGGGCAAACGGGTTCATTAATCCGCCGGTCAAATACAGCAAAATGCCAAGCTGGGTAAGGTCGTAAGCCAGATACCCCGCCGCCTCGCGACCGGTGAGCATGTGGCTGACCGGATAGCGCAGCGCCAGCCACGCATTCAGTAAAACCGAGGCGCTGATGGTAAATAACAGCTCGATAATCGGCAGTTGGAATTCCAGCCCGAAACCGACGACCAGCACCGCCCCCAGCTGGCCGATAACCGCCAGCCAGCGCAGGAAAATCTGCACCCGCAACCTTACCGCACTGCCGACAATACCGGTTGGCGCAGTACCGGCAGGCGATAGCCAGCTTGCCGGTCCGGACTCCATCAGCGCGCGCCCTCGGCTTTATCCAGAGCCAGCAATACTTGTTGCAAACGCATGATTGTGGCCCAGTCTCTGGCCGTGCGCCCCGTGCTATCGGTTTCTTCCGGGTCTGCGCCCGCGGCCAAAAGCGAGGTGACAATTTGATGGAAACCAAGACGCGCGGCACTGATCAGCGGCACTTCATTATCTTGTGCGACACGATTAGGGTCGGCACCGCCAGCCAGCAAAATATCGACAGATTCAATATGGCCGCGCCGCGCCGCCAGCGATAGCGCGGTGGCACGGCGCGCGTCACGACGGTCGGGCTGGGCACCCAGTTCCAGCAGCGCCCGCACGATATGAGCATGGCCCCAATCAGCCGCGGCGTGCAGGGCCGTGCCGTCGCCAATGCCGCGTTCATTAACATTGGCCCCGGAGAGCAACTCAAGCCGCACGCCTTCAAGATCGCCCGCGCGCGCCTTATCGATTAGGGATCTGTCCTCAACGACGGGTTTTTCCTGCGCTGCAACCGGCATGCTCATTACGGCGAGGCAAGCGACAAGACATGCAAGCCTGCCAAGCGTGGCCGTGGTTGACAAGCGCGCGCTATATTGCTGCGACTTTCCGCGTGATTGAACGAACATCATGCGTTGGGTATAACCGACCCCATGCGTATCGCGCAAGCGCGCGTCTTTAATTGCGCGCCGCAAATCGCGCGCTGCAAAACGAGTAATGCCCAAACACCAAGAGCAAAACGCGGAGGCAAAAATGAAAACATATATGCGTGCCAGCCTTATTATCAGTGTCATCGGCCTGTGTGTCGTGCTTGGCCTATTGGTCGGCCAGACATTTACCGCGACCGACGGGGGCCCCGCCAATCGCCAGACGGCAGATATCGGGCGCGCCTTTGAACTGGTCGACGATACCGGCCTTCGTGTTTCGCAAGACAATCTGAAAGGGCGCTATAGCCTGATATATTTCGGCTTTACCTATTGCCCGGATGTGTGCCCCACATCCTTGCAAATAATGACGATGGCGCTTGAGCGGATGGAAGCCGCGCCGGAAAACAATGATGGCGCATCCCCGATCCAGCCGATTTTCATAACCGTTGACCCTGAACGCGACACACCGGCGGCGCTCAAACAATATGTGAGCCATTTCCACCCGCGTTTGCGCGGCTGGACGGGCACGCCGGCGCAAATTGATGACGCCATGCGCGCGTTCAAAGTGTATCGCGCGCGCGTTGAGGATGCGTCCAATGCCGACGGCTACACGATTGACCACAGTTCGATTTTTTACCTGATGGGGCCGGATGGCAATTTTCTCACCCATTTCGACCATGCCGTGTCGCCGGAAGAACTTGCCGCCACACTCAACAGGCTAATCGCTGGTTAAGGCTAATTGCCGAACAGCCATTTGAGCAGGCCGCCGCCAGTGCCGTCAGCGTTTTCAGAACCGGGCAGGCCAACCTGATTTTCTTGGCTTGCCATAAATGCCCGCCAGATTTGCGCGGGCAGACCGCTGCCCGTGACTTTATTCATCGGCGCGCCATTATCATTGCCCACCCAGACACCCGCCACCAGCGCGCCCGAATAGCCGATAAACCAGGCATCACGCCAGTTTTGCGAGGTGCCGGTTTTGCCAGCAAGCATTTGCCCGTCAATGGCGGCGCGGCGGCCCGTGCCGGTTTTTATGGTGGCGACCAGCATGTCGTTCATCGCCGCAACCTCGCGCGGCGCAATCACCCGCGGCGGGGCTGGCGCAATGCGCTCATAAAGTATCGTGCCGGATTTCGTGATGGCGGCGTCGATAATATAAGGAAAGGTCTGAAACCCGCCATTTGCAAAATGCGCGTAGGCCGATGTCAGTTCCAAAAGGTTAACTTCGAAACTGCCCAGCGCGATCGACGGGTGCGGGCGCAAGGGCGCGGTAATGCCCAGCCGCCGCGCGGCGTTGATAACTTGGGCGCGGCCCGCGCGCTCTGAAACCTGAACGGCGACCGTGTTCAAAGATTTCGTCAGAGCGCGATGCATCGTCACCTCGCCCTCATAAACCTCATCGTAATTTTTCGGCGTCCACGCCTCGACCGAAAATGGCGCATCGGTGAATTTCTGTTCGGACGACAAGCCGCTTTCCAGACCAGCCAGATAGACCAGCGGCTTGAACGCCGAACCCGGCTGGCGGTTGGCTTGCACGGCGCGGTTGAACTGGCTTTTTGCGTAAGAGCGCCCGCCGACCATGGCCCGCACGGCACCATCCGGGGTCATCACCACCATGGCCGCCTGTCCAGCCGCACGCGCGGCGCCCTCGCGGTCCAAAACGCTTTGCAAAGCCTCTTCTGCGGCGCGCTGCATGGCCGGGTCAATCGTCGTGATCACGTCGATATCCGAACGCGGCCGCCCGACAAAGCCGGGCAATTGTTCCAGCGCCCAGTCAACGGCATAATGCGCACTGGCCCCGTTGCGGCGCGAGATACTCACAGTGTCGAAGCGCACGGCATCGGCTTGCGATTGGGTTAGATAGCCGGTCTGCATCATCGCGCCAAGCACCAGCCGCGCGCGGGCGAAAGCGGCTTGCGGGTCGCGGGTTGGTGCGTAACGCGACGGCGCTTTTAACAGGCCCGCCAGCAGCGCGGCTTCGCCCAGCGTTAACTCCTGCGCCGGTCGGTCAAAATAGGTCTGCGCCGCGGCCTGCACCCCATAAGCACCGGCACCGAAATAGACGCGGTTGAAATACAGCGCCATGATTTCCTGCTTCGATAGGCGCGCTTCCATCCAGAAGGCGAGCAATAATTCCTGCACCTTGCGCTTGAAGGTACGGTCGGGGGTCAAAAACACGTTTTTGGCAAGCTGCTGGGTCAGTGTTGAGCCACCCTGCACAAACCGCCCGGCGCGCGCATTGGCGAACATGGCGCGCGCCAGCCCGCGCGGGTCTAGCCCGTAATGGGAAAAAAACCGCCGGTCTTCAATGGCGATGACAGCCTGAACCAAATCCGGCGGCAAATCGGCATAGCGCAAGGGCGCGCCGGTATTGCGCCCGCGCCGCGATAGCGGTGTGTCGTCGCGCGCATAAAGGCGTACTTCGGGACTGCGCGACACCGACCACAAACCATCCGTGTCGGGCATGTCGAGCGCATAGTAGAAAACAAGTCCGGCTAGCCCGATACCCGCCCATAATGCGGCCACAAGACCCCAGTAAAATAGCGAGCCAAGCCACGACCTTGACCCAGACCCTGATCCAGACCTTGCGCGCGATGCGGCACGGGCGGCGGGTGAACGCTTGACATTTTTACCAGCCATGACCCTCGTTCCCCGCTCCGCTCAGGTGTCGAGATTGGTTACCGCAAGCGCATTTGTCTGGATGAACTGGCGGCGCGGTTCGACGACATCGCCCATGAGTTGCTCAAATAGATCGTTGCTTTCCGCCACATCCTGCACACGCACCTGCAACAGCGCGCGGGCATCGCGGTCCAGCGTTGTCTGCCAGAGCTGGTCGGGGTTCATCTCGCCCAGCCCTTTATAACGCTGCAGGCTGATACCCTGCTGGCCGTGTTCGAGCACGCAGTCAAGAAGTTGCAGCGGCGTGCCCACCATAATTGTCTGATCTTTAATCTTGAGGCTGGCAGGGTCCAGATAGACCGCCTGCAAAGCCCCGGCCATGGCATCGAGTCGGCGCGCATCGGCCGACGAAATCAGCGGCCCGTCAACCTTGACGCTTTCGCTGACCCCGCGCAATTCGCGGGTGAACACCAGACCGCCATCGCCGGACGGCGTGCCTTCCCAGCCGCGCTCCACTTCGTCGAGCATACGGTTGAGGCGCGCCGCGATATAGGACGAGCTTTGTTCGGCCAGTTCGGGTTTCGACATAATGTCCGGCGTCAGGGCGCCGGCAATGGCGGTTTGTTCGATAATGAATTTCGGATAGCGCGATGGCAGCGTGTCCAAAATGGCGCGAATGGCGCGCGCTTGTTTGACAAGCTCGGCAAGGTCGGCACCGCTGCGCTGCTCGCCGGACGCCAGCGTCAACACGGCGTCGTTCAGCCCTGTCTCGATTAGATAATCTTCCAGCGCGCCTTCATCTTTCAAATAGGTTTCCGAGCTTTGCCGCTTGATTTTATAAAGCGGTGGCTGCGCGATATAGAGGTAGCCGCCCTCGATAACCTCCGGCATCTGGCGATAGAAAAAGGTCAGCAACAAGGTGCGGATATGCGCGCCGTCGACATCGGCATCGGTCATGATGATGATTTTGTGATAGCGCAATTTCTCGATATTAAAATCTTCGCGGCCAATGCCGGTGCCCAGCGCGGTGATGAGCGTGCCGATTTCATTCGACGACAGCATTTTGTCGAAGCGCGCGCGCTCGACATTCAAAATTTTACCGCGCAAAGGTAACACAGCCTGATTGGAGCGGTTGCGGGCTTGTTTGGCAGAGCCACCAGCACTATCGCCCTCGACGATAAACAATTCGGCCCGCGCGGGGTCTCGTTCTTGGCAATCGGCCAGTTTCCCCGGCAGGCTGGAGACATCAAGCGCGCCTTTGCGCCGCGTCAGTTCGCGGGCTTTGCGCGCCGCCTCGCGCGCGGCGGCGGCTTCCACCACCTTATTAATAATTGTGCGCGCTTCATTGGGGTGTTCTTCAAACCAGTTAGTCAGCACATCATTGACAATGCTCTCGACAACCGGACGCACTTCCGATGACACCAGCTTGTCTTTGGTCTGGCTGGAAAACTTCGGATCCGGCACCTTGACCGACAGCACCGCGGTTAGCCCTTCGCGGCAATCATCGCCGGTTAGCGACACTTTTTCTTTTTTGGCAAGCCCGGATTGATTGGCGTAATTATTCACCGTGCGGGTCAGCGCGCCGCGAAAACCGGCCAAATGCGTGCCGCCATCGCGCTGGGGAATATTATTGGTGAAGCACAAAACCGTCTCGTGATAGCTGTCGTTCCACCACAGCGCCAGTTCGACGCCAATATCGTCTTGCTCGGATTGCAATGTCACCGGCGCTTCAATCAGCGCGGATTTGTTTCTGTCGAGATAACGAACAAAGGCCTCCAGGCCGCCTTCAAATGTCAGATCGACAATGCGCGGCTCGGGCCCGCGGCGGTCTTCCAGCGTTATCGACACGCCGCTGTTCAAAAATGCCAGCTCGCGCAGGCGGTGTTCCAGCGTGTCAAAGCTGAACTCGGTCATGGAGAAGGTTTTATCCGAAGGATGAAACGTCACTTGCGTGCCACTAAGGTCGGTCTTTCCGGCCTCGGCAAGGTCGGCCTCCGCCTCGCCATGCACAAAGCGCATTTCATGGGTTTTGCCGTCGCGGTGGATGGTCAGCTGAAGCCAGTCCGACAGTGCATTGACCACCGATATGCCGACGCCGTGCAGACCGCCGGAAACCTTGTAACTGTTCTGGTCGAACTTACCGCCAGCGTGTAGCTGGGTCATGATGACTTGCGCCGCCGAAACGCCCTCTTCGGGGTGCATTTCGGTCGGAATGCCGCGACCATTATCGCTGACCGTGACCGAGCCGTCGGCGTTCAGGCAAACCTGCACCGTGTCGCAATGACCTGCCAACGCCTCGTCAATCGCATTGTCGACAACCTCGTAAACCATGTGATGCAGGCCGGTGCCGTCATCGGTGTCGCCAATATACATGCCCGGGCGCTTACGCACGGCCTCAAGACCCTTCAGAACCTTGATCGATGAGGCGCCATATTCGTTTTCTTCTGTCTGTTCGCTCATTTTTGCTTATGTGCCTTTCGGGTTATGTGCCTTTCGGCTTAAATCGTCGACATTAACTGCCCAGAGACTGTTCACAGCTGAATTCCGGGGCCCGGCAAAACCGCGCCGGCAGAAATATGCAAATGGCTCGTGGCATGGGTGAAATCGGCAAACGCCGCCGCATCCGTGCCGGTAATCCAGCTTTGCCCGCCCAAATCTCGCAAAATTTCAAACAGCGCCTGACGCCGCGCTGCATCAAGATGTGCGGCCACTTCGTCCAGCAGCAATATCGGCACATCGCCGGTGCGCGCCGCCACGCTGCGCGCCTGCGCCATAATGAGCCCGACCAACAGCCCCTTTTGCTCACCAGTGGAGCATTTCGCAGCGGCCATGTTTTTGGCCGCATGGGTCACATGCAAGTCCGTGCGGTGCGGGCCTTCCAAGCTGCGCCCGGCGGCACCATCGCGCGCGCGTTCCCCGTGCAGGCGTGCACGCCAATTATCTTCAACCTCAATCGCCGGTTGCGCGCGCAAACCCGCTTCAAGCGTGCCCTCCAAAGCCACTTCTGCGCGCGGAAAAACGGTTTCCGGCATCGCCGCCAGCCCTTCGGCCAAGGCATCTAGCGCGGCCAAACGCGCCGCGGCAATCGCTGTGCCGAGGCTCGCCATATTTTCCTCCAGCCCGTCCAGCCAGCCATTGCTGGAAATCTGCGTGCCCGGCGTTTGCAGCAATTTGTTGCGCTCGCGCATGGCGCGCTCATATTGATTGAGCTGGGTCGAAAGCCCCGGCACCAGCGTTTGCGCGAAACGGTCGATAAATCTGCGCCGCCCACCCGCGCTATCGGTGAACAATCGGTCCATGGCCGGGGTCAGCCATAATTGCGGCAGGGCCATGGAAATTTTTTCAAACCCGCGCGCGGGCGCACCGTCTACCCGCAATTCGCGGCCCGTGCCGCCGTGTTCAAAGCCAACACCGACCCGCATTGGCGCGGTGGCGGTGGTGATATCGGCCAGCACCGTCCAGCCTGCATCGGCATGCGTCGCCGCCATATCATCCAATTGGGCGCTGCGTAGCCCGCGCCCGGGCGCGAGCATTGAAATGGCTTCCAGAATATTGGTTTTGCCCGCACCATTAGGGCCGGTCAGAATGACCGCGCCGCAATCGACATTGATATCGACGCCCGCATGCGAGCGAAAATGCGTTAGACGCAATCTGGAAATATGCGGCGCGACCAGCCGAGGGTCTGTCAGGGGCACCGGCGCAGCGGTTTGCGGCAGAAAATCCACCTCACACCCGCATGGGCATCAGCACATAGAGTGCATGGGTATCCTCGCCATCGCGCACAATGGTCGGGGCCCCGCTATTTGACAGTTCAAAAGTTGCCATCTCGCCGTCAAGCTGGCTGGTGATATCCATCAGATAGCGCGCGTTGAAGCCGATTTCCAACGGCTCGGCCTGATAGCTGACACTAATCTCATCACTGGCATTGCCGCTATCGGGGTTGGAAACCGAAAGGCCCAGACTATCGGTATCAAGGCTCAGCTTCACAGCCCGCGATTTTTCGCTTGAGATTGCCGAAACGCGGTCAACGCTTTGGGCAAAGGTTTTGGCGTCCACGCCCAGCACCTTGTCATTATCGACCGGAATAACGCGCGTATAATCGGGAAATTTCCCGTCAATCAATTTCGAGGTCAGCACAATATTGTCGAAAGCGAAATTGATCTTCGTATCGGAAACCTGCACCGAAACTTCGCCTTCGGCTTCTTCCAAAAGTTTTTGCACCTCGCCAACCGTTTTGCGCGGAATAATAATGGCCGGCATTTCGGCCGCGCCGACCGGCTGGGTTATCTGCACCCGCGCCAAGCGATGGCCGTCAGTCGCCACAGCGCGCAACAGCGCCGCGCCGTCTTCTTCCAGCGCGTGCAGGTAAATGCCGTTCAGATAATAGCGGGTTTCCTCAACCGAAATGGCAAAGCGGGTTTTTTCGATCAACCGGCGCAAATCCGTGCCCGACAGCGCGAAAGCCACCGGCATTTCATCGCGCGCCATGGCCGGAAAATCTTCGCGCGGCAGGGTTTGCAGCAAAAATGATGACTTGCCGGACACCAAGGTCAAACGCTCGGCATTTTCGTCCTTGGCAAGCTCAATCTGCCCGCCATCGGGCAATTTACGCACAATGTCATACAGCATATGCGCCGGCGCGGTGATGGCACCAGCTTGCGAAATTTCAGCTTCAACCCGCTCGCGCACCTCGATCTCAAGGTCGGTCGCGGTCAGGGTCACAACCCCGTTTTCGGCTTCCAGCAGGACATTGGATAAAATCGGAATTGTGTTGCGGCGCTCGACAACGCTTTGTACATGGTTAAGCGCTTTTAAAAAAGCACTGCGTTCAATTGTGGTTTTCATCCGACCCTCTTTAATACCGAACTCACCGATTGAAACGGTGTAGAAATTGATTTTTCAACATGCGCGGTACACGGCGCAAATGCTCGAATCACCTCGGCGACCAAGGTGTCCAATTAGTTCATATTTATAGCAGAAATGCGGCGAAAAGGGGCTTTTTTTTGCCCCCTTACTGGCCCCGCCAACGCTAATGAAAAGCTAGTTCTCAAGCATTCGACGCAACAAATCGACATCTTCATCCAAGGCTGGGTCTTGTTCGCGCAATTGTTCGATTTTGCGTACCGCATGAATGACCGTTGTGTGGTCGCGCCCGCCGAATTTGCGCCCGATTTCGGGAAGCGACCGGCTGGTCAGATGTTTTGACAGATACATGGCAATCTGGCGCGGACGNGCAACCGAACGCGCGCGGCGCGCCGACAACATGTCGCCCATTTTGACATTGAAATACTCGGCCACACGGCGCTGGATCTCATCAATCGTGACACGCCGCTCGGAAGCGCGCAACAGGTCGCGCAACACGTCTTGCGCCATTTCCAGCGTCACCGGACGCCCGACAAAAGACGCATAGGCAACCACCTTGTTCAGCGCGCCCTCAAGCTCGCGAATATTCGAAACAATGCGCTTTGCCAGAAACTCCAGAACAGGTTGGGGCACCGGCGTGGTTTCGGCGCGCGCGGCAAGTTTGTCGGCCTTTGACTGCAAAATGCCCAGACGCAATTCATAATCGGTCGGATGAATATCGGCCACCAGCCCCCAGCCGAGGCGTGAGCGGATGCGCTCTTCAATGCCTTCCAGATCGGTCGGCGAGCGATCGGCCGAGATAATGACCTGACGATTATGGTCAATCAGCGCGTTGAAGGTATGGAAAAACTCTTCCTGCGTCGAATCCTTGCCGGCGATGAACTGAATATCGTCAATCATCAGCACATCGACCTCACGAAACTGCTGTTTGAACGCCATCGTGTCCTTAAACCGCAAGGCACGGATAAACTGATACATGAATTTTTCCGCCGACAGATACAACACTGTCCGGCTTGGGTCTTGCGCGCGAATTTCCCACGCAATGGCATGCATGAGATGAGTTTTGCCCAGCCCCACGCCGCCATGTAAAAACAGCGGGTTAAAAGCCACTTCGTCGGCTTCCGTTAAGCGCCGTGCCGCGGCATGGGCCAGCTCGTTGGACTTGCCGACCACAAAATTCTCAAACGTAAAACGTCGGTCCAGCGGCGCGCCCAGATCATCGCGCAGGCTCGTCGCCTCGCTCGCCACAGCTTGCGGGCGCGGGCGGGATTTCGTCTCAATCGGCGGCAGGCGGCTTGGCGGCGCGGTTTGCATCCGCATTTCAGATTTTGGCTCGGCGGGCGTCCATTCGGGTTGCAGTTCAATATCGATGCGCTTCACCGTCGGGTCTTCGTTCTGCCAGTAATCGCGGATGCGCGGCAGGTAATGGGCTTCAATCCAGCTTCGCACGAAACGGGTCGGCACTTTCAGCACGACGCGCCCGCGATGCACATTATCGACCGATAAAAGCTTGAACCAGCTATTGAACGTGGCCTCGCCCAGCTCAGCGCGCAAGCGCGAGCGTACGCGGTGCCATTGTGCATCCAGCTCTGAGTTGGACGTTACCGCGCCAGCAGCGTCACCGCTTTGGTTTGCCCCCGGCTCACCAGCCCTGTCTTTTCCGACCGATCCGTCTTCATTTTTATTTTCCAAGATTGCACACCCTCAAATTCTTGAACCAAGCCCTCGGCTCGGCAATACGCCAATATTTAATTCTGTAACCAATTCAATTTTGCACCCAGGGCAAGCCGTCGAACTTCCACCCGTTTACGCGCCCGCGATGCCCGCTAGCGTCCCTGTCCCCTTCAAACCCGCCGGCCACATTGTAGCAGCCTGCAAAGCCTTGCTGCGTCAACGCGCGCGCGGCTGCTTGCGAGCGCTGACCCGAACGACACAGCGTAAATATCGCTGGCGTCGTCTGGGCAACTTCTTCGGCAATTTTTTTCGCGAAATCGGAATTGACGGCCATGTCTGGAAAACGCTGCCATTCCATGCAAACAAGCCGCGCGGCCGCGTCTGTCAAATCCGGCAGACCGACAAAGGCCCATTCGGCCTGCGTCCGCACATCCACCAGAATGGCATCGCCATTTTCGGCCAGACAGCCCCACGCCGTTGCTGGTGTCACATGGCCAGCGAACCCATCGTGTTCAACGTCCAGAACATTTAACCCGTTCACTGTGCCCCCCAAAACAGAACTGCCGCCATAAGATTGTTAAACTCTTTTTTTCAAACAGCCCCGCGGAGAAAATCTTGTCTAAAATCAGAACCTTAACCCGAAAGCCCCTGATATCTGCCATTTTTCGCCGGTCATCTGTTACGATTAACGATACAAATTCACTGCCCCTCACGCAACGGGAAGGAAACAAGAACAGAGAAGAATCTGAAAGTTTTTGAAAATTTTTTTATGTTTTTATGAAAAAAACATGACATNACGCGCCGCTGGCGGCACGCTCAAAGTCGCAAAACTGTCAAAAATTGCGGCTGAAGATAAATCAAGCCCTATAAATAGGAGCCTATAAATCTGAAGCGATAAATCTGAAGTGGTAAATCAGGAGATGGCGGCGACGCGCTTTGCCAGCCGCGAAACTTTGCGCGAGGCGGCGCGCTTATGCACCAGCCCTTTGCGTCCAGCTTTGGCAATCAATGGCTGCGCTGCGCGCAAGGCCGATGTTGCATCGTCTTTGCTGCCGCTGGCAATGGCTTCTTCAACCCGGCGGATTGACGAGCGCATTTGGCTCCGCTGATGGCGGGTACGCGCCGTGCGGGTGGCAATCTTGCGAACCATCTTTTTGGCAGAACTTGTATTTGCCATGTAAATCGAACCCTGTTTCGTAAAATCGCCGCGTTGGTGCGGCGATTGAGACGCCGTTATAGGGCGGTGGCCGAATTAGGTCAACCGCGAATTTCACCCCTCCTCAGGCCTAGCTATCGTTGAATTTCGGCTGTCTTTTTTCGATAAAAGCTTCCATGCCTTCGCTTTGGTCGTCAAACGCAAACAGCGAGTGGAAAAGCCGCCGTTCGAAGCGCACACCCTCGCGCAAAGTCGTCTCGAAGGCTTCGTTGACACATTCTTTGGCAATCATCACGGAAGGGGCGGATTTTTCGGCAATTTTCTCGGCGACCTCTAGGGCTTCATCGAGCAGATCATCTGCCGGCACAATGCGGCTGACAAGGCCGCAACGCTCGGCTTCATCGGCATCCATCATGCGTCCGGTCAGGCACATTTCCATGGCCTTGGACTTGCCGACAAAGCGCGCGAGGCGTTGTGTACCGCCCGCGCCCGGAATAACGCCCAGATTAATCTCAGGCTGGCCGAATTTTGCTGTATCGGCGGCCAGAATAAAGTCGCACATCATCGCCAGTTCACAGCCCCCGCCCAGCGCATAGCCAGCCACAGCAGCGATAATCGGCTTTCTGGCGCGTGTCACCGCTTCCCAATTTGCGGTGATGAAATCTTCGCGAAAGACGTCGATATAGTTTTTGCCCACCATTTCCTTAATGTCGGCACCGGCGGCAAACGCCTTGGCAGAGCCGGTCAGCACCATGCAGCCTACGGTATCATTTTCTTCCATGGCACCAATGGCATGGGTCAGTTCATCCATCAGCGGCGCGCACAGCGCGTTTAAAGCCTGCGGACGGTGCAGTGTTATCAGACCGACACTGCCTTTAATTTCGACCAGAATATTTTCATATTTCATAGCTTTGCCCTCCCTTGACGCGCCAATATGGGCCATCGAATGTGACCATAACGAGAAGCTGTCAGTCACTTTCCGCAAATGGCGACAGTTTGAACACGACGCGATCGCGTTGCACACTAATCAGCAACGTCTCGCCTCCCCTTTGAAATGTCAATACATTGTCGTCGCTCTTGTCGCCAGTATTGTCGCCGCTATTCAGCTGCCAGCCCAAATTGGGCAGCGTTTCACGATAAAAACTGGGCACCGCGCCATTTGCGCCTTGCGCCGATACGCGCTCGGCCTCAATGCGAACAATGCGACCCTCCGGTTTGTCAAAAACCAATTGCCCGCCGTCAAATTCCGACAGGCCGGGGGCCAGCGGAATATCCGGTGCCAATGATAAATAGGCATCGCGCGCCAAAGCCGCAGACACCCCTGCGCCTACCAGCCAGCCAAAAACCACGATAAAGAGGCATTTTTTTTTTGCCATGTCGTCTCCTAACGCTGGCACGCCGGACAGTAAAAACTCGACCGTCCAGACTGAACAATTCGTGTGATTTTAGCATTGCAGCCTTTTGTCGTACAGGGCGCACCGGCGCGGTCATAAACCGCGAAGCCGTGCTGGAAATAGCCCAGCTTGCCGTCGCTATCGGCAAAATCGCGCAAGCTAGACCCGCCCGCGGCAATCGCCTCACCCAGCACATCGCGGATCGCTGGTATCAGCCGCGCAACCCTGACGTGCCCCAGATTTGCCGCCTTGCGCCGCGGGCTGATGCCAGCGCGAAACAAAGCCTCACAGACATAAATATTGCCCAGCCCGGCTACGGTTTTCTGGTCAAGCAGCACCGCCTTCACCGGACTTTGGCGACCGGCACACGCGGCCAGAAAATAATCCGCGTTAAACGCATTGCCCATAGGCTCCGGGCCCAGATCGGCCAAAAAGCGCGATGGGGCGGAAGCTGGTGTCAGATCCATAAATCCGAAACGGCGCGGGTCGGCATAGGTGATATGCGTTCCGTCATCCAGATCGAGCGAGACATGCACATGTTTTTGCGCCACCGCATCGGCCAGCGCGTGCTTGTAATTGGCTAGCTGGTCGGGCGCGCGCGCTTCGGCAGGGTGCACCTCAAACCGGCCAGTCATACCAAGATGGCTCAGCCATAAGTGTTCCGGCGCCGCGACCGGACGGATGTGGGCGAGCAGATATTTGGCGCGCCGCGTCACGCTTTCAATGCGCGCACCGGTGAGTTGTGCCTCAAAATCGGGCGGAAACGGAAAGCGCAGATCAGCGCGCGCCAGCTTCACCGAGCGGATGACGCGCCCCTCCATATGCGGTGCCAGACCGCGCCGCACTGTTTCGACTTCGGGTAATTCGGGCATGTCGTAAATTATAGCTTTTTGCACCGCCGCGCGCCATCAACAACCAGCCACATAAAAATGCGACAAAAAACCAGAAACATGCGCCGGATATAGCCAGAACACCGTGTTTCGGCTATCGTCGCGAGCATGAAAGAGAGCCAGAAAAATGCGCCTGACGCCGCGCTAACCGATTTCGGTTTCCGGCAAGTGCCGACCGCGCAAAAACAAGCCCTTGTGCGCGATGTTTTTGACNCGGTTGCCGCGCGCTACGACCTGATGAACGATCTGATGTCGGGCGGGCTGCACCGTGTGTGGAAGCGGCGTCTGGTGGAAATTTTGTTTCTGCGCCGCAACCCCTCGCACGCCACGCTGCACATGGCCGATATTGCCGGCGGCACGGGCGATATCGCCTTTCGCGCCGCGCGTGCGGCGGCGCGTGTCGCGACCCCGCTCAGCGTGCAGGTGATCGACGCCAATACCGAAATGCTGCGTGTCGGGGCCAAGCGCATGGCAGCGGCAATACGCGCGGGCAATGTGTCTTTTATCACTGGCAATGCCGAGCATTTGCCCTTGGCCGATAACAGCCTCGACATCTATACCGTCGCCTTTGGCATTCGCAATGTCACCCACCGCGCCGACGCCCTGGCCGAAGCCTGGCGGGTGCTAAAACCCGGCGGGCGCTTTGTCTGTCTTGAGTTTTCGCAATTGCCGAGCGCGCTTTTGACGCGGGCCTATGACGCCTACTCATTTCGCGTCATCCCGCCGCTTGGCGGCTTGGTGACGGGCGATGCGGACCCCTATCAATATCTGGTCGAGAGCATTCGAAAATTCCCGCGCGCCGAGGCCTTTGCCGATGAGCTGCGTGCGGCAGGCTTTTCGCGCGTCGCCATTGAACGCTTGAGCGGCGGCGTGGCCGCGCTTCACAGTGGCTGGAAGGTATAAATATGGGGGCGTTTCGTTTGTTGCGGTTTTTACGCATGGCGCGGCTATTGCTTGCCCAAGATGCCCTGCTGCCGCCGGATTTCAACGAGCGCGCGCCATTGGGGTTGCGTCTCATTCGGGCGGTTTTGACCTTCGGGGCACCGCGCTTTAAAGCCCAAATTCGTGGGCGTGCCCTGTCCGACCGTATTCGCAAGCTGGGGCCGACCTATATCAAACTCGGCCAGTTTCTCGCCACACGGCCAGACATTATCGGCCTGCAAATGGCCGCCGATTTACAGCATTTGCAAGACAGATTGCCCGCCTTCGCCGAGGCCGAAATGCGCCGCATCATCGCCGCCGATTTGGATGACGCGGAAAAAGTTTTCGAAAATATAGGCCCGGCCGTTGCCGCCGCCTCTATCGCGCAAGTGCATCAGGCGCATAAAACCGGCGCGCCCGACACGAAGCTGGCGGTGAAGGTTTTGCGCCCGCGCATCGACCGCCAAGTTACCCGCGATCTGGCGACCTTCCGCGTGATTGCGCGCTGGATTGAAAAGCTGATGCCCATGGCGCGGCGCTTGCGCCCGGTGGACGCCATCGACACGCTGGCGCGCTCGCTTGAGGCCGAAACCGATTTGCGCCGCGAGGCCGCCGCGCTTGAAGAAATGGCGTATAACGCGCGCAATGATGAGGGTTTTTGCCTGCCCGGCGTTGTGTGGGAGGGCACGGGCCGGCGCGTGTTGACCATGGCGTGGATTGACGGCATTCCGGCATCCGACGTCGACGCTTTGCGCGCCGCCGGGCTCGACCTGCCCGACCTTGCCACGCGGCTGTTACGCATTTTTCTGACCCATGCGCTGCGCGATGGGTTTTTTCACGCCGACATGCATCAGGGCAATTTGCTGATCCAGACCGACGCCACAATCGTTGGCATCGACCTTGGCATTACTGGCCGCCTCGACAGCGACAGCCGCCGGTTTCTCGCCGAGATATTGCACGGCTTCATCACCCGCGATTACCGCAAAGTGGCGCGCGTGCATCTCGAAGCTGGTTATGTGCCCAAACGCCATAGCGTCGAAGATTTTGCCCAAGCGCTCCGCAGTATCGGGGAACCGATCCGCGATCTGGATGCCTCCGAGATTTCCATGTCGCGGCTGCTGACCCAGCTATTTGATGTGACCGACCAGTTTGACATGGCTACCCAGCCGCAGCTTTTGCTGCTGCAAAAAACCATGGTGACGGTCGAAGGTGTGGCGCGCAGCATTGACCCCACGCTCAATATCTGGGAAGCCGCCGAACCGGTCGTGTCGACATGGATACGCAAGCAGTTGGGCCCGGAGGCGCTCATCCGTGACATTGCCGAAGCCGCGCGCCCTAGCTTGCAGGCTGCGCTGCGCTTGCCGGAAACATTGGCACAACTGGAACGCGCCGGAGCCGCGCTTGAAGAAATGGCCGCGCGCGAAGCCGCCGCGCCGCCCAAAACCACGCCGACATCTGCGCGCCTTGTCTGGCTGGCCGTGTCGCTGGCCGTATCATTGTCGGGNGCCGCGCTATTGCTGCATTTGCGGTAAGACGCGCGGTAAACCCCAAAACTACAAAATTTAATGGTAAAAATTTCTAACTGCGGTAAAAGTTAGTGAGTTTAGGGAGCGCTTACACGCAAAGCCGATGCAACGGGTCTTACTGATTATTGGCGGCGGCATTGCCGCATATAAAGCGCCGGAGCTGGTGCGCCGATTGCGCGATCACGGGCTCGGCGTGCGTTGTCTGCTGACCTCGGCAGCCGCCCAATTTGTCGCGCCGCTATCGCTGGCGAGCGTGTCGGGCGACCGGGTTTATGAAAATCTCTTCGATCTGACGGATGAGGCCGAAATGGGCCATATCCAACTGTCGCGCGATGCCGACCTTATTCTCGTGGCACCGGCCACGGCTGATATTATGGCGCGCATGGCGCATGGCACGGCCAATGATCTGGCAAGCACAACCCTGCTGGCAACCGACAAGCCGGTGATGATTGCNCCGGCCATGAATGTGCGTATGTGGACGCACACCGCCACGCAGCGCAATCTTGCCCAGCTGGTCGCTGACGGCATTGGCGTTTTGGAGCCGGACGATGGCGACATGGCCTGCGGCGAGTTTGGCCCCGGGCGGATGCAGGAGCCCGACGCAATTGCCGCGCGCGTGGCCGCTGAACTTTCCGGTGAAATACCGCACACGGCGCGCGCGCTTGCGGGTCGCAAAATTCTCGTGACCGCCGGGCCGACACATGAGCCGATCGATCCGGTGCGCTATATTGCCAATCGCTCNTCGGGCAAGCAGGGCTATGCCATCGCCGCGGCACTGGCCGCAGCAGGGGCCGAGACGCATCTCGTAAGCGGGCCGACACAGCTTGGGAACCCACAAGGCGTAACCGTCACACGGGTCGAAACGGCGCTGGAGATGCTGGCGGCCTGCCAAAGCCATTTGCCGGTCGACGCTGCCATTATGACCGCCGCCGTGGCCGATTGGCGACCGGCCGACATGGCATCACAGAAAATGAAAAAATCGAAAACCAGCGCACCCGGCCTGCAGCTGGTTGAAAACCCCGACATTCTCGCCAGCCTGTCCGAAGCTGGCCCCAACCGGCCCGCGCTTGTGGTCGGCTTTGCGGCGGAGACGGAAAACCTTGAAACCTATGCCCGCGATAAGCTGGCGCGCAAAGGCTGCGATTGGATCGTCGCCAATAATGTCGCGCCAGAAACCGGCGTCTTGGGCGGCGATATGAACACCGTGCATGTCGTGTCGGGGGACGGCGAAGAAACATGGGAAAAAATGAGTAAAACAGATATTGCCGCACGGCTTACCGCGCGTATCAGCGCAGCCTTGCAAGACGAAAAACAGGTGTCTGCCGAATGAGCCCAATTACCGCACAATTGATGCAATTACCGCATGGACAAGACTTGCCATTGCCGTCTTACGAAACCTCTGAGGCCGCTGGCATGGATTTGCGCGCCGCGGTGCCCGAAGACGCGCCGCTGACACTGAAACCGGGCGCACGCGAACCTGTGCCGACCGGCTTTGCCATGGCGATACCGCCGGGTTTTGAGGCGCAAATCAGGCCGCGCTCAGGGTTGGCGCTCAAGCATGGCTTGAGCCTTGTTAATGCGCCCGGCACCATCGACAGCGACTATCGCGGCGAGATCAAAATTATTTTGATCAATCAGGGCGATGCGGATTTTGAGATTTCGCGCGGCATGCGGATTGCCCAGATGGTTATCGCGCCGGTTTTGCAGGTTGCCATCGAGCCGGTCACGAGCCTCGACGACACGGCGCGCGGGGCCGGCGGTTTCGGCTCGACCGGCGTAGCGGCGAAGGAGTAGCCTTGCCATGCTGACCTTATCGCGCAAATCATTGCTGGCATTGGAGGCGGTCGTCGATGTGGCCCTGCACGCGCGCCCCGACCCCGTGCAGGCACGCGAAATTACCAAACGCCAAGGTGTGCCGCAGCGTTATCTGGAACAGGTCATGCAGGCACTGGTGCGCGCTAATATCTTGCGCGGTGTGCGCGGGCCCAGAGGCGGCTACCGGCTGGCGCGCGAACGCCGCCGCATCTCCGTCAAGGAAGTCATCACCGTGATTGAGGCACTCGAAGGCGAGGAAACGACCGAGCATTTTAACTCGCCCTTGGGCCAGCAGATTATCGCGCCCTTATGCAGCCGGTTGCAGCGCGCCATTGATGCGGAAATGGACGGCATCACAATCGCGGATTTATGCACCGGCATTAATCAGCCGGATCAGGAACCAGATAATTTCACAATTTAGCCTTTGGCTTGCAAGGAGATGGCGATGACCCAGAATGACCAGAATACAGACCCTGTTGGACGCGGACGGATTTATAATTCGATCACCGAGACGGTTGGCAACACCCCGCTTGTCAGCCTGTCGCGCATGGCGGCAGAACATGGGGTAGAGGCAAATTTGCTTGCCAAGCTTGAGTTTTTCAATCCGATTGCCAGCGTCAAAGACCGCATCGGCGTCGCCATGATCGAGGCGCTTGAAAGCGAAAACCGACTGGCAGCCGACAGCGTTATTATCGAGCCAACGTCCGGCAATACCGGCATTGCGCTGGCCTTTGCGTGTGCCGCGAAAGGCTATCGTCTGATTTTGTGCATGCCGGAAAGCATGTCGCTGGAGCGGCGCAAAATGCTGCTGCTCTTGGGTGCCGAACTGGAATTGACCCCCGCCGAAAAGGGCATGAAGGGCGCGATTGCGCGCGCCGAAGAATTGCTGGGGGCCAATCCGGGCTGGGTTATGCCGCAGCAATTTGACAATCCGGCCAACCCGCAAATTCACCGCGTCACGACGGCGGAGGAAATTTGGAACGACACGCAAGGCAATGTCGATGTCATTATTTCAGGCGTCGGCACGGGCGGCACGTTCACCGGCGTTGGCAGTGTTTTAAAAGCGCGCCAGCCAAACCTTAAAATGATTGCGGTCGAGCCCGAAGACAGCCCGATATTGTCGGGCGGCACACCGGGCCCGCATAAAATTCAAGGTATCGGCGCGGGCTTTGTGCCCGGCAATATGCATTCCGAGCTTATCGACGAAGTGCTGACCATCGGCAATGAAACCGCTTTCGAGACAGCGCGCAAACTCGCGCGCGTTGAGGGCATCCCCGGCGGCATTAGTTCGGGAGCCGCGGTTGCGGCGGCACTGGAGATTGGCGGACGCCCCGACATGGCCGGCAAAAACATTGTGATGATTTTGCCGAGCTTTGCCGAACGCTATCTCTCGACCGCACTGTTTGAGGGTCTTTAGGAAAGATTTTGGCACTCACCCCGACCCAGCTTGACCGCTATAAACGCCATATTCTCCTCAAGGAAATTGGTGGTGCGGGCCAGCAGGCCTTGTTGCGCGCGCGCGTGCTGATTGTCGGCATGGGCGGGCTGGGCAATCCGCTGGCGCAATATCTGGCCGCCGCCGGAGTTGGCACGCTGGGGCTGGTGGATGATGATTGTGTCGACCTGTCAAACTTGCAGCGCCAAATCCTGTTTGAGACGCAAGACATTGGCGCGCGCAAAGTGGATGCGGCAGCCGCGCGCCTCAAGGCTCTCAATCCGGATGTAGAGATTATCTGCCATCCCCAGCGCGTGGACGCGCAAAATGCTGGCGAACTGGTCGGCCAATATGACCTGATTGCCGATGGGTGCGATAATTTCGCGACCCGCTATATCACCAATGATGCGTGTTTTCATGCCCGCAAAACGCTTGTGTCCGGCGCTGTCGGGCAGTTTGACGGGCAGGTGGCGACTTTCAAGCCATGGTTGCGCGACGATGAAAATGTGCCCTTGCCATGTTACCGCTCGCTGGTGCCATCGCCGCCCGACGCAGAAGACGATGGCGAGAATTGCGCCACGCTGGGCACGGTGGGGGCGCTGGCTGGCATAATTGGCGCGCTGCAGGCGCTCGAAATCATAAAAGAAATTACCGGAAGCGGCGAAAGTCTGGCTGGAAAAGTGCTGATTTTCGACGGGCTTCAGGCGCGCGCGCGCACGGTCAAACTCGCTTGGGATCCGGCCAATCCGCTCAACGGCACGCCGAACGAGGGTTAAAACCGCGCATCCGACGGCAGCACCCAATCGGGCGGGCGGTGACCGTCGGCAAATGTCTTGATATTGATAATAACCTTTTCGCCCATGCTCTGGCGGCTCTCCATTGTGGCCGAGGACATGTGCGGCAGCAGTACCACATTGTCCAGTTCCAATAGGCGCGGGTTAACCGCCGGTTCGCGTTCGAACACATCCAGCCCGGCCCCGCCCAAGCGTCCGGCGCTCAGCGCATCGGCCAGCGCGCCCTCATCGATAACTTCGCCGCGGCTTGTATTAATGAGCGTTGCGTGCGGCGGCAGCAGTCCCAGACGGCGCGCCGATAGCAAATGATAGGTCGCCGGTGTATGCGGGCAATTAACCGACACAATGTCGACCGTTCGCAACATGCGGTCGAGACTGTCGACATAAGTTGCACCGGTTTCGGCTTCCACATCGGCGTGAAGCCGGTTGCGGTTGTGATAAACCACCTCCAGCCCGAACACGCGCGCGCGCCGCGCCACGGCTTGGCCGATGCGCCCCATGCCGATAATGCCCAGACGTTTGCCCGCCAAGCGCCGCCCCAGCATCCATGTCGGCGACCAGCCCTTGAAGCTGCCCGGCTTGCGGATGAGCCGGTCGCCCTCGACCAGACGCCGCGGCACAGCCAGAATGAGCGCCATCACCATATCGGCGGTGTCTTCGGTCAACACGCTGGGCGTGTTGGTGACGGTAATGCCGCGCGCATGCGCTGCATCGACGTCAATATTGTCCGTGCCATTGCCGAAATTCGCAATCAGCTTCAGTTGCGCGCCGGCCGCATTTATCAACTCGCCATCAATGACATCGGCCACCGTCGGCACCAAAACATCATGCGCGGCCATTAACGCGCCCAGCTCGTCACGCGACAGCGCGGCATCGGTTTGATTGAAGCGCGTGTCGAATAATTCGCCCATGCGCTCTTCGATATCGGCTGGTAGGCGTCGGGTGACAGCAACTTTAGTGGCGTTGAGACTCATAGCGCCATAATACCAGAACACGAGCGATGCGGCGAGAGGCAAGCGCGTGTCAAACAGTGCGGGGCTTGCTGAAGCCGCCGCGAATTAGTATCAAGATGACATGACCCGCCTGCTAATGCTTCGCCTCCGTGTTGGCCTTTCGCTGCTTGTGCTGATGGCAGCCCTGGCCCCGTTTTCAATCTCGGCGCAATCGCCTGAGAGTGTTGAGGCGTCTGGCGGGGCGTCTGGCGATGCCCCTACCTTGCAAGACGCAAGGCCCAAAGGTGCCAGCGGCCTGCCGCTGCCCAGATTTGTGTCGATAAAATCGGACGCCGCCAATGTGCGGCGCGGGCCGGGCCCGGATTTTCCCCTGCTTTGGCAATATCAGCGGCGCAATTTGCCGCTGGAAATCATCGGCGAATATGATGGTTGGCGTCAAATCCGCGATCATCAAGGCGCCGAAGGCTGGATGAAAGCGCCGCTTTTAAGCGGCACGCGCTCGGTGATTGTGCGCCGCTCCGCCCATGCGGTGACGCTGCGCGCCGTGCCGGATGCAACCGGCGGGGTTATCGCGCTGGTGCAACCCGGCGTCATCGGCACGCTCGACGACTGCAAGCGCGGCTGGTGCGAGGTTGAGGTTGATAGCTATGATGGCTGGCTGCCACGCGACCAGATTTGGGGTGTTTATCCCTTCGAATTCAGCCAATAAAAAGGCGCAACCACGCGCGCCACAAAAAGGGGGGCTTTCGCCCCCCTTCCCAAATCATCAGCTATTTGGCTTTAGGCTGCCAGATCGAACCGGTCGGCATTCATGACCTTGGTCCATGCCGCAACGAAGTCCGCAACGAATTTGCCAGCATTATCGTCTTGAGCATAAAGCTCAGCAATCGCCCGCAATTCCGAATTGGACCCGAACACCAGATCGACGCGCGTCGCCGTGCGGGTTTTCTTACCGCTTGCACGATCGGTCGCCTCGTACAGATTTTCATCTGCCTGAGCCCATGCGACATCCATGTCCAGCAAAGTAGACAGCCACGCATTGTCCAGTTTGTCGGTCGACGTCCACACGCCATGGCCTTTATCGCTAATGCCCAATGAACGCAGGCCGGCAACCAGCACCGTCATTTCCGAGGCTGTCAGGCCCAAGAGCTGTGCTCGGTCGAGCAACATTTCTTCGGGAGCCACGGTAAATCCGCCACGCTGGAAGTTGCGGAACCCGTCGGCGCGCGGTTCCATAACCGAGAAGCTGTCGGCGTCGGTCTGCTCGGCCGTCGCGTCACCACGACCCGGCGCAAACGGCACCTCTACACCCGACGCCTGCTCAAGGCCGACATTGCCAGCCAGAACGATAACATCGGCAAGGCTCGCCCCATGCGCTTCAGCGATGGGCTCCAGCGCGCCAAGCACTTTGGCAAGCTGGTCGGGTTTGTTGACTTCCCAGTCTTTTTGCGGTGCCAGACGGATGCGTGCGCCATTGGCACCGCCCCGCATATCCGACCCGCGATAGGTGGACGCAGACGCCCAAGCCGTTTCGACCAGTTCTTGAACCGACAGGCCGGCATCGGCAATCGCCTTTTTGACAGCGGCGACGTCGTAATTATCGGCCCCCGCCGGTACAGGGTCTTGCCATACCAGCTCTTCTTGCGGCACTTCCGGGCCGAGATAACGGCATTTCGGGCCCATGTCGCGGTGCAACAATTTGAACCAAGCGCGCGCAAAGGCGTCGGCAAACTTGTCGATATCAGCGTGGAAGGCTTCCGATACTTTGCGATAGTCGGGATCGGTAATCATGGCAATGTCAGCCGTGTTCATGGTCGGCAGAACTTTTTTACCCGACCCGTCAACTTCCGGTGCCATATCTGCATCATCCACGTTTTTCGGATGCCAGATATGTGCGCCAGCAGGGCTGGTTGCCAACTCCCATTCATATTTGAACAGATTGTCGAAATATCCGTTATCCCACTGGATCGGATTGGAGGTCCATGGTCCTTCCAGGCCGGAGGTGATGGTGTCGGCACCCTTGCCACTGGCATGTGTTGACAGCCAACCAAAGCCCATAGCCTCCATTGGTGCGCCTTCCGGCTCAGGGCCAACCAAAGCGTCATCACCGGCGCCGTGCATTTTACCGAATGTATGACCGCCGGCGACCAGGGCCACCGTTTCTTCATCGTTCATCGCCATGCGCGCAAAGGTCTCGCGCACATCCTGCGCGCTCAGCCCTGGGTCAGGATTGCCATTCGGCCCTTGCGGGTTGACGTAAATCAGACCCATTTGGACGGCTGCCAGCGGGTTTTCCAGAGACTGGCGAGTTTCAGCATAGCGGTTATCGTCGAGCCAACCGGTTTCTGCGCCCCAGTAAATATCTTCTTCCGGATGCCAAATGTCAGGACGACCTCCGCCAAAGCCGAATGTTTTGCCACCCATAGATTCGATTGCTACGTTGCCAGCTAGCACGAATAGGTCCGCCCAGCTAATGGCATTGCCATACTTCTTTTTCACTGGCCATAACAGACGGCGTGCCTTATCTAGGTTGCCATTGTCTGGCCAACTGTTGAGCGGCGCGAAACGCTGCGCGCCGGTTCCGGCACCGCCGCGACCATCACCCGTGCGGTAGGTGCCCGCAGCATGCCATGTCAAACGTATAAAAAACGGGCCGTAGTGACCATAATCGGCCGGCCACCACTCTTGTGATTCCGTCATCAGCGCAGTCAAATCCTTTTTCAGCGCTGTAAAATCCAAGTTCTTGAACGCTTCACGATAGTCATGATCGCCCTTATACGGGTCTGACTTCACACCGTGCTGGCGCAAAATTGCGAGATTGAGCTGGTTCGGCCACCAGTCTTTATTGGAAGTGCCCGTCGTCTGATTGCTTGTCAGCGCACCGTGCATGACCGGGCATTTTGAAACATCCATGTTTTTCCTCCATTGGCTGCTGCGCACCTTGCGCGAAATCTGAATTTACAACGCATCTGAGCTGTGTGTCAAGTATATTAGAATAGTTCTAAAGTGGAAAAGTATAATTAAGGTGAATTAATTGGATAAATGAATACGGGGGGCAGCTATTAGCGCCGGTCGAGCCGGATAACCACATCCACGCCGGCCAGATCATAACCTTCCGGCGCATCCGGCACGGTGCTTAGCACCACTTCGTTGAGCGGAATATCGATCAGGCGGGTTTCATTTTCGATAAAGAAATGATGATGCTCGGTGACATTGGTGTCGAAATAGCTGCGCGCGGGGTCAACAATAACCTCGCTCAACAGGCCCGCGCTCAAAAACTGATTGAGCGTGTTGTAAATCGTCGCTTGCGACACACCAAGCCCGACTTTGCGCGCTTCTTCGTGCAGGCTTTCCGCCGTGACATGGCGGTTTCCGGCCCCAAAAAGCAGATGCGCCAGCGCTAGGCGAGGGCGGGTCGAACGCAAGCCCGAAGCGCGCAACTTGTCGCGCAGCCGGTCAATTTGTTCGGGGGATAACGCATCAAAATTCATGTTATNGCATCACTGCATTTTGTAATCATTCTAATCAATAATCAATCGTTGCAAGGCTGTCAAGGCGCAATAAACCTTCCTCTGTCTAGGCGACCATGTTAAATTTCGCGTTAACCGGGAGTATTTATGACCCGCCAAAGCAGTTACACTTATGACGAATTAATAGCTTGCGCCAATGGCGACCTGTTTGGCCCGGGCAATGCCCGCCTGCCAGCACCGCCCATGCTGATGTTTGACCGCATCACGCATATCAGCGAAAGCGGCGGCGCGCATGATAAGGGCGAAATTCGCGCCGAACTGGATATCAAGCCGGAATTGTGGTTTTTCGACTGCCATTTCCGCACCGATCCGGTGATGCCGGGCTGTCTGGGGCTGGATGCCATGTGGCAGCTTGTCGGGTTTTATCTGGGCTGGCTTGGCAATCCAGGGCGCGGGCGCGCGCTGGGTTCTGGCGCGGTAAAATTTACCGGTCAGGTGTTGCAGGATGTAAGCCTGGTGGAATACCAGCTCGACATGCGCCGCGTGATGACCGGACGCCTGACCATGGGCATTGCCAATGCGCGGCTGCTGGCCGATGGCGAGCAGATTTACAGCGCCGAAGACCTGCGGGTTGGCTTGTTCCTGCCGGAGCAAATGTAGCCCACAGAACCAAGTGGAGAATAAAAAACAATGAGACGTGTCGCAATTACCGGAATGGGGATTGTATCAAGCATCGGCAATAACGCGCAGGAAGTCGCTGCCAGCCTCGCCGACGGGCGCTCGGGCATCCGCGCCGAAGCCGACCAGATTGAAAAGGGTTTCCGCAGCCAGGTCGCTGGTCGCCCGACGCTCGATATCGAAGCCGCGGTCGATAAGCGCGTGCGCCGCTTCATGGGCGCGGGCGCGGCATGGAACTATGTTGCCATGGAGCAGGCCATTGCCGATTCAGGGCTTTCGGCGGATGAAGTGTCGCACCCGATGACCGGCATTATTATGGGCTCGGGCGGGCCCAGCACGCATGCGCTGATAACGGCCGCCGACACCACGCGCAATTCCAGCCCCAAGCGGGTTGGCCCGTTTGCCGTGCCGAAATGCATGTCGTCGACAAATTCGGCGACGCTCGCCACCCCCTTTGCCATTAAGGGCGTGAATTATTCCATCTCCTCGGCATGCGCCACCTCGACCCATTGCATCGGCAATGGCGCGGAAATGATCCAATGGGGCAAACAAGACATTGTGTTCGCCGGTGGCGGCGAAGAGCTGGACTGGGCACTGTCGGTTTTGTTCGACGCGATGGGGGCCATGTCGTCGGGCTATAATGACACGCCGGAAATTGCCAGCCGCGCCTATGACGCAAACCGCGACGGCTTTGTTATCGCGGGCGGGGCCGGTGTGCTGGTGCTGGAAGAAATGGAGCACGCGAAAAAACGCGGCGCGAAAATCTATGCCGAGATTGTCGGCTATGGCGCGACATCAGACGGGCACGACATGGTGCAGCCATCGGGCGAAGGCGCGGTGCGCTGCATGCAAATGGCGATGAAAGACCTTGATTGCCCGATTGATTACATCAACCCGCACGCCACCTCCACGCCCATTGGCGACATCAAGGAAATCGAGGCGCTGCGCGAGGTTTTCGGGCCCGACGGCAAAGACTGCCCGCCCATTGCGGCCACCAAATCGCTGACCGGCCACTCGCTGGGCGCCGCCGGCGCGCAAGAAGCCATTTACACATTGCTGATGATGCAGGGCGATTTCATCGCGGCGTCAGCCCATATCGACACGCTCGACCCCGACTTTGCAGACATGCCGATTATGCGCGAACGCAAAGACAATGCCGGTATCACCTGCGCCATGTCGAACTCCTTCGGCTTCGGCGGCACCAATGGCACATTGGTGATGAAGAAGGTTTGAGGCNTTTGCGCTCGGAAAGAACATAATTTCAGTCAAAGCAGATTGGCAAATTTAACGCTCTATTGACGTTATCCGATCCACTATAGGCTCACTCACATAACAATAAGAGTGAGCCATGAAAAACAAGAATGCTCTGCTCTTTTCGCAAGGTCAGTTCGACAAGCGTGACGAAAACAATGTCCATGACCTTGCAGACAAGGGCTGTGTCCCGCGTCCATTTTTGAAATGGGTCGGCGGGAAACGCGCTTTGATCCCGCAGCTTCAAAAGCTGTTGCCCAATTCTATCGANAATTACCTTGAGCCTTTTCTGGGCGGCGGGGCGATGTTTTTTTATCTGCAAAACAACGGCTTATTCGAAAACGCCCAACTTTCGGATGTGAACAGCGAACTCATCCAGACTTGGCNGACGGTAAAAGAAAACCCGCACGAATTGCTCAAATCCCTGCGGCGGCACAAGGCGCTTCACTGCAAGGAATATTTTTACCATATGCGCGACGAGTACACGCCGCGCTCAGACATCGGTACCGCCGCNCGCATGATTTATCTGAACAAAACCTGTTTTAACGGGCTGTATCGGGTGAACTCACGCAACAAATTCAATGTACCAGTGGGCCGCTACGCTGACCCCGTGGTCGCCGATAAGACAAATATTATGGCCTGCCATAGGGCATTGCAAAAAATCGAATTGCAAAACCAGCGGTTTTCGGAAATGCCGAGCGTCGAAGCCGACTTTATCTATATCGACCCGCCATATGATGCGACATTTACAAATTATCTCGCAGGCGGGTTTCATAAAAACAGCCAAGAAGAGTTGCGTGACGTTGCAAATGAGTGGGCGGCGCANGGGTCTCGCGTCATGATCTCAAACTCCGACACAGCACTTATTCGCAAATTATACAGCGGCCCCAAATGGCACATAAATGAAGTTAAAGCTGNNCGCATGATTAATTCTGACCCCAAAGGGCGCAAAGCTGTTGTCGAATTGGTAATAAGAAATTACGACTAATGTCCGAGACAGGTGGGGGACGCGCCAATCAATCAGGTCGGAGCCTTGAAAAAATGGTCGAGGGGCTTCTTCTCGGCCACGGCTATGGCAAGGTTTCCAAGCGCGAAATCCAAAAACATATAATCGCCGGTGAGCCGGTTTTCACCACGCAATATTTGATTGGTCAGACGATCTACAACTTGGACTTGAAGATCGATTTTTTTGTCTATCACCCCAGCAAATATCCCGACGGCCTGATCATTGAATGCAAATGGCAACAGGCCGGCGGTTCGGTAGACGAGAAATATCCCTATCTCGTTGCCAATCTCCTCAAAACCCAAAAATCAGCCATAATTGTTCTGGACGGCGGCGGATTTAGACCCGGCGCGCAAAAATGGCTTGAAGATCAGGCTCTTAAAAATGACAAATTGACGGTGTTCGATCTCGTCGCTTTCACACAATGGGCAAATAACGGGAATCTCTAGGATTTTGGGAAGACGGTTGGGGTGAAAAGGAGAGGGGCTTCTATTGCCCCAACTGGACGTCACAGAGACCCGGATCAATCAATGGGTTGTTCGCCTGACACCGCCTTAATGGCGCGTATACTTATTTCCTTATCATCGTAACTGTAAACGAGCCATATCTCAGGGGTGCGCGCAACCTTGTCGGCTCCAACCACATAAACCCTAAAATCACGGTACCGCGCGCCGACGTCTGGGTTTTGTGCAAGCAGCCATTCAAACGCTTGGTGTATCTCGTCAAACCGGTCTACAGAGGCCGTTAACTCGTCAACAGCCTCGGCTGCGCGAGTCTCAAGCACTACGGATCTAAGAACAGGCGGGCCCATTAATTATTTTGGCCTTCTTGTTTTTATTATAATCTACTGATTTCTCGGTCAGCCCATTCCGTTACACTATCTGTTATCGCGCCCTGAGTCGATGCCAGAGTCGCCACCAACGGGATTTCCTCGCCAAATTCCGCGACCTCCCAAATGAGATCGTGGGTGGCCTCGCTCAACTCGCTGGCAGCGTAATTAATAACTACATCCAACACATGCCTTGCCACTTTGATATCCCTTTCAGAAAGGCACCCCACGTCAGGCTCTTTGAGTGAAATAAACTTCCTTGGGTCATAATTTTCTTGCGGCTCTGTCACAGCAACTTTGCCTTCTTTCTCAAGCTTCTCGATGCAAGCAAGTATAGTCGCGGGCACAGGCCCCCGTTGCCGCTTTATATATTTACTGTCTGTAACCGGCTTACCATACGCCTTGAAAGAAGCAACATCAGCAAACCAAATGGCCTTGTTCAGCCGAGTTGCCCCCAAACGGGCGGGATTTTCACACTCACTAATCAGAAAATGTACTAATGCTTCAAACTTATCAGTCATCTCCTCACCTCTAAGTTAGACGAATCAGTGTTTGGTCTTGCCTTCCATAAACGCTGTTAAAAGCCTACCCCATTAAGCAACTATCCACACAGCGAATCATACCATGAAGCCAGCCAGAAGCCTATTCAGATGCTTCTGCGGTTTCCTTGCCTTCGAGGTCTTCGCCGGTTTCCTGGTCAACGACTTTCATTGACAGGCGCACCTTGCCGCGATCGTCAAAGCCGATGAGCTTGACCTTCACCGTGTCGCCTTCGGACACCACATCACCAGTATTGGCGACGCGCTCGTTTTTCAATTGCGAGATATGTACCAGCCCGTCGCGCTTGCCGAAGAAGTTCACAAACGCGCCAAAGTCCATGACCTTGACGACCGTGCCTTCGTAAATCACGCCAACTTCCGGCTCGGCCACAATGGAGTTGATGAAATCAAGCGCGGCTTTGATGGCTTCGCCATCGCTGGAAGCGACTTTGATGAGCCCGTCATCGCCAATATCAATCTTGGCACCCGTGGTTTCGACAATTTCGCGCACGACTTTGCCGCCCGTGCCGATAACTTCGCGGATTTTATCCTGCGGCACTTGGATGGTCTCGATTTTGGGCGCGTATTCACCCATTTCATCGCGGGCTTCGGTGAGCGCTTTGCTCATTTCACCCAGAATATGCGTGCGGCCGCCCTTGGCTTGGTCGAGCGCGACTTGCATAATTTCTTCCGTGATGCCGGTGATTTTAATGTCCATCTGCAGCGAGGTGATGCCCGCTTCCGTGCCGGCAACTTTGAAATCCATGTCGCCCAGATGGTCTTCATCGCCCAGAATATCGGACAATACCGCAAAGCGGTCGCCTTCCTTGATGAGCCCCATGGCAATGCCTGCCACCGGTTTTTTGAGCGGCACGCCGGCATCCATCATCGCCAGCGAAGCCCCGCACACGGTCGCCATGGAGGACGAGCCGTTGGATTCGGTAATTTCCGATACCAGCCGCAGCGTGTAGGGGAAATCTTCGCGGCTTGGCAACATCGCTTTCAGCGCGCGCCATGCCAGCTTGCCGTGGCCGATCTCGCGGCGGCCGGTAAACCCGACACGCCCGGTTTCGCCCACGGAAAATGGCGGGAAGTTGTAATGCAGCAGGAAGTTTTCCTTGTAGGTGCCTTCCAGCGCATCGACGAATTGCTCGTCATCGCCCGTGCCCAGCGTGGTGACAACCAGCGCTTGGGTTTCGCCACGGGTGAACAGTGCTGAACCATGCGCGCGCGGCAGCACATTGACTTCCGACACAATCGGGCGCACATCGGCGAGCCCGCGCCCGTCAATGCGCTTTTCAGTGTCCAGAATGCCGGTGCGTACAATGTCGCTTTCCAGCCCCTTAAACGCGCCGCCCACGGCATTGCGCTCTGCGTCACCCGAAGCCTCGTCCAGCATTTCGGCCTGCACCGTGTCGCGCAAGGCGGCAATCGCTGATTGGCGGGTCTGCTTGTCGGCTTCCTGATAGGCGGCTTCAAGGCCGGATTTGGCAAGCTCGGCAACTTTTGCTTCCAGCGCGCTGTCGTCTTTTTCTTCCATTTCGCGCGGCTCTTTGGCGGCTTTTTCCGCCATGCGGATGCACGCCTCGATAACCGGCTGGAAGTGCTTGTGGCCGAACATCACGGCACCCAGCATAATTTCTTCCGACAGCTCATCAGCTTCCGACTCGACCATCAACACCGCGTCGGTGGTGCCGGCCACAACCAGATCGAGGTTTGTGTCCTGCATCTGGTCGATGGTGGGATTGAGCACATATTCGCCATCAATATAGCCAACGCGCGCGCCGCCAATGGGCCCGCGAAACGGCACGCCGGAAATCGTCAGTGCCGCCGAGACAGCGACCAGAGCGACAACATCCGGATCGTTTTCCAAATCGTGGCTGAGCACGGAGGCGATCACTTGTGTTTCGTTTTTAAATCCTTTGACGAAAAGCGGACGGATTGGCCGGTCGATGAGGCGCGACACCAGCGTTTCTTTTTCGCTGGGGCGCCCTTCGCGCTTAAAATAGCCGCCGGGCACTTTACCCGCGGCGTAGGCCTTTTCTTGATAGTTGACGGTCAGGGGGAAAAAATCCAGACCGGGCTTTGGGCTGCGGTCGGCAACCACGGTTGCCAGTACGGTTGTTTCACCATAGGTCGCCAGCACCGCACCATCGGCTTGACGGGCAATGCGGCCAGTTTCCAAAACAAGTGGGCGACCGCCCCATTCGATTTCTTCGCGTGTAATTTCAAACATATCGTTTCCTATTCTGCGGCACCGAACCCCATGTTCGCGCCGCGCCACCTTCCGGGCAGCATTGAAGAACCAGATTTTCTCCACGCCGGAGCAGGGCCGTTCTTCTCATTAACAGGCAACACGAACCCCATGCCCGTGCGCCCTGGCTTTGCCCTGATTAAGCAGGCCGAACACTTGCCCGGCCCTGATTTCGTCAGCGACGCAATCCCAGCCGTTCAATCAATGTTTTGTAACGGTCTGCATCGCGCGATTTGACATAGTCCAGCAACCGCCGCCGCTGGGAAACCATTTTCAAAAGGCCGCGCCGCGAATGATTATCCTTGGCATGGGTTTTGAAATGTTCCGTCAGATTGGTGATCCGCTCTGTCAGAATGGCGACCTGAACTTCCGGAGAACCAGTGTCGCCATTGGTTGTTGCATATTCTTTTATCAGCGCCTGTTTGCGCTCTTCGCTAATCGACATCTCAACTCCTTTTCAGCGGCTTGCCCGCCCGTTATTCCGCCTCGCGAGGCGGAAAGTTGAAAACCCTGACCGGATGCACCAGCGCGTCTTTGCACATGCAAATAGCGACCGGTAAATCGTCGTGAACCGCCACAAACTGCGTGGTGGTTTCCCCATCCGCCACCGCTGCGCGTGTGCCGGATAAATCGACCAGAGAGATGGCCTGCCCCTGCCGAATGCGGGATGCCTGCTGCTCCGAAACGGCCAGTGCCGGGATGTCGTCCAGCACGGTCCTCAGGGGCAACACATGGGCATCCAGAGCCGCCAAATCGGGCACAATATGGCGCAAACTTTCCAGTTTTTCCAGCCCTATTGCATTTTTTTCGTTAAACGGCCCAACGCGCGTGCGTCGAAGCGCCGTAACATGGGCGACGGTGCCCAAATAAAGCGCCAAATCGCGCGCGAACGAGCGAATATAAACACCTTTTCCGCACACAACCTGCAATGTGCAAGCATCCGGCGAAGCACTATCAATAAGAGTGATAGCGTCAATACGCACCGGACGCGGCGCCAGTTCCACGCTTTCTCCGGCGCGTGCCAATTTGTAAGCGCGCACGCCGTCCTTGCGAATGGCCGAATATGCCGGCGGGGTTTGCATAATATCACCGGTAAAATGCGGTAGCGCGGCGACAATATCTTGCGCGCTGGGCCGATGGTCGCTGGTTTCGATGATCTCGCCTTCCACATCGTCGGTTTGCGTGGCCGCCCCCCAACGCAAACGCACCTCATAGGTTTTCTGCGCGGCTTGCATGAACTGAACGGTTTTTGTGGCCTCGCCCAGCGCCACTGGCAAAATGCCCGACGCGAGCGGGTCGAGCGTACCAGCATGGCCGGCTTTTTTGGCATCGAACATTCGCCGCACGGCGGCGACGGCAGGGGTCGAGCCCAGCTCGCGCGGTTTGTCCAGATTGACCCAGCCGGATATTTCGCGGCCGCGCGCTTTGCGTCCCATCAGCTCTTTCCGGCCTCGGCGTTAGTGTCGGGTTTAGCGTCCGGCCCGGTTTCGGCCTCGCCTAAATCGCGCGCCACGACGCGGCTGTCCAGCAACTGATCCATCGACGCGGCGCGGTCGAAACTTTCATCAGCGATGAATTTTATATTCGGCACATATTTCAGATGCAGCCCCCCCAGCGCCGCTTTTTTGAGGCGCGGGGCTTCCTCGTTCAACTTGGCAACAATTTCCGACAAATGCACACCACCCAGAGGCATGACATAAACGCTTGCGTGGCGCAGGTCAGGCGTAATGCGTACCTCGGTCACGGTGATGCTGGTCTTTTTCAGTATTTTGGCTTCAAGGTCATCGCGCGCCAGCACTTCGGCAAGGCGCTGGCGAATAACCTCGCCCACGCGCAACTGACGCTGGCTCGGCCCACGCGCACCCGACCCCATGATTAGCCGTCCAGACTGCGGGCGATTTCCTCGACCTCGTAACACTCGATCACATCGCCCTGTTTCAAATCCGCGTAATTTTCGAACGCCATGCCGCATTCCTGACCGGCATTGACTTCCTTAACTTCGTCTTTGAAACGGCGCAGCGAACTCAGCTCGCCCTCATGGATGACAATATCGTCGCGGATAAGCCGCACGCGGGCACCGCGCCGCACCAGCCCTTCGCGCACCTGACAACCAGCAACCTTGCCGGTTTTGCTGACCGAAAACACTTCCAGAATTTCGGCCGAGCCCAAAGGCGTCTCGCGCAAATCGGGGGACAAAAGACCGGCCATCGCCGCTTTCAAATCATCAACCAAATCGTAAATGACATTGTAATAGCGTATCTCAATGCCAGCGGCTTCGGCTGCTGTGCGAGCTTGGTTATTGGCGCGCACGTTAAAGCCCAGCACAATGGCGTTTGACGCCGCGGCCAGTGTGATATCGCTTTCGGTGATGCCGCCCACGCCAGCAAGCACCGCACGCGCGGCCACTTCTTCCGTGCCAAGTTTTTCAGCTGCCTGCACGATGGCCTCTACCGAGCCCTGCACATCGCCCTTAACGACAAGTGCAATTTCGGCGGCATCGCTGTCTTTCAACTGCTGCATCATCTGGTCAAGCGAAGCAGCACGCGGCCCGCTGGCACTCGATTTTTCGCGCGCCTTGCGCTCACGATATTCGGCAACTTCGCGCGCCCGCGCTTCCGTTTCGACCACGGAAAATACGTCCCCAGCGCCCGGCACACCGCCCGCCCCCAGCACTTCGACCGGCGCCGAAGGCCCGGCCATGTCAATTTGTTCGCCAAGGTCATTAACCAGCGCGCGCACGCGGCCCGACACTTGCCCGACCACAAACACATCGCCGACGCGCAGCGAGCCGCGTTGGATGAGCACTGTTGCGACGGGGCCGCGACCCTTGTCGAGCTTGGCCTCGATGACGATGCCCTCACCGCCGCGTTCGGCATTGGATTTCAGCTCCATAACCTCGGACTGCAATGCCACCGCCTCAAGCAGATTTTCCAGACCCGCGCCGGTTTGCGCCGATACCTCGATCATCTGGGTGTCACCGCCCGTATCTTCGGCAATGATTTCGTGCTGCAACAACTCGTTCTTCACGCGCGTCGGATCGGCCTCGGCCTTATCCATTTTATTGATCGCCACAATTATCGGCGCTTCGGCTGCCTTGGCGTGGTTAATGGCCTCGACGGTTTGCGGCATGACGCCGTCATCGGCGGCAACCACCAAAATGACAATATCCGTTACCTTCGCCCCGCGCGCGCGCATGGCGGTAAACGCCGCATGGCCCGGCGTGTCGATAAACGAAATCACGACCCCGTTCTGCGTGGTCGTTTGATAAGCACCGATATGCTGGGTGATGCCACCGGCTTCACCGGCGGCGACTTTTTCTTTACGCAACGCATCGAGCAGCGATGTTTTGCCGTGGTCGACATGGCCCATCACCGTAACAACCGGCGGGCGCGGCACCATATCTTCTTCGCTGTCGGCGTCGCCTATCAGCCCATCTTCAATGTCGCTTTCGGATACACGGCGCACACTATGGCCGAGATCTTCGGCGACAATCTGCGCTGTGTCGGCATCAATGACGTCATTGATTTTCGCCATAATGCCCTGCTGCATCAGAATTTTGATGACATCGACGGCGCGTTCGGCCATGCGGTTGGCAAGCTCCTGAATGGAAATTGTGTCGGGCAGTTGCACGGTGCGTGACACTTTTTCCGCANTGTCAAACGAGCCNGTCTGTCTTTTCTCNCGCTCGCGGCGACGCCGCATAGAAGCGAGAGAGCGCACCCGCTCCTCATCGTTCAGCGCGTCATTAATTGTCAGTTTACCGGCGCGGCGACGGCGTTCATTGCCGCGGCGTTCGGTTGATGGTTTTTTNGCNTCTTGGCGCTGTTTTTCAGCCTCGGCACGGCGCGCGCTATCGGGTCGTGCGNTCGGCGCAGGCTCGNTTTCCTGTTTGGNGGGTTTTTTCTTTTCGCGGGCCAANGNTTCAGCGCGGCTGGCTTCTTCGGCTGCTTTTTGCGCCTCTTCCTCGNCGCGGCGNGCNTCTTCCTCGGCACNACGGCGCGCGTCAATTTCGCTTTGCTTGGCTTCTTCGATGGCGCGCTGCTTGGCTTCGACAACGGCAGCCTGACGACGGTCTTGCTGCGTTTTCGACAGATTATCCTGCGGCGCGGCGGGCGCGGGCGCTTCNGGCGNGGCTTCCTCGGCGGCGGGCGCNGCTTCGGCCGTGCCGGAATTTATCGTGCGCTTGCGGCGCTTTTCCACCAGCACGGACTTGCTGCGACCATGCGANAAGCTCTGGCGCACTTGGCCGGATTCGACCGTGCGCTTCAGGCTCAGCGTTTTACTGCGTCCGGCGCTTGCTTCGCCGTCTTCGCCTGTTTTTGTGTCGCTCATCGCTTCCTCACTTCTGTCCACTCGGTCTGTACATCCGGCGTCGTGCCGATATAGACCTGCCACCGACGGGTCGCTGCGTCAATCTTAACGGCCCAGTGCGCNTCTATAACTGCGCTGTGTATCACATCTTGGCGTCCCATAGCCAAGCCCAATTCTTCTGCCGAAAAAAACTCCATAATTGGCACGCCGGCAGCNTNCGCTTTNCGGGCCAGTTTCGCCCGACCGTCGCGNGCGCCATCATATGCCGAAACAAGCATNGCNGCGCGACCNCCGGAAAGGGCTGCATCCACTTTCGCAAATCCTAGCACAATTTTGCCCGCAGCACGCGCCAGNCCCAGCATATTTCGCGCGCGCNCACCNAGCAATCCGGCAACCTGACACGGCAAATCTTCCGGAACGCGCCAGTCGGGGCCGTTTTGCAGCNCCGCAACGCANGGNTTNCGCGCGCTCACCCAAATATGCNCGCCNGGCAGNTTATTGCCGATATCCGGCGTCAACTCNCCTNCGGGCGACACACAAAAGCGCAGCATCTCATCTGCTGGCAANGTCTTTCCGGTTACATGACAGGCAAATTCCATATAAATGTCCCATCACAAGGNNGCNTCAGTGTCAGGCGTGCTGGCCTCAGTGGGGGNNTCAGCACTGGCCTCAGTGGGGGCATCAGTGGGAGCANCGCTGNCACTATCACTGGACNTTTCCAAACCTGCTAANNCNTCGCCANCTTCCACGNNTTCGGCGGCAGCCAATTCTTCGGCTTGCNCNGCAGCTTCCGCCGCNGCTTTTTCAGCCGCCAGCGCGTCCAGCTCTTCTTGCGTNACCCAGCCCGCTTTCNCCCGNGCCNACATAATCAGGGCTTCGGCTTCTTCGGGGCTGATATCAAACCCGTCCAGAATACCGTCTTGGCGCACNCGCTTGCGCTCAACCNNTTCNAACCAGCCGGTCAGATCATCCGTCACGCAGCCGGCAAAATCTTCCAGTGTCTTGACGTCGTTTTCGCCAAGGCGCACCANCATGGCAGGCGTCAGCTCGGNAATTTCGGCCANCGCGTCTTCCACNCCCATTTCGCGCCGTTGTTCGGTCAGCGCCGCATTTTGCTGGTCGAGGAAGTCACGCGCGCGGTTTTGAANTTCCTGCGCCGTTTCATCNTCAAAGCCTTCGATATAGGTAATTTCATCGAGCGGCACAAAAGCCACTTCTTCNACNGTGGCAAAGCCTTCCGACGCCAGTAATTGCGCNATCATCTCATCGACATCAAGCGCGCCCATAAAGGTTTCCGTGCGCTCGGCAAATTCGGCTTGGCGACGCTCGCTTTCTTGGGCTTCCGTCATAATGTCGATATCCCANCCGGTTAGCTGCGAGGCGAGGCGCACATTTTGTCCGCGACGGCCGATAGCAAGGCTCAATTGCTCGTCCGGCACGACAACCTCAATGCGCTGNATATCTTCATCCANCACCACTTTCGACACTTCGGCAGGGGCCAGNGCGTTAACGATAAACGCGGCCGCNTCCTCAGACCANGGAATNATGTCGACCTTTTCGCCCTGCAATTCATTGACAACCGCCTGCACGCGGCTGCCGCGCATGCCCACGCAAGCCCCGACCGGATCAATGCCCGGNTCGCTNGAAATCACGGCAATTTTTGCGCGGCTGCCNGGGTCGCGNGCGACGGCNCGAATTTCGATNACGCCNTCATAAATTTCNGGCACTTCTTGGCCGAANAGTTTCGCCATGAAAGCNGGGTCTGACCGCGACANGATAATTTGCGGGCCGCGCATTTCGCGGCGCACATTTTGAATATAGGCTCGAATGCGATCGCCGGGGCGGAACACCTCGCGCGGGATCAGATTATCGCGCCGCACAACGGCCTCGCCGCGCCCCAAATCAAGCACCACATTGCCATATTCGACCCGCTTGACCACGCCATTAATAATCTCGCCAACACGGTCTTTAAACTCTTCAAATTGCTGTTCGCGTTCGGCTTCGCGCACGCGCTGAACAATAACCTGCTTGGCGGCTTGTGTGGCGATGCGGCCAAACTCGACCGGCGGCAATTCGTCGATAATCTCGTCGCCGATTTGCGCCTCCGGATTTTCACGCTGGGCAATAGCGAGCGATATTTGGGTATCGTCATTTTCGACAAGCTCGACCACTTCGACCGCCCGCAAAAGCCGCGTTTCACCAGTTTTCGGGTTAATCTCGACACGGATATCGTTCTCTGCGCCATAGCGCGCTTTGGCCGCCTTTTGAATGGCGTCTGCCATGGCTGCCAGCACGATCTCAATGTCGATGCCTTTTTCGCGCGCGACCGCGTCCGCAATTTGAACCAGTTCCAGTTTGTTGGCACTAATACCTGTCGCCATTTTCGTCTCCTGCATTATGGCAGCCGCATGAGCGGCAATTATTTCTTTCGGGCCCTATTTCTTCCGGGTTTTGCCCGCCTTCAGCGATTGGCGCAAGGCCGCATCATCGGGCACGAGCCGCACCTCGGCAATATCGGCCAGCGCAAAACCCAGCACTTGCGGGGTTTCAAACCCTTCGAGCGCGACTTGCAACCGCGCTTCGCCGGCTTCAAATCCATCCACGCGCCCGCGAAACCTGCGGCGGCCATCGACGCTGCGCTGCAATTCAAGCTTGGCTTCAAGCCCGGCCCAGCGTTCAAAATCATGCGGCCGCGTCAACGGGCGGCCCATGCCGGGTGAGGATACTTCCAGCGTGTAGTTTCCCGAAATCGGGTCTTCCACATCGAGCATGGCAGACACGGCATGGCTGATGGCCTCGCAATCTTCAATGGCGATGGTACCAGCATCATTTTCAGCCATGATCTGCAAGATCATCTGCTCTCCTTCCGAGGTCATACGCGCCCGCACGAGATGAAATCCGAGATCGGCAATCACCGGCACCAATAGCGACAAGAGCGGTCGCGCGGCACCTGGTGCCATCAAATGCGCGTTGGGCGCATCGTTCAGGCGCTCGATCTGGTCGTCTTGCGAATGTGTCACCCTGTTTTATCCGCTTGTGGTTTTCGCGTTGTCTTACCCGTAACTCTGCCCATCAAATCAGGCATTTTTCCGCTTTTGCCATTAAAAAAAGCGGGGCTCCGAAGAGCGACCCACTTCCAAAAAAGCAGCAGCGATGAGGGCAATATAGCGATTTTAACCGCTCAGGCAAGCAGGCATTTATATCCCGACATTTATACCAAAGCACTTATATCAGAGCGCGCCGGGCACTGGCGCTTCACGACGGGTAAATTCCAGATAATGCGGCACGCGTCTCGCAGCACGCGCCTTTTGCTCATAGCGCGTGCCCGGCCAATGTTTGGGCGCGCGCAGCCAGTCGGCGCGGCACTGCGCGTGCCAGACAAACCCGCCATGCTGTTTTATCTCGGCCAGCGTCCAATCGGCATAAGCGGCAATATCCGTTGCCACCAGCAAGCGGGCATTGGGAGCCAACACGCGAAACAGGCTGTCCAGATTTTCCTGATTAACGAAACGCCGCTTGTGGTGGCGTTTTTTCGGCCATGGGTCGGGATATAAAAGAAACGCCTGGTCGAGCGCGGCAGCAGGCATAGCCGCCATAACATCGCGGGCATCGCCATGATGCACGCACAGATTTTCCAAACCCTCGGCCTCGATATAACCCAGCAATTTTGCCACGCCGTTAATGAAGGGTTCGCAACCGATAAATCCGGTCTGCGGCGCGGCCTTGGCGCACGCCGCCAAATGTTCGCCCCCGCCAAAGCCGATTTCCAGCGTGTAAGCATCAAAGCCAGCTACCGGCGCGCGCGCGCCAAACCAGCCTTTGAAATCAGAAGCAGAAAGTTCCGGCTCAAATTCGGGCAACATTTCGGAGACGCGTCGGGCAGGCGCAGCGTGCAGGCGGTGTCCCTGTCGGCGTCCGTAAATCAGGCGACGGTTATGGGGTGGTTCAGGACTTTTTTTGTCCGTCGGCACTGGCTAGAGCGCGTTGCTAATGGCGTCGACGAGGTCGGTACGCTCCCAGGAGAAACCGCCATCATCTTCCGGCGTCCGGCCAAAATGCCCGTAGGCCGCCGTGCGCGCGTAGATCGGGCGGTTCAGGCCCAGATGTTCACGAATACCGCGCGGGCTCAAATCCATTTCCGCCTGCAACACCTCCGCAAGCCGGTTGGTGTCGACTTTGCTGGTGCCATGCGTGTCGATATAAACCGATAGCGGGCGCGCCACGCCAATGGCATAGGAAAGCTGGATGGTGCAGCGCTCGGCCAGCTCAGCCGCCACCACATTTTTGGCGAGATAGCGCGCGGCATAGGCCGCAGAACGGTCGACCTTTGTCGGGTCTTTGCCCGAAAACGCACCGCCGCCATGCGGCGCGGCACCGCCATAAGTATCGACAATGATTTTACGCCCCGTCAGTCCGGCGTCCCCATCGGGCCCGCCAATAACAAACGTGCCAGTGGGGTTCACAAAAAACTGGTCGTCGTCGCACATCCAGCCGTCGGGCAGGACATTTTCGACAAATGGGCGCACAAGTCCGCGCACATTATCTTGCGACAGCGCCGCATCGTGCTGGGTTGAGACGACAACGGAAGTGGCCGCCACGGGCCGGCCATTTTCATAACGCAGCGAAATCTGGCTTTTGCTGTCGGGGCCGAAACCAGCGACACTGCCCGTGCGCCGCGCCTCGGCCATATCGGCCAAAATACGGTGCGAATAGGCGATCGGGGCGGGCATAAGCTCTGGCGTTTCGCGGCAGGCATAACCGAACATAATGCCCTGATCGCCCGCGCCGTCCTGGTCAACACCTTGGGCAATATGCGCGGATTGTCCGTGAATACGCACCTGAACCTCGGCATCGCGCCAGTGAAAGCCGTCCTGCTCATAACCGATATCGCGCACGGCGGCGCGCGCGATCTCTTCAATTTCTTCATTGGAAACAAGACCTGCGGGGCGCACTTCGCCAGCCAGCACAATCAAATTGGTGGTGGTCAGTGTTTCAACCGCCACGCGCGCTTCCGGCTCGCGGGCGAGAAAAGCGTCCAGAATAGCGTCCGATATACGGTCGCAAACCTTATCGGGGTGGCCTTCCGAGACAGACTCACTGGTAAAAACATAATTTTCAACGGGCATGGCACTGGACATGGCACTCTCTTTGTTCGCTTGAGGAGCGGTATATAGACCAACAAGGCGCGACAGCGTCAAGCGAAAATGCCCAGCCTAGTCTGCTGAGACGCGCGCAATTCCCTCGATCATCGCCAGCACATCGCGGCGCATTTTGCGGTCCCCGATTTGCAAAAAAGCGCTGTTCAACTGGATGCCCTGACCGCTGGAGACAAAGTCAAGAAACGGCGACAAATGGGCGTCTTCGGCAATGGCTTCGTGCAGCACCGCCTCATCCTCGGCCGATACGCCGTCAAAAAAATATTGCACCGGCACGTCAAGCGCTTGTGCCAATTCGTAAAGGCGGCTGGCCGACACCCGATTGGTTCCTTTTTCATATTTCTGGATCTGCTGAAATATCAGGGACAGTTTTTCACCCAGTGCTTCTTGGCTCATTCCCAGCATCAATCGCCGCATATGCAGGCGGGCACCAATATAGGTATCTAATTCAGAATTACTTTTGCGAGGCATTTTTCTTCGTTTTTATTGTTTTAGAACCCCGGATTATGCGTCACTGGTCGCCCAGTATCAATTTATTTCTGCCCCGCCAAAAACATAAAAAACCGACGCCCAGAAACCAAAATATCGCGAAAGGCACATGGCCGAAGACGGAAAAACCCGTTGGCGGCAGCGCCGCGGGCAAGGGCACGGCAATCGCCCCGCGCGTGTCCAGTTCGATACGCGCCATGGGCCGCCCAAGCGCGTCGACCATGACCGAAATTCCGGTGTTTGCCACCCGCACCAGCGGCAAGCCCTGTTCGACCGCCCGCAAGCGCGTCAATCCGAGGTGCTGGTGCGGCCCGGCGCTGCGCCCGAACCAGCCATCATTGGTTAGATTGACAAGCATGTCGGGGCGTGGGCTGGTGCGCGCGCGATAGGGAAAAATCGCCTCATAGCAGATGAGCGGATGCAAGCGCCGACCATCGGGCAGGGCAATCGGTGAGGTGTCATGGCCGGGCGTATAGCCACCACGCATTTGCGTCAACTGGCGAAAGCCCATTGCTTCAAGCAGGTTTTGCAAGGGCAGATATTCGCCAAACGGGACAAGATGCGTCTTGTCGCGCCGCGCAATCAGCGTGCCGCTGCCCGACCACACCATCACGCTGTTGAAATAATTTATCGCGCCGCCATTAACCTGACGCCGGACTGCGCCGGTTAACAAAATCGTCTGCGGTGGCACGCTGGCGCGCAACCGGTCGGTGAACGCCGTGCCTTCATCTAAATAGAGCGGCAAAGCGGCTTCCGGCCACACGACAAGGCGCGCCTCAGGATGTGCGCCAACAGCGCGCGCGGTTTGCGCGAACATGGCCGCGATGACATCGGCTTGGCGCGCCGGATCCCATTTTTCCTTCTGGTTTATATTTGGCTGAACCAACAAAACCGGTTCGCCGGTCGCAGCGGCTGTGGTTTCCAGCACCGCGACCCGCGCCGCGCCCAGCCCAAACACCGCTACAATAAGAAGAAGGCCCGCCAGACGCACCCGCCATGCAGGGTAAGCAATGAGCGCGGCGACAATGAGCGCCATAAGTCCCAGCCCATGAATGCCGACCCAAGCAATTGGTTGGGCAGCATAGACCCAGCTGCCGAAAACCATCGCTGGCAGGTTCCACGGAAAACCGGTCAGAAGGTGGCTGCGCGCCACCTCACCGGCGGACCAGAAAAAGGCCAATAATAAAAAAGCCGCCATTTTACCGGTCAATCTGCCGGCTAAAGGATGCGCCGCGAGGTCGCGGTGGCGGCACACCGCCCCCCACACCTTCCCCCACAGCCAGACCGAGGCGCCAGCGAAAAGCGCCAAGCCCGCTGGTAATAGCGTGACGGCAAACGGCAGGAGCCAGAGAAACTGCTCGGCATCGACCAAAAAAGCATGGCCCAGCCAATAAAGGCCGCTTAGCAACTGCCCAAAGGCAAACGCCCAACCAAGAAGAAACAACCGGCCACCGTGTCGGTGCGCGCGCCACGCCAGGCTAAAAAAAACCGCATAGGCGAGAAAAAATATGAAAAACAAGCGCCATGGCGCGTAAGCCAGCGGCACCAGCAAACCGGCGGCGAAAACGACCACTGCGGGATGGCGCAAGCAGGCTTCGCGGAACGCGGTCGTCATGTTTGAGTTATAGCCATCAGCTTAATGTCGAGGGATTTGATGCGCCGCGGGTCAGCGTCACGAATGACAAACTCAACCGGCGGCCCGTCGGGTAGCTGATGGCTGATAATTTCGCCGCGCTGGGGCACGCGGCCAGCAATGGCAAAAACCAGCCCGCCCAGCGTGTCGATATCTTCGAACACGGTTTCATCAAACACCGAATTGCCGAGCATATCTTCCAGCGTCTCCAGCGACACCCGTGCCGACGCGCGCCACACGCCCGGCCCCGTCTGGCGCAGCGGCGCGGTGCCAACATCGTCATGCTCGTCTTCAATGTCGCCGACAATTTCCTCGATCAAATCCTCGATTGTCACCAGCCCGTCCGTGCCGCCATATTCATCAATCACCAGCGCCAGATGCGTGCGCGTGGCCTGCATTTTGAGCAGCAGGTCAAGCGCTGGCATGGAGGGCGGCACAAAAAGCACATCGCGCATAATCGGTTCGATATCGGCAGCTTTGGCGCGTTCGCGGCGCGCGGCAATCACATCTTTCAGATGCAACATGCCGACCGGACTGTCGAGCGTTTCGCGATAGACCGGCAGGCGCGAATGACCGCTATCGACAAAAACCGCAAGCACATCATCGCCAAAGGTCGCCAGATCAATGGCGCTGATATCGGCGCGCGGCACCATCACATCGTCGACACGCACATCGCGGAAGCCAAGCAGATTGCGGAGCATGTGGCGTTCTTCCAGAGAAAACTCGGTGCCTTCTTCTTCCGTCTCGTCCAGCGCGTCTTCAATGCTTTCGCGCAAATTCGGCTCGGACACACCGCGCACCCGCCGCCACAGGCGGGATAAAAATGTCTCTTCCGAATTGGCATGTGTCAGATCGCTCATCGCTTATCCCTTCCGGTTTCGCCCTTTCCGGTTTCGGCACTGGCCGCGCCATAGGGGTCGTCCACCCCGACGCCCGCCAGCAAGACGATTTCTCGCGCCTCCATCTGCACGGCATCGGCATCGTTTTGATGGTCATAACCCAAAAGATGCAACAGCCCGTGAACCAGCAAATGCGTCAAATGGTCGGCAAAATCCTTGTCGGCGGCCCCGGCCTCGCAAGCCAGCGTGTCGAAGGCCAGCACAATATCGCCCAGCGAAAACGCTATGTCGGGAAAAATATTCTGCTCAGCCGGTGCAGTGAAATCCTGCGCCGGAAATGACAACACATTGGTGGCCCCGGATTTGCCCCGAAAGCCGCTGTTCAAGTCGCTGATTTGCCGGTCATCGGTGAGCTTTACGCTCACCTCCCCATGCGCTGGTAGTGCGAGGGTGTGGGCCAGCGCGCCAAGTCGCGCTTCGACCAAACCGAGATAAGGCTGCCAGCGGGCGTCGTCGCATTGAATATCGATGCCGAAGCCTGCGGACGCACCACGTCGATCTTTATCCAGACTGTCAGGGTTCGGACTGTCAGGCTCCGGTTCGTCTTGTCCGTCTGGTAGACCTTCCGGCAGGCCGGCGGGGGACACATTAGCCATTATTTTTGCTCATTTTCTTGGTCGGCATTATCCGCATCATCATTATGTTTTGCATCATCGAGCAATGACGGGTTTTTAGGCTCGGCCGCGCGCTTTCTAGACGATTTACCGGCTGTGCGTTGGGGCAATGTCGCATCGCGCTTATTATAGGCCTTAACAATCCGCGTGACCAGATCGTGGCGCACAACGTCTTCCTCGCCAAATTGGGTAATGTCGACACCGCGAATTTTCGGCAGAATTTCCAGCGCGTCCTTCAAGCCCGATTTCGCGCCAAACGGCAGGTCGACCTGGCTGGGGTCGCCGGTAATGACCATGCGCGAATTTTCGCCCATGCGGGTCAAAAACATCTTCATTTGCATTGGCGTGGCATTTTGCGCCTCGTCCAAAATGACAAACGCATTTGACAGCGTGCGCCCGCGCATAAAGGCCAGTGGCGCGATTTCTATTTCGCCGCTCTCCAGCGACCGCGTCACTTGCGGGCCGGGCAGCATGTCATAAAGCGCGTCGTAAAGCGGGCGCAAATAAGGGTCGACCTTGTCGCGCATATCGCCGGGCAGAAAGCCCAGGCTCTCGCCAGCCTCGACCGCAGGGCGCGACAGAATAATCCGGTCGACGCGCCCCTCGACCAGCATGGCCGCGGCAGCCGCGACCGCCAGATAGGTTTTGCCGGTTCCCGCAGGCCCCGTGCCGACCACCAGCTCGCTGGTCAAAAGCGCCTTGATATAGGCCGCTTGTGTTGTCGAGCGCGCCACCACTTCGCGCCGGTTTGTCCGCAAACTATCCAGCTTGTCGAGACGCCGCGGCTGATCGGCAGGCGCCTGGTCCCCCCCCCCTCCACCCAGGCGTCGGGGGCACGCCGCCGCCA